>CAYJNU010000133.1:5581-17776 GCA_964371005.1 uncultured Verrucomicrobiota bacterium | reverse complement strand
CGCCTCAAGCTCCTCTATGCGAAATTATAGCCTGCAAAACTCAACACCGATCCCTTTCCGCACTGCAAGGTGACTATTCAATCGCCTTGGCGTTTCGGCAACGTAGTGTGACGATTGACGAAACGGTCTACGGCCCAGATCATCCAAAGGTAGCCGGGGCGCTTAACAACCTCGCCACACTGTACCGGGACCAAGGAGACTATTCACGGGCCGTCACGTTGTCTCAACGGAGCCTGGCGATTGCCGAAAAGGCGCTAGGACAAGATCACCCATCGGTAGCTACATGCCTTAATAATCTGGCTGGGCTTTATTGTGACCAAGGGCGTTATGCCGGAGCCTTAGCCATGTACGAGCGAAGCTTGAGCATTCGGGAGAAGGTATTCGGCACGAACCATCCCGATGTGGCGGTGAGTCTTCACAACTTGTCATCATTTTATCAAAATCAAGACGATCACGCGAAAGCCTTGGATTTGCAGTTGAGGAGTCTAGCAATTTCCGAAGCGGTTTTCGGCCCCGATCATCCAGACGTGGCTACTGGCCTCAGCAATTTGGCTGAGTGCTATCGGGCTGAAGGAGATCATGCGAAAGCACTCGCTCTCTGCCAGCGGGCTTTGGCAATCAGGGAAACAATCTTCGGCCGTGAACACCTCAGTGTCGCATACAGCCTGAATAATTTGGCAGCGCTTTTCTGCGAAGTGCGGGACTACTCGAAAGCCTTGGAGCTGTACCACCAAACTTTGGGCATCATGGAAAAAGTCCTCGGTACAGAGCACCCTGAAGTTGCAATGTGCCTCGTCAACCTCGCCAGCCTTTATGACGACCAAGAGAATTCAATTCTCGCGCTGCGGCTCCTGCACCGGAGCCTGATGATACGTGAGAAAACGCTCGGGAGGTCCCATCCCCAAACAACACGGACGATGGAAAACCTAGCCATACGTTACCTCGGCCTGGGCGACTGGGATCGAGGGCTTGGGCTGTTTTCCGAGAAATTCAGGCGGCAACGTGTTTACTTTGCGCAAGAGTTTTCGATGGGGTCAAGCGCTGAAGCTGCACGGACAGCCCAACGCCGGTTTGCTGACGTGGAGTATTTTCATGCGGTTTGCGCTACAGGTTTGGCGAAGGGGCTGCTTGCCTCGCAAATCTATGGCGCGGAGCAACTGGCGTTGAACAAGGCCCTGCTTGAGGAGGTCGAGACGACAAGAGCCGCATTGGAGGCGGATCAGCGTACCACGACGCAAGAGTTGCGCGAAGAACATCAGGCGATTCAAGTTCAATTGCTGCGCCTATCGGAACGGACAGTGGACTCCATTCAGCGCGAAGCGACCCGCCAGCGACTGCAAGGCGAATTGACGCGAATTACCGCGAAGATTTCCGAGAAGAATGGTCTCGTAGGGCAGGCGGTCGCAGAGCGGAATCTGTCGCTTTCAAATCTTGCGAGTGCTTTGCAGGCAGACGCCGCTTTCATAGATGTCATTCAGTACCGCGGTTTTGATTTCACAACGAAAGCGGGCGAGTGGAAGGCGCCCCGCTACGCCGCGTATTTGACATTTCCGCTGGCCAAGGATTCGACCAACCTCGTGGTCGAGCGCGTGGACTTGGGCGAGGCCGCGCCCATCAATGAAGCCGTCGAGATGGTCTGCAAACGCATGTCCGCCGGGCAGTTTGCCGCCAAGGATTTGGCGCCGGCCTTGCAGCGGTTGAGCCAGTTGGTGTATGCCCCGCTCGCCCAGCATTTCACCAACGTCTCGCATCTCATCGTCTGCCCGGACGGGCAATTGAGCCGGCTGCCGTTCGAGATGCTGCCCGTCGGCAACAAGTTTCTGCTGGAGGAAAAGACCATCAGCTACGTGACCAGCGGGCGGGAAGTGGTGCGTGTGGCAAGTGCGAAGTCCGAAGTCCGAAGTGCGAAGTCGGTAGAGGGCGGTTCAAAGTCGCTGGTCATGGGCAACCCGGATTTTGACCTCGATCTTCGTAGCAGCCGACGTGAGGAGGCTCTAACCGACAAATCCAAACGCGGAAAGCCGGAATCCGAAATTGAAGTGAGCCTCCTCACGTCGGCTGCTACGCGGTCATTGAGCCGTTCGTACAACGGCATCAAATTCCTGCCCTTGCCGGGTTCGGAAGTGGAGGCGACGAATGTTGCTCGGTTGTTGGGCACGGAAGCCACGCTGAAGCTTGGCCCGGAAGCGCGGGAGGCGGAGTTGAAGGCGGTGCAATCGCCGCGCGTGCTGCATCTCGCCACACACGGGTTCTACCTCTCCGATCAGGAGATGAACCGCGAAACACGCGGAATACGCGAAATCCCATTGGGGTTCTCCGCGGGCGGGGCTGGGGCAGGGTCTTTTTCGCGTGGTCCGCGTGGTCCGCGGTTTGACGATTGGGAGAACCCGTTGGTGCGTTGCGGCATTGCGCTGGCCGGGGCGAATCACGCGACGAACCTGGTCAGCCGTAGCAGCCGAGGTGACGAGGCTCTGAAATCAAGCCCTCAACCCTCGACGATTAACCCTCAACCAGGAAGTCAGAGCCTCCTCACGTCGGCTGCTACGAGGCTTGAGGAGGAAGACGGCTTGCTCACGGGCCTGGAGGCGGCGCTGCTGAATTTGCAGGGAACGGAACTGGTCATCCTGAGCGCGTGCGACAGCGGCACGGGCGAGGTGAAGATCGGCGAGGGCGTGATCTCGTTGCGCCGGGCATTTCGCATTGCCGGAGCGGAAACGGTGCTGGCCAGCCACTGGAAGGTGAGCGACAAGGCCACGAGCCGGTTGATGACCGAGTTCATGCGTCGCTGGCGGGCGGGCGAACCGCGGGCGAGAGCATGGAGGGAAGCGCAGTTATCCCTCCTGCGCTCGGAGGATTTCACGAATCCCTACTTCTGGGCAGCGTTCACGCTGACCGGGCAGTGGAACTGATTCTCACGTGCCCCGAGCGTTGGTGGTTCACTCCTGCGGCGGGACCGGCTGCACGCGCAGCCCCTCGAGCTTTCCGCCGGAGGCATCCCGGATTCGCAGGCAAAACTCCCACGGACCGGTGTCCTGCGTGACTTTGATCAACAGCGCGTTCCAGCCGGATCGCAGTTCGACCTTTGCTTTGAACTCGTCCGCCACGGCGGCGCCGCCACGGTTCGCCTGGCTGATTAGTTTGCCGTTCAGCCAGAGCTTGTGGCCGTCATCCGTGCCCAACTGGACGCGGGCCGCCTGTTGCTTGGCGGAGTAAACCCACACGCGCGCGTAACCGGCGCGGTTTTCGCCTCCCAGGGCGGCGAGCAGGTCCACAATGCCAGGGCGACCGGCCTTGACGGTGACCGGTGCCAGTTTCCAAGCGGCCTTGCCCGCGGGTTGTTCCGGCTCGAAGGCGGAGTCGAAGATAGACTGGCCGGATACCGGTTTGGTGTAGGGACCGGAAATCTGCCAAGCCGTGATGAAGTCCTCCGACTGTTCCATTTGGGCGAGAAGCTTCGCGGCGCGATCGCGCGTGGCCTGGCTCTTCGACTCAGCTTTGAGCCGGGTCGCGGCGGCCTTCGCGTCGGCGGGAGCGAGTCCGGAGATGCCGCTGGCAATGCTCAGCAGGGCCAACTCCGCTTCGGCCTGAACCTGAGCATCGCCCACGAACGGTTCCACCAACTTGAGCGCGCCGGGGTCGGCGACATTGGCGAGGCCAGACAGCAGCACCTTGCGATCATCAGCCCGCTGCGTCCCGGCCAGCAGTTCGCCATAAGTCTTCACGGCCTGAGGCGCCGGCTGCTCGCCGAGGTTGAGCAAACGCACGCAACCGCGCAGCGCGAGGAAACGATGGCTCTCGTCTTTCGTGGTGCGAACCACGTCCAGCAGCGCCGGCAGGGCAGGGGAGTCCGGCCAGTCCGCCAAGACGCGAACGGCCGTGTCGCGGATCGCACTGTCGGAACTGGCGAGCGCGGATTTCACCGCCCCCAGAGCATCGGTGGTGCTCACCGTTCCGAGAACGCGAAGCAAGGCGCACTTGACCGGTGTTGAGCCAGCCGGGAGGCGCGCCAGCAATTGAGCGGCGCAGGCCGCCTTGTCGGGGATACGCGTGCAGGCGGATTCCAGCGCGGCCTCGACCTCCGAAAGCTCGTCGTCGGATTTCGTCTTGGCCAACAGGTCCGTCAGCGCAGGCAAAGCGGCGAGGCCGACCGTTTCTCCCAAGGCTTTGATCGCAGCCTTGCGGATCGCTGCATCGGCATCGCCGCTGGCCTTGACCAGTTCCGGCACGGCAGCGGCCACGTTGCGTTTGCCGGCCAGTTCCAGCAACACGCGCCGCGTCTTGCCGGAAACTTGCGGCAAACGGGCCACGAGTTGGTTGTCCACGTCGTCGCCGGGCAGCCCGGCCAGCGATGTTGTCGCCGCCTGGGCCAATTCGACGTCGGTCTCAGCAATCGTGTCGAGCAACACGGGCACGCAAGCCAGATCGCCTTGCCGCACCAAGACTTCGATCGCCACCAAACGCAGATTCTTCGAACCACTCCGAGCAAAATTCAGGATGGCCGGCACCACCGAGTCGTCCGTGCGATCCGCCAACGCGAGCAGCATCGAACCTTGCCGGCTCGGATCGGTCTTGCCCAACTCGGCCACCAGCGCGTCGGTCACGGCGCGGCCCGGTAACTCGCGCGCGGTGCGCAGTCCGATGCCGAACAAGGCTTGGTCCGGCGAGCGCAGGGCCTCCAACAACAGCGGCAAACCCTTCGCCTGCCGGGCGAGGATGGCCCCCCGTGTGGCTTCGAGAATCCGCTGCTTGGGAAGGTCAGTTTTGCGAACGGTGTCGTACAACTCGGCGGCTTGGGCGGCCTTTCCGGCGGCGAGGTCACGTTCCGCACACAGAATGCAGCCCTGCGCTGCCGCCGAACGCACGGCGGCCGAGGATTTGGTGAGCGCGCCCTTCAGCAGCTTGACGGCGGCATCACCGCCAATATGCCCCAAGGCCACAGCGGCGGCGGAAGCGACTTCCGCGTCGGCAGCGCCCAGCTTGGCGGCCAGCGGCGTCACGGCTTTCGCGTCCGCGCGAACGGCAATCGAATTGATCACCCCGACGAGCAGTTTGCCCTGCACCTTGCCCAGTGCCGTGCGTAGCGCCTCATCGGCGGCCGGACCGGGGATGACCTCCAGTGCAATGCGCGCCCAGGAAGCCAGATGTTCATCGGTCAAGAGTTGTGCCAGCGCCGGGACGGCGTCAGCCGAGCCATAGACGGCGAGTCGTTTGCAGGCGAGCGCCTTTTCCTGCGGCGGTGCGGCCGATTGAATCACGCTCAAGGCTTCGCGCGCCTTGTCCGAGGAAGAGGATTGAGCGACGGCGGTCCAGGCGAGGGCGGCGAAAGCCACGCACGCTGCGAGGCAGTAGAATCTCAGTTTCATATTCCCGATTGCGTTCATGTTGGTTTCCTTCAGCGTGGCCAATTCAGATTCTCCATGGTTCGCGGAGCGCCTCCGAGCACAGCCGGTTCGCCTCCTCGTCGCCGATGAACTCGCATTTCACGGGATCGAACTGGACCCGGCGGTTCAGGAACAAAGCGATGTTCGCAGCGTGGCAGGTGATGTGTGACCAGCAGGCCGCGTCAGCGTTTGCGCGGGTCTGCCCCCGTGACCGCACACATGCCAGGAAGTCGCGCACGTGGAAATTGGCCGGGTAACCGGCGATTCTGGGGCGCGGTCCGGCGATCAATCCCGCGGGGCTGGCGGCCATCTCGCCGTTGTCGCCGGTCTCCACCCAACCGGTTTCGCCTTCATAGCGCACGGGGCACGAGCCCAGCGGGAGCCAGCCGTCGTTGCGCAGGATCAACTTCACGCCGTTGGCGTAACGCGCGTGCAACTCGTTGCCCTCCGGCCAGTATTCCACGGCCGTAGTGTTGTCGTAACTGCCGGCCCATTGACAGAGGTCCACGCAATGCGAGCCCCATTCGAGACAGCCGCCGCCGCCAAAGGCGCCCATGAACCCGCCGCCCTTCTCGAAGTTGAAGCCGTCGAGGAGGCGCTTGTTGAACGGACGCCAAGCGGCCGGGCCGAGGTATGTATCCCAGTCCACCTGCTCCTTGTCCGGTTCGGTCTCGGCGGGAAGCCAGCCGCTCATTTCCGACTTCAAGCCGGCCGGGTGCGCGTGGAGCGTGTGGAGCTTGCCCAGCTTGCCGCGCTGCGCCAGTTCGGCCGCGAGCGCAAAATTCGGCAGACTGCGCCGCTGCGTGCCGGCCTGGAACACGCGACCAGTCCGACGGAACGTCTGGGCCAGGGCGAGGCTTTGTTTGATATTCTTCGTGCAGGGTTTCTCGCAATACACATCCTTGCCCGCGTTGGCGGCGAGGATCGAGGCCGTGGCATGCCAGTTCGGCCCGGTGGCGATGAGCACCGCGTCAATGTCCGAGCGTGCCAGCAACTCGCGTAAATCGCGATACATGGCGCAATCCTGGTTGCCGTAGAACTCGTCCGCCTTCTTTTTCACCGCCAGCCGGCGTTCCGCCTTCACCTCGCAAATCGCGACGAACTGCACGCTCGGCTCCGGCAGGAAACAGCTCAGCACATAGCTGCCGCGCCCGCCGATGCCAATTGCCCCCAGCACGATGCGCTCACTCGGAGCCACCGCGCCGTCACGGCCCAAGGCTTTTGCAGGAATGAAGGTTGGCGCGGCAATGATCCCGCCCGCCAGTACTCCAGCCCGTTTGAAAAATGATCTTCGGCTGACCGCATTCAACGCTCGGTTTGTCTTCTTCATATGGATCCAACTTGTGCCACCGCTCCCGGTGGCGGTTCAGAGGAAGACAGGAAACACCGTCAGCAGACGTAAAGGAAGCGATTTCTTGAAAAAGGTCCGCAACCGAACGCGACCGGAGCGGAGAAGCCTCAAAAAACGAACATCGCCAGGAAACCTGCCAGGAGGAGCAGGGCCACCAGCCACCAAAACCAGCTTATGCCGCGAGGGAGCGCCGGCTGGCGGTCGCCACCAAACTCGCGCTTCACAAAATCGCCATAGTCGAAGTTGTCGTCGGGCAAGTCCAGGTTGCTGTAGCGCGCATCATCGGACCAGCCGGTGGATTCGTCCGAGCCGCATTCCGGGCAGGCCTTGGCGCCGCGCGGCACCTCGGCGCCACAGTTGGGGCAGACCTCGGGAATCATGCTTCAATAGCGGATGTGGCGAGCCGACGCAGCCCGGCGGACAGGACGGAACCGAGTGTCCATTCCTGGCCCGCCGGCCCAACCTGACATCAGGCCGCGCCGGCGTATTCTTCGTCGGTCTTCAACACCAGCTCCATAAGCACGTAGTCATGCTTGATGGATTGCATGTCCTTGACGTGGTCGTGGAGGCGCACAAGCTGGCCGAAGCCGAGCAGGGCGAACAACTTGATCGCCGCCTCCTGCTCGCCGATGAATTCCGCCTCCACTTTCTCCAGGCCGCAATTTCGCGCGACCTCCACAATGGCGCTGACTAGCGCCCGGGCCAGCCCTCGCCCACGGAATTGCGGATGTACCAGTACGCTGACGCGTCCGATATGGCGTTTCCAGCCGCCGAGGTGCTGGTGCAAGGTGGCGTCGGCGACGATCTTCCCATCCAGCAGCGCGAGCAGCGGCAGGTTTCGGCCCAGGTCAATGTTCCGGCACCAGTCGGCAATCACCTCCCGGTCCATGACCCGATGTTTGATGAACATCCGCTCGGGTTCCGGCACGGCAAGGAAGAAGGCATGGAACGCCTTCTCGTCGTTTTTCTGCAGCGGCCTCAGCGTGATGTTGGAGCCATCTTTGAGGGTGATGGCTTTCGGGAACTTCTGGAGTTCAAATTCGAGTGACATAAGGCTTAAGTTGTTTCCGCCAAGTATTGCCCAAATCGGCCCCGTCGCAACTCGGCGTTTGGGCTTCTTCCCAAGGCCGCGCTGGAATTTCCTCCAGCGAGCCCGAGCTTCCAGCGTCGCCTGTCGGCGTTGCCCTTCGCCGTTGCCACGAGCGCGTGCGCCGCACTGGGACCCGATGAGGTCGCACAGCGCAAGAGGATTTGAGGTGCAAAACCGGCGGAAAAAACTTGTGACGGCCGGATCTTTGGTACACCTTCCACGCGCTTCCGGCGGAAGCAAGGGCTGCAGTTGAGGATCGTGAATGCCCGTGCAGCTTTTCCCAGGTTGTGATGCAGAAGTTTAAGACCATACTGCTGATTCTCGCGCTGTCGGTCGCGCCGCTGTCCTGCTTGCTGGCAGCGGAACACGATTTGCCCGTGGCGCAGGACGTTGCCGTCGAAGCCCACGGCGCGGCGGATGCGCATGGCGGCCACGCCGGCCCTCCGGTTACGGCAGACGCCCCCACCTTGTTCCACATCGGCCCGTTGCCGGTGACGAACTCGATGATCTACACTTGGATCGTTGCGGCGGTGATCTTTGTCATCGTGCGCACTGGGACAAAGAAGATGCGCGAGATTCCGTCAGGATCGCAGAACATTGTGGAAGCGGCGGTGGAAGGATTGGAGGACCTGACCAAAGGTCTGCTCGAGCCGAAAGTGGCCCGCTGGGTCTTTCCGCTTTGCGCAACCTTCTTCCTGTTCATCGTCATTTCCAACCTGATGGGGTTGCTGCCGGGCGTGGGCAGCATCGGCTGGGGAAGCCCGTCTGGTGTGCCGCTTGGGGTCCGGCACGCTGATGTTCCGTTGTTCCGTCCACCCACGGCGGACGCCAACATGACGGTCGCCATGTCGGCGGTGTTCTTCATCATGAGCACCTACTGGGCGTTCCGCTACAATGGCCCGATCGGTTTGGTGAAACACATCTTTGGCGTCAAGGGCGGCATGAAGGGCTGGATCGTTATCCCGATGGCGTTGATTTTCATCTTCATCGGGATGATTGAGGTGATCTCGATCTGCATCCGCCCGGTGGCGTTGGCCATGCGTCTTTACGGCAACATCTACGGCGGCGAAAGCGTGCTGACGATCATGCTGACCAATTCACCGTTCGGGATTGGCGCGCTGCCGTTCTATTTCCTGGAGATCCTGGTCGCCGTCGTTCAGGCGCTGGTGTTCACCCTGTTGTCCATCGCGTTTATTGGGACGTTGTGTTCCCACTCGGAAGACGAACCCCACGGAAAAGAAGCGCCGCACTAGAATTTGCAGTCGCGACCCTGCTCAAGCGGGGGCGGCTGTGGCAACACCAACACAGAAACAAAGAAAACATATGATGCTCGCAGAACTGACAGGCAACCTATCCATCGGCCTGGTTGGCATGGGCGCCGCCCTGGGCGTCGGCATGGCCGCCGCGAAAGCCTCGGAAGCCATCGGCCGCAACCCGGGCGCGTTCGGAAAAGTCTTCACCACGGCGCTGATCGGCATGGCGCTGGCCGAAGGTCTGGCGATCTTGATTTACTTCGTCGTGAATCGCACCTAGGCGTTGAGTTATGGACGAGACGCTCCGAACTCTCGGTATCCAGTGGCCGAAGCTGATCGCGCAGACGATCAACTTCGCCATTGTGATGTTCGTGCTCTGGAAGTGGGCCTACAAGCCGGTGCTCAAGATGCTCGAACTGCGCCGCGACAAGGTGGCGGAGAGCGTCACGAACGCCGACAAGATCAAGGCGGAACTCGCCGCCACCGAAGTCAAACGGCTGGAGGTTTTGAACCAGGCCAACGATCAGGCGAACAAGCTGATCGAACAAGCGCGCGAAGCCGCGGCGCGCGTGCAGGCGCAGGAAACCCAGCGCGCGGTGGCGGCCGCCGAGCAGATTGTCGCCAAAGCCCGCGAAGCCTCCGCCCAGGATCACGCGCGGATGTTGATCGAACTCAAACGCGAAGTTGGACGGCTCGTGGTGCAAACGACCGCCGCTGTCACGGGCAAGGTTTTGACGCCCGACGACCAGCGCCGCCTCATCGAGGACACCAACAGTCAGCTAGGCGCTTAGCCACAATTTCGTCTGCTGAATTTCGACCATGAGAATCTCCAAGCAAGCCCGGCGTGATGCGAAGCGGCTGTTCCGCGCTTGCCTCGTCAACGGTTTGCTGGCCGAGGCGAAGGTTCGCGAGACGATGCAGAAGGTTATCGCCGTCAAGCCGCGCGGCTATTTGGGAATCCTGACTCACTTTGAGCGGTTGGTGAGACTGGAACTGGACCGCCGCAGTGCCCGCATTGAAAGCGCCCTGCCACTGGGAGCGGACCAGCAGGGTGGAGTGCAGTCGAGCCTGACCCAGCTCTACGGGGCGGGATTGACGTTCGCCTTCCAGCAGGATCCCGGTCTGATCGGAGGCATGCGCATCAAAGTGGGGAGCGACGTGTATGACGGCAGCGTGCGGGGACGGTTGAACACGCTGGCGGAGAGTTTTTAAAATGGCCGCGAGAGAGCACAAAGAACACGAAAGAGGTTTCTCTGCACTCCTTGCGTTCTGTTGCGGCTGAAGACGGTATTTATGTATGAGCAACTTACTTCAAGAGATTGAGGCCCAGATCGCGGGCGTGAAGACGGCAGCGGCGAAGCAGAACGTCGGCACCGTGCGCGAATGTGGCGACGGCGTGGCCCGCATCGAGGGCCTGACCGACGCCATGCTCAACGAAATGCTCGACTTCGGCAACGGTGTCATGGGCATCGCCCTGAACCTTGAGGAAACCGAAGTTGGCGCGATCCTCCTCGGCGACTTCACGAGCATCAGCGAGGGTCACGAAGTCCGCACGACAGGCAAGGTGCTGCAAGTCCCGGCGGGCAAGGCGTTGCTCGGTCGAGTGGTGGACACGCTCGGGCGTCCGCTCGACGACAAAGGCCCAATCAGGAACGAGGCGTTTTATCCAGTGGAGAAGATCGCGCCGGGCATCATCAAGCGCCGTTCGGTCAGCCAGCCGGTGCAGACGGGCATCATGGCGATCGACGCGATGATCCCCATCGGACGCGGCCAGCGCGAATTGATCATCGGTGATCGCTCCACGGGCAAGACGACCATCGGCATTGACACGATCATCAGCAACGCGCGGCTGAACAAAGCGGCGGCGGAGGCGGGTGACAAGTCCTATCGTCCGCTCTACAGCATCTACGTCGCGGTCGGCCAGAAGCAGTCGAATATTGCTCGCGTCATAAGCGTGCTGGAGGAAGCCGGTGCGATGCCTTACACGATCATCGTGGTAGCATCGGCGGCAGACTCGGCCACGAACCAGTACCTCGCGCCGTTCGCCGGCACCGCGATGGGCGAATGGTTCATGGACAATGGCATGGATGCGCTGATCATCTACGACGATCTCTCCAAGCACGCCGTGGCCTATCGCCAGGTTTCGCTCGTCCTCAAGCGTCCGTCCGGTCGTGAGGCGTATCCAGGCGACGTGTTTTACCTGCACAGCCGCTTGCTGGAACGTGCCGCGCGCCTGAGCGAGAAGGAGGGTGACGGCTCATTGACCGCACTGCCCATCATCGAGACTCAGCTCGGCGACGTCTCGGCCTACATTCCGACGAACGTGATTTCGATCACCGACGGGCAGATTTATCTCGAAACGGACTTGTTCTATCAGGGCGTTCGCCCGGCGATTTCGGTTGGCTTGTCCGTGTCGCGCGTCGGTTCGTCGGCGCAGATCAAGGCGATGAAACAGGTCGCCGGTCGCATTAAGGGCGAGTTGGCTCAGTTCCGCGAGTTGGCGGCCTTCGCGCAGTTCGGTTCGGACCTCGACGCTGCCACGCAAGCCAAACTCGAGCGGGGCAAGCGCATCGTCGAGGTGTTCAAGCAGAACCAGTACAACCCGATCGCGGTGGAAAACCAGGTCGCCGTGCTTTGGGCCGTCCAGAACGGTTACATGGACGACGTGGCCGTGGACAAGATCAAGGATTTCCAGGCGAAGCTCGTGGACGCGCTCGCGATGCGAAAGGCGGAGTTGCTCGCCCGCATCGTGAAAGAAAAGACGCTGAGTGACGCCTCCGCGGCGGACTTGAAGGCCGCGGTGACGGACTTCAAGCAGACGTATCGATAACCAGCGGGTTTTGATGTCACAGTTTGTGATATCAAACGAGAAAGCGACTCGAAGACAGATGTATATGGCCAGTGAACCAGCAATCGCGCCGGCGGAAAGGATCGATTCCTTGATCCTGACTGTCCGAGGGCAGCGCGTCATGCTGGATTCGGCCTTGGCGAGGGTTTATGGGATATTGACCAAGCGCCTGAAGGAGCAGTTCCGACGCAACCGCGACAGATTCCCGAGCGATTTTGCCTTTCAGCTTACGCATCAAGAGTTTGCAAACTTGAGGTCGCAATTTGCGACCG
>CAYJNU010000133.1:0-5571 GCA_964371005.1 uncultured Verrucomicrobiota bacterium | reverse complement strand
GGTCTGCGTTATGCGCCCATCGCCTTCACGGAACATGGCGCGATCATGTTTGCGAGCGTGCTGAACAGTCCAATTGCCGTGGCAGCCAGTGTGGCGGTTGTCAGGGCTTTCGTGAGGTTGCGCGAACTCGCCCTCACGCACAAGGAACTGACGAAGCGGATGGACGAGTTGGAGACACGGATGGATGGGCACGACAAGTCGTTGAAGCACGTTTTCGACGCGTTGCGGCAGATCATGGCCCCGCCCTCTCGCGCCATCGGTTTTCATGTTCGCCACGAGTCTTCAGAAGCATCGGAAGTTCCGCCTGTGAGGGCGTTGAGAAAATAGCATTTCATGGCCAGTTCCCGCGACATACGCCGGCGTATCAAGTCGGTCAAGAGCACCGCGCAGATCACCAAGGCGATGCAGATGGTGGCGGCGTCGAAGATGCGCAAGGCGCAGCAATCGGCGCTTGCGGGCCGGCCCTACGCCACCGCCATGAACCGCATGCTGGCGGAATTGCTCCCGGCCACCGGTGATTTCTCGCATCCGCTGATGGAGAAACGCGAAGGCGGAAAGCGCTGTGTGATTCTCGTCAGCACGGACAAGGGTTTGTGTGGGGCGCTCAACAGCACCTTGTTCCGCGAGGCGATGAAGTTTGACAAGGACACCACGGTGTTCATCTCCGCCGGGCGCAAGGCGGCGCAGTTCCTGGCGCGTGCGCGTCGGACGTTGCTGGCCGAGTTTAGCTACAAGGACACACCCGTTTTCAGCGAAGCCCGCGCCCTCTCGAAGTTTGCCCAGGAAGGTTTCCTCAAAGGCGACTGCAACCGCGTGGACGTGCTGTTCACGAACTTCGTTTCGACGCTGACGCAGCGTCCGGAAGTGTTGCCGCTGTTGCCCATTAGTGAAATTCGCGGCGTGAGTTCGGACCACCACGGCGAGGAGATCGAGCGGCAATTGCTCAAGGGCGCGACGGAGTTTCTTTTCGAACCGAGCGCGGAGCATGTGCTGGGCGCGCTGCTGCCGCACTACCTGAACTATCGGATGTACCAGGTCATGCTCGAAGCCAAGGCCAGCGAGCACAGCGCCCGGATGGTGGCCATGAAGAACGCTACCGAAAACGCCAACCAATTGGTGAAGGACCTGACGCTTCAATACAACAAGATGCGCCAGTCGTCGATCACGAAGGAACTTTTGGAAATCGCCTCCGCCCAAATGGCGCTGGCCTGACGCAATTCTCATGAACAAAGGCAAAATCGTTCAAGTCATCGGACCGGTCGTGGATGTGGAGTTTCCGGATCAACTCCCCGCCATCTACAACGCCCTGACCGTCGAGTTCGAAGTGCCCGGCGAGGGCAAGGTCAAGCGCGTGCTCGAAGTCGAGCAACACCTCGGTGATGGCTGGGTGCGCGCCGTGGCGATGAGTTCGACCGAAGGGCTCAAGCGCGGTTACGAGATTCTGGATACCGGTGGGCCGATCTCGATGCCCGTTGGCGACGGCGTCATGGGCCGCGTGCTCAACGTCACCGGCGATCCCGTGGACGAGCGCGGGCCGATCGTTTCCGACAAGCGTTACCCGATTCATCGTCTCGCCCCAACCCTCGCGGACCAATCCACTTCGCCGCAGGTGCTCGTTACCGGCATCAAGGTCGTGGATTTGATCAGCCCGTTCCTCAAGGGCGGCAAGGTCGGAGCGTTTGGCGGCGCGGGCGTCGGCAAAACCGTCGTCATCATGGAACTCATCAACAACATCGCCAAGTTGCATGGCGGTGTGTCGGTGTTCGCCGGTGTGGGTGAGCGGACGCGCGAAGGCAACGATCTCTATCATGAAATGTCCGAAGCTGGCGTCATCAACCAGAAGGACCTGGGCAAATCCAAGATCGCGCTCGTGTATGGCCAGATGAACGAGCCGCCCGGCGCGCGTCTGCGTGTGGCGCTGTCCGGCCTCGCCATCACCGAGTATTTCCGCGACGAGAAGAACCAGGACGTGCTGCTCTTCATTGACAACATCTTCCGGTTCTCGCAGGCGGGATCGGAAGTGTCCGCGTTGTTGGGCCGCACGCCGAGTGCCGTGGGTTACCAACCCACGCTCGCCGCCGAAATGGGCGACCTCCAGGAACGCATCACCTCGACCAAGAAAGGCTCGATCACGTCGTTCCAAGCGATCTACGTCCCCGCCGACGACATCACCGACCCGGCGCCCGCCACGACCTTCACGCACTTGGACGCGACCATCGTGCTGGAGCGCTCGTTGACCGAACTCGGCATTTATCCCGCCGTGGATCCGTTGGCCTCAACCTCCCGCGCCCTCGCGCCGGAAATTGTCGGCCAGGAACATTACGAAGTCGCCCGCGGCGTGCAGCGCGTGTTGCAGCGTTACAAGGACCTGCAGGACATCATCGCGATTCTGGGCATGGACGAGCTTTCGCCGGAGGACAAGCTGACCGTGTTCCGCGCCCGCAAGGTTCAGCGCTTTCTCAGCCAGCCGTTCTCGGTGGCCGAAGTCTTCACGGGCCGTCCGGGCAAGCAAGTGCCCGTCGCGGACACCGTCCGCGGCTTCAAGGAAATCCTCGATGGCAAGCACGACGACGTGCCGGAAGGCAACTTCTACATGAAGGGTGGCATCGAAGAAGTGCGGCAGGCGCAAAGCTGATGCCCCTGCGCTCAGTCACTGAAACCCGTTCAAACCCATGGCCACGTTGAAACTCACGATTGTCACGCCGGAGGCGCAGGTGTTCTCCGACGACGTGGAGATGGTCACGCTGCCCGGCGTGGACGGCGAACTGGGCATCTTCCCAATGCACGTCCCGCTCATGACGCAGATTGTCCCGGGAGAAATCGCCGTGCGCAAGAATGGTGAAGACCTCTTCCTGGCCGTGGGCGAGGGGTTCGTGGAAATCACTGCCGATCACGTGTCCGTCATCAGCGACATGGCGATCCAGGCAGCGAACATTGACGAGGCGAAAGTGGAGGAAGCCCGCCGCCGCGCCGAAGCCCGGCTGACGCAGAAGCTCTCCGACGAAGACTCGGCGCTGGTCCAAGCCACTCTCAACCGCACCGCGGCCCAGCTAAAGGTCAAGCGTCACCGACGATAACCGCCGCGCTTCCTACGGCCGGAACACCGCCCGTTGCAGCTTCCGCAAATCCTGCGTGGTATCCCCCCCGTACTTGGTGACTGAAGAGTCCAAGACCTGGTCTCGGTTGAGGGCCAACCAACGCCAGCTTTCCGCATGTCCGTCCGCGAAGCCGAAGGCCGCCGACTTCCCGTGCCGCGCCGTGGGGGAATTCTGCCACGAGTTGACCCGGTCCGCTGCGTTCACCGCGAAATAGCCGTCATCCAGCGTCTCGACACTTTCGTCCACGAAGGTCATGGCCTCGGCCGGGCCGGGATTGCTCACATCGCTCAACTTCTTGTACTGCGCGTATTTCGTCCCCAATACCCACGTCGTGTCGCTGACCCCATATTTTGCGGCGTCCGTCGCATCCGCGCCGCCCATGCGGCCCTGGAGCGAGTAGTGTCGCACCTGAATGGTCTTCGTCATCGTGCTCGGTCCGCTCTTGGCGGCGGGGCACACGTACATGTCCACGTTGGGGTTGTAACGATAGAGCAACCCCGCGCGGATGGCGAGGATGTTGGTGGCGCCGGGCAGGGCGGAGACGTTGCCCAGGATGCCGTCAATCCAGGCGCGCCGGTCCACAATCCAGTTGGGCACCATCCGGTCGTTGAAATCGCCGCCATACATCTGCCAGGAATAACCCAGTTGTTTGAGATCGCTGATGCACTGGATGCGCTGCGCCTTGAGCTTGGCCTTGGAGAGGGCCGGGAGCAGCATGCTCGCCAGAATAGCGATGATGGCGATGACCACCAGAAGTTCAATCAGCGTGAAGGCCCGCCGGGTATCCCCGTTCCCCTTCATGTGTTTTTGGCTATGCCTATTAGAAAAGAAACGGCGAAGCGACCTTGCTGTCAAACCCAAATTAACCAATGCCGTGCAGCACTCTTCGCCGGGATGGCGCGGGCGCCGACAGGAACGTGGGCTTGCCGACTTCAGGCCAAAGGCCACAAGAGGCAGTTGCGGGGCTGGGTATAACACCGTGCGGTTTGCGGCGAGGGCTCGTGGGGGGCTGAGTTGGCGGTGGATTTCAGGTTGCTTGCGAGGGACACGAGTTGGGCGGGCTGGCGGTTGTCTCCGACAAACTCGACGATCCGCGTTGCCCGCGACCTACAAAACTCCTACTTTGTCAGGCGTCTCGTGCAGGACATGGTGAGCGGCAGGGCATTCAAGGGTATCGGCGTGGTTTTGGCTGGCGGCTGTGACCCGCACAAGGCCAGCATGCGCCTTAGGTCGGGATTCTCCGCACTCGTTCAGTAGTCCATCCAGCGCGAAACACTGGCGGCCTTGATTCAGCAGGTTTGCCAATTAGACAAATGACCGGCAACCGGCGACGACGATAGTTCAGCCCGTCGCGCCAACTGGAAGTATTGGAACTGCAGATGCGCGATAACCTCGCAAATTTCGCCTCCCGCACGAGCCTGCTTTATGCACTCATCGCGGCGGCTTGGATTTCGCTCTCAGACGGCGCGATGAGAAGGCTGTTCCCCGACTCGGACGCCATGCAGCACGTTTCGACATACAAGGGGTTGGCTTTCGTGGCCGTCACGGCATCGCTGCTTTACCTCGTGCTGCGTATGCAACTCCGGCGGTGGGAGCGGGAGACCGCGGAGCGGAAGCGGGCCGAGGCTGCGCTGACAACCGAGGTCGAAATGCGCCGCGCGCTGTTCGCCCAGTCACCCGACGGCATCATCATCGTTGACCCGGAGACGGCCCGTCCGATCGAGTTTAACGATGCCGCCTGCCGCCAACTGGGTTACTCCCGAGACGAGTTCGCCCACCTGAGTATCTTCGATTTGGAGGCGATGGAAACCACGGAGGCGAGCCGGGCCCACATCCAGACCGTGCTCCGCGAGGGTCGGAGCGATTTCGAAACTCTGCAGCGGACGCGCCAGGGCCAGGTTCGGCAGATTCACGTTACGGCGCAGATCGTCAGGGTCCAGGACCGCAGTGTTTACTATTGTGTCTGGCGCGACATCACGGTGACCAAACAGGCGGAGCATGTGCTGAAGAGATTTCAGTTCTCGATTGACCAGGCCTCTGATGCCGTGTTCTGGATGAACCGCGACGCGGGTTTTACCTACGTTAACGAACAGGCCTGCCGTTCCCTGGACTATACCCGTGAGGAACTCCTGCAACTGCACCTCAGCGACATTGACCCCGTCTTTCCGAAACACCTCTGGATCGAACGTTGGGATGGATACCAGGAAGGCCGACGGGGTGGCGTGGAACACCTCACCTCCGCCCATCGGCGCAAGGACGGCACTACGTTTCTCGTGGAAGTCGTTTCCAAACATCTCTGGTTCGGGGACGAGGAATTTCACGTGGCTTTCGTGCGGGACATCACCGATCGGCAGCAATCGGAGGCTGCCATGCGTGCCAGTGAAGAACGACTGGTGCATATCCTGGAAACGGTGCCCGACGGGATCACGATCGTAAACCGTGCGGGTCAGATCACTTACGCCAACTCTGGTGC
>CAYJNU010000132.1:3053-17789 GCA_964371005.1 uncultured Verrucomicrobiota bacterium | reverse complement strand
GTCATAATCGTTCTCCGTCTGGATCACCTTGTCCCGGATCCGGAACTGCCAGCCGAACTTCTCGACTACCGGTTCATCAGCGCGAGTCGGGTTCAGTTCGTTTTGGAGCCGCACGTTCAACTCCCGGATGCCGAGCGAGCCACGGTTCATCGGGCACAGCACTTGAATGTCGCGGATCGGATCGAGCCGGAATTTCCCGGGCATGCGATTCTTCACCATGTCAATCAGCGTGTCGGCGATTCGCTCGGGCTCCTCGCGCTCGACGAAAAAGAAATCCGACTCGCCGCCCTTGTCGGCAAGCTGCGGTAGGCTGCCCTCGTTAATTCGGTGTGCGTTGGTGATGATCCGGCTGTGCGCGGCCTGGCGGAAAACCTCCGTCAGCCGCACGACCGGCACCACGCCACTGTCAATGATGTTGCGGAGCACCATGCCCGGGCCGACGGAGGGCAACTGATCCACGTCGCCGACGAGCAGCAGGCTGCCGTTGACGGGAAGCGCCCGCAGCAAGTGGTTCATCAGGGGCACATCAATCATGGAAACCTCGTCGGCGATCAGGAGGTCACACTCCAGCGGATTGCCGTCGTTCCGGGTGAAGGCGCCGGTGTATGGTTTGACTTCCAGCAGCCGGTGAATCGTCTTGGTTTCCAGCCCAGTCGCCTGGGACAGCCGCTTGGGGGCCCTACGGGTCGGGGCGCACAACAGACACCGGACTTTCTTGGCGGTGAGGATTTTCAGGATGGCAGTCAGCAACGTCGTCTTGCCGACACCCGGCCCGCCAGTAATGACGAGTGCCCGCGTGGAGATTGCCTGCTTAAGCGCCTCCCGCTGACTGGGCGCAAGCTCCTTGCCGGTCTTGCCCTGACACCACGCGACCGCTTTCTCGAAATCAATCGGCGGATACGCCGATGGCATGCCGCACAAATTCTTGATCCGGCCGGCGATGCCTTCCTCGGCGCGTTTGAGCGTGGGCAGGAAGACGAGGTCCTGGTCGTTGATCTTCTCGGTCACGAGGTCGCGGTCGGCGTGCGTCTTCTCCAAGGCCGCAGTGACGATCTTTTCGTCCACCAGCAGGAGCTTGCCCGCCTCGTCTTTCAGGAATTCGACCGGGAGCGCGCAGTGACCGTTGCCGGTCGCTTCCAACAGGACATGGCTCAGTCCGGCGCAGGCCCGGATGAGGGAATCGTGCGGGATGCCGATCTTCTGCGCAATCTGGTCGGCGGTCTTGAAGCCGATACCGTGAATGTCCTTGGCCAGCGCATACGGGTTGGCCTGAACCTTCTCAATCGCGCCTTCGCCGTAGGTCCTGTAAATCCGCACCGCCCGGCTGGTGCTGACGCCGTTGCTGTGGAGGAAGACCATGATTTGCCGGATGACCTTTTGCTCCGCCCAGGCGTCCTTGATGCGCTTTCGCCGCTTTGGACCGATGCCGTCCAGTTCTTCCAGACGGCCGGATTCCGTTTCGATCACGTCAAAGATCTTCTCCCCGAACTTGTCCACGAGCTTCTTCGCGTAGATCGGGCCGATGCCCTTAACCATACTGCTGCCCAGGTATTTCTCGATGCCCTCCTTGGTCGTGGGCGCCGTGCTGTTGAGCATCTCCGCCTTGAACTGCAAGCCGAACTCTCGGTCTTGAATCCAGTGGCCCTCAGCCGTTACCCATTCGCCAGCGCTCACTGATGGTAGGCTGCCGACGACCGTAACCTGGTTGCGGTGGCCCTTGGCCTTCACCTTGAGCACCGCGAAACCGTTCTCCTCGTTCCAAAACGTGACGCGCTCAATCAGCCCGCTGATGGCTTCCACTGGCCGGGGTTGTTGCGCAGGACGATTTTGCACGCGGATTGAAGCGATGGGTCAACGCCGGAAACGGAGGGGCACAATGCGGGCGCCTTTCACTTCGAGCATGGCCTGTGCGACTTCGCGCATGGCAGGGTCGGCATCGTTGGGCGGGAGAATCTGCGCGAAGCGACCCTTCATTTCAGCGCCCGGTTCGTAGGGATCGCCCAGGCGAAAGAACTTGCCGTTGTCGTAGCGCACGATGGGGAGGAACTGCTGGCGGTTGCCCTGCCGGGATTCGCCAGTGAGGATCACGTATTCCTTGCGGTCAATCGCCTCGGACGGAGCCTCGTTCGTATCAAACGGTTCACCGGGCGTGGCGAACTTCGCCCAGGCTTCGAGGACCATGACGCAAGCCGTGGCGCCGTAGGCAATGCAGGCCAGGCGCGCGAGTTCGGCGAAATCGTCCTTCTGCTCAACGTCGGCGAGGCTTTGCGGCGTGAGCATTCGCTGGCCATCGGAACCGAGCAAAAAGCAAGCGGGACTGACCCGGCCGGAGTTGCGCATGCAATACCACGCGTAGTGCGCGGTGTTGGCGAGCAATTCGTCCAACGACTTCGGTTTCGGGAATGGCTGTGGCGTCGGTTTCACCGCCGGGAGAATGAGGCGGACAGAAAGCCGAGGCAAGCGTGACTACCCCGGCGGTGGTCGGAGATGCCGGCCTAAAGACGCTGAGCCGCCCGCACTTTCCGCAATCCCGCCTTGCTCAGCAGTCCAGCCCGTTGAAGCTTCTCAGCAGTCTGCACCTGGCGTGATTCGATCCTGTCGTTCTTGGAGGCGTTCGCTCGAAAAGGCATTAGCTCCAAGTTAGCGATGACGTTGTCCAGCTCCGGGCAAACCGCGCGGGGAACAATGTGATCAACGCTCCACTGGTCGCCTTTGTAAGTGCCCCGCTGAATCGTCGGCGCATTTCCCTTGCGCATCTCCGCCAGGCCAGCGGCGTCGAAGCAGCGGTATCCTTCGGCGATCTTGTGATTACGCAGCAGTGAATCCCGGGTGAGTTCTGCGGCTAGGGCGTTCTTGTAGCCTGCGGACTTCACGGCGGCGCTTACCACTTTCACCATGTCCTTCCTGTCTCGCCGCGCCATCTCCATCCAGTAAACGGCCTTTTGGACGCGAGGATTGGCACCGCGTGTCCCCAACGTGGCGAGCTTCTGCGGGCTGATCAGTTCGGCAAGGATCGCCGTCGGGTCGGACTTTTCGGCGGCCGGGGTGAGTCTGAAAGCGCATACCAGTAAAACCAGCGTCAGAAGCGCCGTCAGGAAATGGCGTCGGTTTCGCATACCTCCAGGCTCCGGTTCATTCGCGCTTCCACAGCGTTCCGCTCATGCTGTCCCACAGCGGCTTCAGGTCGGGGTCGTCAGTCGAAGCTTCTTGCACAGCCCTGGTGTCGATCGCGATCGCCTTTCTTAACCACTGCTCGCTCGGTGTCTGGCACGTGCAGCTTTACTGCGGTCTCAATCATCATCGCAGATCGTTGCTTGGTCGAGCACGAGGCCAAGTTGTTTCAAACCCTTGCCATGTCCGCCAACAAACTCGGCTGGATAAGGAGCATCGCCTTTGATCGTCCACCAGATATAGCGATTGAACAGATCGTCATCGACGCGGTCCGGTTTGCTGAAGTCCATCTTTGCCAGTTGCTTCGCCCAGTAGCGCTGCTGGCGAGAAGGCTCGCTTGCCGTGCCAACGCCTTCGTCCAACGGCACGTTGTTGGGCAGGGCTGTGTAGGGAGTGAGATCAGGGACATTGGTGAAGCACTCGAACATCAGCGGGGCCATGGCGTCCTGCTGGTTCATCGGCGGTAGCCCGAGGATTTGTTCCATCGTGTGCAGTACGCCGGCCTGGTTGTAGAACGTGCTGTTCACCTGCCTGCGTATCGTGTAGGGGCTAATGACCAAACAAAGCGAGCGGTGCGCGTCCACGTGGTCGTAGCCGCTCTGCGGATCATCCTCGATGACGAAGATGACCGTGTTGCTGCCGAAGACGCTTCTGGTGACGGCTTCGACGACCCGGCCGAGCGAGACATCGTTGTCCGCCACCTGGGCGCGCGGGGTAGGCGGGCCGCCGGTGTGATCGTTGGGGAGATAAAGCAGGTGGAAGGCGGACCACACGCCGTTGGATTGTGCCTGGTTGAGTTCCTTGATGAAGCCATCGGCGCGGACGACATCGGGAATCCCCATGTTCCATCCGGGCACATTGGTGGAGCTGTAAGGCCGCAGCGACGCGACGCCGATGTTCTGGACGTAGCGGATGGCGCCCGTGCCGTTCTTCCAGTCCTGGTAGATCTGCCCCCACGTGGCGCTGGGAGACGTGGAGGCGTAATCCATCTCGCCGTAATTGCGGAACGTCAGCCCGTGCTGGAGCACATTGTTCCAGATGAAGCCGGTGGAGGAATACGTGAGCGGGTCATCGCCAAAGGTGTAGCTGCGGCTGAAACCGCCAAAGGACTTTTCCAGGTGATCGGTGTCGTTGCCTTCCGTGCTCCAGGAATGGCCATCCGCCGAGTTGACGCCGTTGCAGTAGAAATTGTCGAGTAGGACATACTGCTCAGCCAGGGCGTGATGATTGGGGGAGACGAATCGCGGGTAAATGCAAAGGCTGGAATTCCCGTTGCCTTGGGGCAGGTCGCCAAACATCTGGTCGTAGGTTTTGTTTTCCTTAAGGATGTACAGCACGTGTTGAAACACGGACGGCTCGCCCACGCGGGCCGGCACGGGCACGGGCGGTTGGCCCGCACGCAGAATCCGTTGCGTCTGCCGGATCTGCGGCACGCGACTGTCCTCGAACACCTGGGCCGTGAATTTCGACAGCGACTCGGAATCGGGAACGGGGATCTTATTGGCCGTACCCAGGAAAGCGCCGATCTGCCAGGAGGTGGTGGCGGGCTGTCCCAGACGACTGCCGAGGCCCTTGACGTTGACGACATAGACGGAGTTGGCGTCAGCCACCACCGCGCCGGGATACCAGTCGGTCGGCAGGAAGCCGCGAATCAGGCTGTTCGTGTGCTGGCCGTTGGGCAGTTCCACGACAGCGAGCGCGTTGTTGCCGGCGCTGGCCACGAACAGCGTCCCGCCGTCCTTGCTCAAGGTCAGGCCCACCGACGCGCTGCCGTAGGGGAAACTCGGGTCCGGCCGCACGAGCACCGTCTCTTTTACCATCTTCGCTTGGGTGTCAATGATTGTCACCGTGTCCGAGTTGGCGTTGGCCACGAAGAGTGTGTTCCCGTCCGCGCTCAATTCAACGTCGCACGGATGCAAGCCGGCGGGGATTTGCGCTGTTTGGAGACCGCTCAGCAGATTGACCACAGAAACGACGCCGCTGGCCGCAATCCCGCGGTCGTCAATCACCACGGGTGTCCCGGCTGAGGGCGCGGTCAAATCACCGCCCGTGGGGAAGCGCCCGCCCCAGTCGGAAACGTAAGCAGTGCTGCCGTCCGCAGAGAGCGCGACATCCCACGGGGCGATGCCGACCGCGATTTGCTGCGTGACGGTTCCACTGGTCAGATCAACCACGGCGAGTTTGTTCGCGATGGAGAGGCACACGAAAGCCTGTGACCCGTCCGACGAAATCGCCAGCCCGCAGGGATCAGAGCCGCCTGGCATGGCAATCGTGCGCGAGAAGGAGACAATTCCGTCGGCGGCAACGACCCAGTCGTACAGCTCGTTGCCAGCGCCGGTCGCGTAAACGTGCGAGCCTTCCGGGTTCACCGCGATGCCGTGCATGGAGGCGCCGCTCCCGGGGAATGCCAACGTCTGGAGCACCCGCCAGGCGGAAGTGTCCACCACCAGCAGGCTGTTGATGTTTTTGAGGTAGGCGGTCTTGCCATCCGGGGAAAGTGCAAGATCCACCGGTCGGCCGGCGAACTGGATCTGCTGGCCGGCGGCGCGAAGAATCTGCTTTGAAGGCAGCGATTGTTGACCGTCCGGCAATTGGCCCACCGCGATGTCTGGTTGCGATTGTTTCACGCGATAGAAACCCTTTTCGCCAGCGATGGGAACGCTCACGGTTCGGTTCGTTCCCAAGCCGGAGACATCCTGCCAGGCCGAAACAGCGATATTCGTGGACTCCTGGAGCTGCCCTTCCCCGTCCGGTCCGGTCCAGGTCAAATCCAGCATCGAGGCATTCTGGCTGAGGCTTTCGATTTTGAGCACCGCATCGCCGGGGGGCAGGCCATCGGCAGTGGGAATGCCCAGGGCGGCGATGGCGGCGGGCGACATCCATCCGTTGACGAACTGGATGCTGTTGACAAAGCCGGGCTGGCTGAAGCCGGGGTTTCCGGACGTGAACAGCAATGCGGCGGGGCCCAGCGCATAGCGGCCGTCCACACCGCCGCTGAGCGACTGATTGCCCACCTTCACACCGTTCACATATTTAGAGAGCTGCTGACCGGCGGGGGCCGAGAGATCAACGGCAAAGGCAATCCGGTACCACGTGTCGGCCGCCAAAACCCCATCGTATTGGTCCTCCGCACCAATGCCGTTCGCCGACGGAAGCGCGGCACTGCTGCCGACTTGAAACTCGGCGGCGTTCCCGGCGTGGTTCAAGGGATCGGTTTGGAACAGGGCCCGCCACGCGCCTGTGCTTGCCGCCGGAAACAACACGTCCAAGATCAAAGTGTATTGGTTGACGAAATGCCCGCCGCCGTTGGGCCGGGCCCCATGCCGCATGTAGAAACCCTGGCCCACCGAGTTGCTGCCGAAAGCCATGACCCGCGCGAACTGACCGTTGATGTTCCGGAGCGGGAAGGAGGTCTGATCCGCGGTGTTCCCGGAGTATTCGAGTTCCGCGCCCACGGTCGCGCGGAGATCGCCACGGTCGAAATCCCATTGCCCGGTGACGGCCAGGGAGTAGAGCGTCAGAAGTGCACTGCGGCTGAGGACGGCCCCGGAGCCGTTGTTGACCAAGACGGAGTAAACGCCCTGTTCGGCCGGCGTGACGGACGCAACGATCCAGGTGGCGTTGGTCGCGCCCGGGATGTTCGTGCCATTGAATCGCCACTGATAGCTGAAGGTGGCCGCGCCATCAACCCCGACGCTGAAGGTCGCGTTCATACCCGGTGTGAGCGTGACGTTCGCCGGCTGCATCGTGATCACCGGCGGCACTCCCGGCAACGCGGTGGTCAACGGCCGATGGTTCAATCCGGCGGCATAAATTCCGGAGACTTCCTGCGCGCCGAGGACGCGCGTCCACATTCCCAGATCATCCACGTCGGCATAACCGGAATACGAGCCGTTGCCGCTGCTGCCCACCAGGGTGTTGAACCCGGCGTTGAGCGAGGCGCTGCTGGAAGGGCTGAGGTCGCTCGTGCTGACAGCGACACCGTCCACGTAACTGATCACCTGGCTGGCGGAACGGTTGAACGTCACGGTGATCAGATGCCAGTTGCCGTCGGAGAACGGCGGGTTCAACCCGATGTCCCGGCGCGTGCCGCCCGCGGCGTTGTAATTGACGTTCTTGGGATCGAGGCTGGAGATGACCCACCCGACGTTTGCGCCAGAGGTCCAGTTCTTGTTACCCAGGATCGCCCCATCGCTGCTCGTCGAGGTGCGCTCCCACAACGAGACAGTAAAGCTGCCGGCGTATATCCATTCAAGGTTGCCGAGCGAAACCGCCCAGTCATTGGGCTGCCCGGAGGTCGAGGCGTTCGCGAACGAAGCCGCCGCCCCGATCATGCCCGACCGATAACGCGGGCCGAGGGTGGCGCCGCCGGTGTAGAGGGTACCGTTGTTCGTGGTGCCGGCCTGCGCATTGAGACTGTTGTCGAAATCCAGATAGACCACCAGACCGTTGGTGACAGTGGTGGGTGCGCCAGGAGGGAGAATGGTCACGGAGGCAACCAAGCTCGTGGCGCTGCCGTAGGCGTTGGTCACCACCACGGTGTAGTCGCCGGAGTCATTGGCGCTGGCGTTGGGCAGCGTGTAGCGCGTGGCCGTGGCCCCAGCAATGATCCCGCCGTCTTTCTGCCACTGACAGGCCAATGGCCGCGACCCCGCGGCAACGACATCAACCGCCATCGGGCTTCCTTGATTGATCGTGAGACTCTGCGGTTGGCGAACAACCACCGGTGCGCCCGTCGCGTTCACGACTGTGACCGAGCCGTTCACCTCAAGATTGGCCGTGTCCCAAGTGAGTCCAGTGCCGATGGGAGGAAGCGTGAGGTCGCCGAACGAGTTGGAATAGGTCGTGGCGGAAAAGAGCGTGAAGGTGTCACCGGCTTCCAAGGGCCACGCGCCAATGTTCGTCACGGTGAGGGCGCCGCCGAAACGAAGACGGCTCATCCCGTTCATCTGATCGCTGGACAAGGACATGCCGGCCTTTGCCACCTCCATCACGGTATCGCCGGAAAGACTGAGTTCGTTGAGCAATGTCAGAGTTCCCACTGCGCGATTGCCAGGTGCCAGTGTGCCGCCGCTTTGAATCGTGACGGGGCTGTTGATCGTGCCGCGCCCGGCGAGCGTGCCCCCGCTCTGAACCGTCACGCCGGAGCCGGCGAGCGTTCCGTCCACACACAACGTGCCTTCACTGACGGTGGTGCTCCCCGAGTAAGTGCCGGCACCGGTGATCCGCAAGGTCGCCGTCCCCTGCTTCAGCAAATTGAGCGGTCCGGTCGTGCCGCCGCCCGAACCGGGGTATTCAAGGAAGGTGTCCGCGAGGGTGCCGCCGAAAACGGTGTCGCTGTTCTGTTGAACGGTGAGCGTGACCGCGTTCAAGGTGATCGTGGCGCCACTCGCCAGGTTGCCGTTCGCGATCACCGCCGAGCCGTAGCCCGGGGAGGAAATGTCGGCGACGGTTGCATTGTTACCGTAAAGGAAGAGGCGCGCGTTATTGCCGGTGGCGGGGTTGAAGGTCAGCACATTGGTGTGCGTCAGCGCTCCGGCGTTGCCCAGGTAAATCGAGCCGCGACGGATTTCCACGGGGCCGGTGAAGGTGTTGGCGGCGGTGAAGGAAAAGGACGCCTCCATCGGTCCGGAGCCGGTCCAGTTGTTTTGCGCGATGAACGTAAGTCCGCCGCTGCCCGAAATGGGTCCGGCGAAGTTGCAGTCCGCCCCGGCCACGCCGTAAGGTCCGACACCATTGTGGCCGGTCTTCCCGAAGACGTAGCGCTGCCGGTCGCCCAGGTCCAGCCGCGTGGCGATGCGCGCGCCCCAGTAATTGTTGGCGCTGTGGTTCGGACCAAAGTAAAGGTCCGGTGAGGTCGCCCCGTTGGTGGTGGAAGTGAGGCGCAGCAAGCCGGCCCCCTGGACTGCCACGGCCGTGCCCGAAGAATTGACCATGAAACTCAGCGTTCCTGACGACTCTGCGATGGCGCCTGCGGAGGCGAGGTTGAGCGGACTGCCGGCGGAGAAACTTGTTCCCGCGAAGTCGACGACGCCGGCGTTCACCGTGGTGGATCCGGAATAGGTGGTTGCGCCGTTCAGGGTCAGTCTGCCGCCGCCGGCCTTGGTCAATCCGGCGGTCCCGGCAATAGGCGCATTGATTACGGCAGTCGCGCTTGGCACGGTGACAGTCGGAGCGCCACCGGCCAGCGTAAGCGATCCGGCGCTGCCGGGGTTCAAGAACCAATCGTGCTTGGGGGTGTTCTGATCGTCGAAGTTGAGATTGCCGATGGTGCGCGGCGCATCGAGCGTCACGGTGATGTCCGTCGGCAGACTGAGCGTGGTGAAATTCGCGGTACCGCCCGAACCATCGGCGATGGTGGCGGCGTTCCAGTTTGCCGGGTTGGTCCAACTGCCGCCATTGCGATTGGTCCAGGTGCCGTTGGCCGCGTGGCCTGAAATGACGGAGGCCCAAACCACGTTCGTCAGCAGGAGAAGAAGTGGGCGATCCGTTTTCATGGTCATCAGGGTAATCTAAAACGCTCTTGCCGTCAGGAGGATCCGTAGCCGAAGGCTTCGATACAGGGTTGCAGGATTCCGAGCCAAGGTTCGAGGTGTTTGCGATAGTTCTTCCAACGGCCGATGGAGCGCGCATAGATCGGCTGGGCGACATCGGCGTAAGTCGGCGTGCGCACGCCTTTGTTGAAACTCCGCTCGTGGAAACGCAACACGCGCTCGTCCCAACCGAGACCGAGGAAGCTCAAGACGCGTCGCAGTTCACCCGGCGGGTCGGCCACGAGTTGCTCATAGCGCGTCTCCAGTTTTGCGCACGGAAGCATTTCGCGCCAGTGTCGCCACAGCCGGAAGGAGTGGGCGTAAAACTCGCACGTGGAGGCGAGGTCCAAGGCATGCGCGCTGATTCGATTGAGCGGAATGATCGTGAAGAAATAGCTGATGCAGATGTCGCGCGGGTCGCGAACTGGAAACAGAACCTTGGTCTCCGGGAACAGCCGCAACGGCAGCGGCAGATCGGGCGTGAGGCTCGGGTCTTTCTCGATCAACACCCGGCCCTTGATGGATTGGCCGAGATGAGCCTCCGTGAAACGCAGGTAAGTCTCGCGTCCGGCCGCGAGTTGCTTCGCCTCAAACTCGTTCAACTCGCGCACGGCGTCGGCCGCGCTGCGGGCTTGGCGGATCACGGGGTCGAGAAACTCCCGCTGCCAGACCCCGGTCTCATCCGTGCTGATTACCTCGGGATGCGCCGCGAGAATTTGTTCGAGCAGCGTAGTGCCTGATCGGGGATGCCCGCAGAGGATCGCCAGACGAATCGGGTTGGCGAGGGGGACGCCCTCCCCGAACCACGCGGCCAGATCGCTCGCCTTCAGGTGCTCGGCTACTTCAAGCTGCCGGATGCGCAACGCCCGGGCTTCCTCCAGAAACGGGGTCGCAATCAGGCGCAACTGTTCTTTGGCGAGCATCAATTCCCGCACGGCGGCGTCGAACTCACCCAGACGATCGAGCACCACCGCCAGTTCGTGTCGCAACCTCCAGTCCTCCGGCCCGGGGGTGCGGCGCAGACGTTGCGCAAGCAACTCACGCGCGCTGGGCAGCTCGCCGCGCCGGCGTTGGACATGCGCGAGCAGGCGGAACGCCCTCACGGATTCCGCATCCAAGGCGAGGGCGCCGCGGGCGTGACGTTCGGCGTCGTCCAGGCGGTCGCACCGCTCGCAGATCTCGCCGAGCATCGTCTTGACAGCCGCGTCCGAGGGTGCGCGTTGGCTGGCCTTTTCCAGCCACGCCGCCGCGGGTTCAAAGCGGCCCAGGCTGAAGAGGCGCTGAGCCATCTGCACGCAGAGCAATGGGCTGTTCGTGTCGGCCTCCGTACTCTGCTCGTACGTTCGGAGCGCCTCTTCGAACTCGTAGCTCGCCCAAAGATACTCCGCGAGGCTCACCTTCAGCATCACGTCTTCGGGGGCGAGGCGCACGGCGTCGCGGAGGTGTGTTACGGCGCCGCCTACGTCGCCCGCCTGCCACGCACGCAGCGCCGCATCGCTGAAGTTGTTGGCTTTCATCGGGCGGGTAGTCACGTGCATGAGTGTACGGGTTCAGTCAACCACGTGAAATCAAAGGCAGAAGCAGGTCGTGAGGCCAGATGAAAAACGCCCTCTCAACGAAGAGGGCGTATCCAAACCCGTCAAGAACTCTTGATCTAAGCCTCAAGCCTGCTTGCGGCGGCGCAGGGCGAGCGCGCCAAGGCCGGCGCCCAGCAATCCGAGGCTCATAATGCTCGGCTCGGGCACCACTGCCTGGTCAAAAATCAGGTTGTCGAGCGCCAGATAGCTCGGGGCGCCGCTGTTCAGGGTCAACCGGAGTGTGACCGGTAGATCGGCGTTGATGTTGGCTGGAGAAAGGCCTGTGAGAATCGTATCCCGTCCGCCTGTGTCTCTGATCCAGTCGCCCGAAGCCAGCGTGCCCGTCGAGTCGAGCACGCTCCAACTCACGCTTGTACTGCCGCCACCCGCCCATTCATCCAAGGCGAAGGATTTGACCAGCACACCGGATCCGGCCGACGGCGTGAACAGCAGATCAATTGAAGTCGAGAGGTTAAAATCCGTCTGGGCCACGTTGCCGCGACCATCCCAGGCTGTATAGGTCTGGTAGCCTGTTCCCCAAGTGAGGCCAATGCCGGGCGTCCCCAAGATGCCGGCGTCGCCCACGCTGACTGTGTAATCCGCGCTCGCAGCGCCGACGTTGCTGCCGAAGCCGAGAATGGTGGAAATGTCCACGTTGTTCGCGGTGAATCCTTCGAACGTGATCTCGGTGGTTGCATGGGCACCGCGCCCGAGGAACACGCCCGTGAAGATCAGCACAATTGGTTTGAGGGCAGACAGAGTTTTTCGCTTCATAAATCAGCCAAGGCTACACGTCGTTCGTTGATTCCTCGTTTGTTTAGCCGATTCCTCGCACAATAGGAATAACCTCTTTAGGGGGCAACCCGTGCCGTGTGCCATCATGATGGCAAGCCTCATTTCATCCAATTCAACGCAAGAATGGCCTGTTTCCTCAATCTTGTTGGCGAAGCAGGCAGCAGCGACCTCGCCTCCGATTGTGTCCAAGGAACGTCCACGCGGGCCCCGTTGCGTCTCTTTGACATGAAATAACCGCCGTCTGCCGAGGACAACGCGTCGTTCAACAGGGAGACGCTGGGTTTCATGAAGTCGCTTCAGATCTTGGAGCGGAGACGGTCTGAGTTTGCTTTGGGCGTAACCGCGTATCGCAGGACAGCGCCGCCATCGAGGCCAAGGCCAGAAGAATCCCGACCGCCTCGCGCACGCCTACCTTTTCGCCGAGGGCAAGAATCGCGATCGGCACGCTCACCACCGGGTACAGCGCGGCGAGGGGCGCAATGATGGAAGCTTTGCCCTGGCTGGCGAAAGCCAACAGGATTGCGAGACTACCGAGCGCGAGAAAAAAGCCTTGTCCGATGACAAGCGCCCACGTGCGGGGCGTGATTTGCGCCGGGAGTGGCGACTGCACGAGGAAGAGCACCGCGAACGGGACAAAAGCGCCCAGGAACCACAGCGCGGAAAGTCCGCCGGAGATGTGGTTGCTTGAGAGTTTTTGCAGGAAACCGGACGTGCCCCACAAGGCGATGGGTGCCAGCGCATAGACCAGCCCCCCGGACAGGAAGCTTGCTTCTCGTTGCACGTTGAAGAGGTAGATCGCGAGCAGTGACGCCAGAACGCCGGTCTGTTGAATTCGGTTCAGCCGTTCCTGGAGCAACAGCATCGCCAGCAGGATGGTCACGAGCGGATACAGGGCCGTGAGTGGGACGATCAAGGCCGCTTTGCCGCCGCGGCTGAGAATGCCATAGTAGGCCGCGTTGCCGAGACAGGACACGGCCCCGCCGGCCAGCGCATACCAGACTCCCCGACGCCGGATGCCGGTCGTGGAGCGATGCCTTGACACTCCCAGCGCGAGCATGACCGGCAGAATGCCCAGCGTGGAAAGCGCCTGGCTATGCGTCCCCGAGAGTGCTGGGCCGATGAGCTTGGCCATGATTGCCCATCCGCCCCAACTGAGCAGCGCCAACAGAGTCCATCGCAGCCAACGCGGCATCAGTCCGTGCCTCCAGACTGGCGCCATCGCGAGTCAATTGGGCCGGGCAAGCCGGAAGTAGGCCTCGCCGCCGGTGACCGGCACGTTGGCGGTGCTGTCGCCGAGACTGCCGGGTACATCTTGCCAGTTGGGGTTGGTCAGGCTGGCAGTGGTCTGGAGCTTGGTGGCGGTGCCGCCGTTCCAGGAGATGACGGCGTTCTGCCCACTGCGGACGATGCGGTTGATCCTGAGAGGCGGCAGGCTGTAAAGGCCGACATCATCCACGCCAAAATACCAGCCATCCGTTCCGGCATGAGCGAAGCGCAGACGCACGTTTGGCTGATTGTCGGCCTCGGGTAGACGGAAGATTTCCACGCGCTTGGATTCAACGGAGTTGTCGTCCACCCGCTGGCTGATGTGGGTTGCCAGCGTGGACCACCGATTGGAAGCCACGCCGATGAATGCGCCGAAAAAGCCGCCGTCGGTCAACCCGCTGAGGGGGTCATAGTAAGTAGCCACGTCACTCCAGTTATTGGTGAACGTGGTCAGGGCATCAATTGAGCCGTCAAGATTGGTTGCAACATCACCCGCGCCGTCGAGCATGTAAACGACCGGCAGCCAGTTCGTCCCCATGTCAATGGAGTACTCGACCGCGGCGATGCTGTCCTGGTTCTGTTCCCAGAGACTGTGGAAGGAAAGATAAACGTTGGTCTGGCCCGTCAGGTCGAAGTCAGGAGAAAACAGATACAGAACCTGACCCAGCGCATCGTTGCGATAGCCCGAATTGCCAAAAGCCATTCGCCCGGTAGCGAGGTTGCGCAGGAACACGCCGTTGACGACGTTGGACGGATTGAGAGACAGCACGCGGTGGTAATCAGTCCCTTCCCCCGCGGGTTGAGGCAGGAAGTTGTACCACTGGCTGTAAGTGTCGAAGTCACCGATGAAGCGCGACACATCCACCACCGTCCAGTTCGTGTAGGCGGCGGAATCCAAGTTCGTCATGGTGATATCCGGCTCGGAGGTCGGGTCCCGGAGCGTGTCCAGGCTGATTGCCGTCCAACCCGCAGGCAAACTGCCTTCCGCCGTGCCGTCGAAGTTCTCCAGGACGATCGGCGCCGGGAGTTGGAGGTTCACATACGCCGCCACGATGTACTGCACTTCGTTGGTGTAGCTCTTGGCAGGGGTGCCGTTGTCATTGAAAGTGAGGGTGTACCGATTGGTGGACCCACTGGGCAGCAGCGCGGACGACTGATAGCTCACGGTCGTCAGTCCGTCCGCTTGTGAAATCGTTGGGGCGGGCGACACCGGGCTGCCGTTGAAGGTCAACTGAATGGTGTTGGTCACCACGGCCGTGGTGAGGTTGGTGATGCTCGGCCGGGAGTAGTAATCTGGCGCATCGCTGTCCTGGTTGTTTGCGGGGGTCACTGCGATGTCCTGGGGCCCGACCGACAATTCCGTCTCCGGCAGTTGGGCGAACGTGATGTCATCC
>CAYJNU010000132.1:0-3043 GCA_964371005.1 uncultured Verrucomicrobiota bacterium | reverse complement strand
GCAATGTCCCCAGCGTCTCCCTCGACCTCACCCGCACCGGCATCCAGTGTGGAAGCCACCCGGGCCAGGCGCAACGTCAAGGTCTGGCCGATGCCGCCCGTGTAGTTGATACTCACGGGTACCTTGATGGATTCCGACAAGAACGTAATGTTGGCAGGACCGCTCACCACGTTTGTGCCCGCCAAAACGCTCACGTCGTAAGTGAACCTCTCGGTGTCATAGTAATAGGGATGGAAGTTGAAGGACTTGATCACGACGGTCGCCTGCAAGTTGTTGGGCGTAAAGACCAACTCGTGGCGATCACCCACCTGGGAGCTGTCCAACTGACCCGCCGCCCAGATTGAGTCGGCGTAGTACTGCCATTGGCCACCGACTCCTTGCCAAGTCAGGCCGATGTTGGGGGTGCCGAACCCCACCACGGTGACCCCGTCGCTGGACACGGCGGCGGTATCGCCAAAGGACTGAACCAGGTTGGCGTTCTGCCCTTGACCCGCCGGCCGGATGTCAAAATCAAGGATGGTGTCGGCTTGCGCGCCGCGTCCGAGGAACACGCCAAGCGCGACCAACGCGACAGGGCGGAGGTTTGCGTACTTAGTGATTTTCATAGGTCTGTCTCCTGCGGTGATATTGGGGTTTATGCTTGCAGAATCAACGGCCGGACACAAGTTCTTACGGCACGCAGACGACCGGGTACTTGCCGTCCGGCCCGGCGACGTTCCATTCGGCCACAATCCTCTCTCCCTCCGGCGAACTGAGGGAATGCCATTCAGCGTCTTCGACGCGCTTGACAAATCGGTAGCCGTTCCGGGCCTTGGTCGGCAGGGGTTCGGCCTCGCCGGCCCGGACTTTTTCCAAGTGCTGTTTCAACTCGGGCGCGTACTTCTCCAAGTAGGCAATCTTGCGTCCGGCCTTGTCTTCCGGATTACCATTGGGGGCGATGACCACGGCGCGCACTGCGTCCTCCTCGGTGTCGTTGAGCCCCCGAATCGGAGGCAGCGCCTCACGCGGCGCCGCAAACAGTTTCCTCTCGCTCAAATCGTAGAAGAAAGTGCTCTCCGAGACACCCGTGTCGCGTCGGAGAACGCGGATGAGCATGAAGCCAGCGACGCCGAGCAGCGCCAGCGCCAGCACGAGCTTGAGAGCGTTTGTCTTGTTCACAGTAGAGCCAAAGGCGCGGGTCAGTGGGGATCAGCTCTCGCGGACCACCAGCACTCATTGAGATTGCACGGAATGCGACCGGCGTCGAGCAGGGTCGCACTGCCATCGGCCATGGCGTAGTCCGAGCGACGGTTGTGCCGTACGGCACCTTTGTCACCCTGGGCCACGCGGTTAAAGCCCGGGCTGTTCGGTCCATCATATTTCCAGATCCACCAACGATCATTGGGCCACTCGTTCCGCACATCGCTGTGTCCGTCACCGAACAGAATCAACTGGGTGGGTTTCTGGATGCTGGAGGCACGGCAGACATTGTTCTCGTAAGGCCGGCCAAACGGGGGCGGGGCGCCGCCTGCCTCCCAATGCACATCCGCGGCGGCAATGCCGCTAAGGAGTTTGATCTCACCGTTCACCGCCAAGCCAGCCATATCCGGTGCGGGCGGCAGTCGGTCCCGCTTGCCCAGGGAGTACACCTCTTCTTTCTCCGTCGGACAATCGTACACTTGTTTGTTCTTGCCCACGAAGTTGAAGAGATACGAACGCCAGCTCGTTTCATAGCCCGCTGGCAGCATCTCCTGAATCGGCGGGAACCACTGATTGTTCTCATCGGCGTACAGGTGGGTCCCCAAGGCGAGCTGCTTCATGTTGTTGAGGCAGTATATCTGTTGCGCTTTGCCTTTCGCCTTCGCGAGCGCCGGCAACAACATGGACGCGAGAATCGCAATGATGGCAATGACGACAAGCAACTCAATGAGCGTAAAACCTGCGGTCAGCCGCCCGCCAGCGGCCCCCGGCGCTTGCCAGCGCGACGTTGTTTGCCTGGACGTGAAGAAAGACATATTCCGATCCCACTTTAGTTCGGGACTCAACACACGACTACCCCCCGTTTTGGGGGGCGCGATGCACTTCAGGTGGCTTCACAAAGGCACCCTGCGGGATCAGGCATTCGCAGCCTCGCTGAACGCCCTGGCCTACTCGTAGCCGTAAGCCGTGAGGAACGGACCGAGCTGTTCCAGGCAAGGTTCCAGGTACTTCTGATAGCTCCGCCATCTTCCGACGGCGACTGTGAAGACCGGTTTGGTCACCTCAGCGTAACTGGGCGAGCGCAGCGGCTTACACCGCGCATGCTCGTGAAAGCGCAAGACCGTTTCGTCCCAACCCACGTCCAAGAAGGCAAGAATCCGGCGGCTGGAAGCCTCCAAGTCCGCGACCATCTCTTCGTAGCGGACCTCGATCCAGGCGTTGTGCAGCCTCGGCTGGATCGTCTGCCAGAACCCCATGACGGACGCGTATTGAGTCACCGTGCCGCCGAGCGTCAAGTAAGCCGAACTGACGGGATTCAAGGAAAGGGGTTGCATGAAACAACTCAGGCACACGTCCCGCGGGTCGCGGATGGCGATCAAGAATCCTGCCTCGGGAAAAATGCGCGCCACCGCCGGAATAAGCACGTTCAGCGCGGGGTTCTTGTCTATGAGCAGCCTGTCGCCAACCGTCTTGCCAATGAAGAGTTCGGTGAAGCGGAAATAGTCCTCTCGCGATTGCCGCAGCGCATTGATGGGAGTTGAGTCCAACAATTCGAGCACTGAAGTGTCCTGCGGAAATCCCCGGCTGAGTGGAAGGTAAGCCTCGTCGTGCAAAATGTGCGTTTCCTCGGCGGTGACGATATCCGGATGGGAGTCGAGCGCCTGCTCCAACAATGTCGTGCCGGAGAGGGGATGGCCGCAGAGCACCGCCAGCCGTCGGGCCGGTTGCAGCGATTCCCCTGCATGGAACCACCGCTCCAAGACGCCGGACGAAACCGTCTGCTCCATTTCTCTGACCCGGGCCTGAATTCCTTTCAGAGGGTGTTACGAGTTTCTCTGTAATTGATGTGGAATGATCGACTTGC
>CAYJNU010000131.1:0-17797 GCA_964371005.1 uncultured Verrucomicrobiota bacterium | reverse complement strand
GTATTGTGCTTGCCCACAGCAGGTCCCTGTCTGCATTGATGAGTGCCGATGAAATGCCATATCCATCTCCGTATCGCCGTCGTCGCCTCGTTTCTTAGCGTCATCCGCTTCGCCCCGGCGCTCGGGGCGCAAACGGTTGAAACCTCAGAACCCGCGATCCGCAAGGTGGCAGACGTCGTCATTTACCAAGACGACCGTTTCTACAACGCGTTCCCCTCGGTGGTGCGGCGTCCGGACGGCGAGTTGATGGTGGCGTTCCGCCGTGCGCCCAATCGCCGCCGGCTCGGAGAACGGGGCAATCTCCACACGGACCCGAACAGTCAACTGGTTCTCGTGCGCTCGCGCGACGAGGGCAAAACCTGGAGTCCGTCGCCGGAGCTGGTTTTTGCGCATCCGTTCGGGGGCTCGCAGGATCCGTGCATGGTGCAGTTGCGGGATGGAACATTGGTCTGCGCGAGTTACGGCTGGGCGCTGCTCAACGCAGACTACGCTGCCCGCCTGACCAACTCGCTGCGGCACGGGGCATTCGTGTTCCTCGGAGGTTACACTTTGCGTTCGCAGGACGGTGGACATTCCTGGGAGTTGCCCACTCTGCCCCCTCATGTTGCCGCGGACACCACCTCGGACATCTTCGGCCAACCGACGCCCGCCTACAATCGCGGCGCCATGTGCCAAGGCAAGGATGGCCGCCTCCTCTGGGTCGTGGCCGCCAATACCGGCACTGAACCGCGCCGCACCGAAACCCATCTGCTCACTTCCTCCAACCAGGGACTGTCTTGGAGCTATGCCTGCCCTGTGGCAACCGACCCGAGCATCACGTTCAATGAAACTTCGCTCTACGAAACCCCGAAGGGAGACCTGGTCGCCTTTACTCGCACGGCCAACTTGGACGACCACACCGTGGTGGCGCGTTCGGTGGACGGCGGCCGGAGTTTCCAGCCGTGGCAGGACACCGGTTGGCAGGGACACCCGCACTATGCGCTGCGACTGCCGGATCAGCGCGTACTCGTCGTCTATGGCTACCGTCACGCGCCCTTTGGCATCCGCGCCCGGGTGTTGGACGCCGAATGTGGAAACTTCGGCACCGCAAAAGAGATCATCCTGCGCGCGGACGGCGGCAACGTCGATCTGGGTTATCCGTGGGCGACGATGTTGTCCCGGAACCGTGCGTTGGTCGTGTACTATTTCAACCTCGCCGACGGCCCACGACTCATTGCCGGCACCGTGCTTGAAATGAACTAGCCCCAGCGTCCGCCCCAGGGAGCCAAAGACCGGGATGCATTGCCACTGACGGCTCGGGAGCGGCCGAAAGTTTTTCACGATTTTAGTGGCGGAATAGTGTTCCTTTGTTACATTCGCCCACCCTCAAAAGGATGGTCCATGATCTTTTTGAGACGCCCGGGTCAACCCGGCAAAAATAATTTACGTTTGTTCGAATTGTGATTGCGAAGAAGAAGGAAATGAAGAAGGCCGCATTGAAGGCCAGGCCACACGGCGCCGCCACCGCGGCGGCGATCTTGGGCCGGCCCCTGCTCAAAACTGGCAAAGACGGTCTGCCCAAGGTCAAACCGGAGTGGGACAAGTATTATCACCGCCTCTTGGAGTTGCGGGACCAGTTGCTCCGGCAAATGAACGGCTTGGCGAAAGAATCGGCCCAAGAGATGCCCGGCTACAGTCTGCACATGGCGGACTCTGGCACCGACAACTTTGACCGCGATTTCGCGCTCAGCTTGCTCTCGTCCGATCAGGACGCCATCTACGAGATCGAAGACGCCTTGAAACGCATTGAGAAGAAGACTTACGGCGTCTGCGAGTTGACCGGCAAACCGATTCCGAAGGCCCGCCTCGAGGCCATTCCTTGGGCCCGTTTCACCGTTCAAGCGCAAGCCCAGATGGAACGCGAAGGCGCGCTGCGCCAGCGCCGGCTGGGTTCGCTCGGTTCAGTGGATGCCGTTGCGGCAGCCGAGACCGAAAGCGAAGAAGAGGAAAGCGAAGAAAAACTGAAAGAGAAGGACTAGCCCTATGCCACGGGAAATCATCACCTTGGAATGCAGCGAAGCGCGCAAAGAAGGCAAATCGCCGTCGCGCTACATGACCACACGCAACAAGAAACTCAAGACGGAGAAGCTGGAGCTTCGCAAATACAATCCCGCGCTTCGCCGCCATACGCTGCACAAGGAAATCAAGTAACTGTTTTATGCCACGCAAGACGAACCTCCAATCGGACAAACGCGGGAGCCGCGGACGCCCCGCCACGCGCGAACGTCGCCCACCCCGTCCGAAACCCAAAGTGGACTTCACGGTGGACGCTCTCGATTTCAAGAATACGAACCTGCTCCGCCAGTTCGTCACTGATCAGGGACGCATTCTGCCCCGCAAGTACACCGGCTTGCCGGCGCACTACCAACGCCGCCTGAACCGCGCGATCAAGCGCGCCCGACAGATGTTGTTGGTGAAGTAATCGACTTTCTCCCCTCGGAAAACCCCGCTCTTCGGCGGGGTTTTGCTTTGTACCGGTGGGGGGGCTTTCCTCTGCATCTCCCCGTCAACCCACTGGGATTCACCACCCCAGAACCCGCCACCGAAAACGCGAAGGCCACGCTCACGCGTGGCCTTGACAGTTCAAATTGAAGTTCGGATTCAGGCGGGTTCTTCCATCAGCCAATCCGACAGATGCATGTACTCTTTGATCTTCCGGCGCTCGTAACGATGGCGCTGGGCCTTCTTCGGCTGGTTTTCAGTCTTGCGGAACGGGGGTTTGGGATCCCTGACGACTTCGCTGATCGGTTCTGCGATTTTGTTCATGCTGGACTCCTTCATTCAGTCTGTCGCGGAGTACGCACGATGCCGGTCGGACGGCCTTCCTCAGGTCGCCGAGCTTACGAACTGGCATCGGCTTCTTCATCACTTGCCAATATAGACCAGTCTCGCGCGCCTGCATTCAAAACTTTTCCGGCGCCGGACTGACCTGTCATCTGGCTGTGCCCAGGTAACTTCCACTGTCGCTATTACCTCGGCCCAACCCGGCACCTAGCGCATCCGCTCCGTACTGTATCTCGGCCGGTTCTAAGAAAACTTGAGAAGAACTTCACCAGGTTCCCACCGTCAGGCGCAGCAGGTTGCTCTCTGAAACTGGAACGCCCCGGAGCGCCATTCCCGCTCGCTCCGGCCAGCCACCAACCGCATCCCGCTCGCTTCGTAGGCCGCCTGTACCTCCAAGAACTCTTTCCGCAGGACTCCAGCGAGCACGAGCACGCCGTCTTGCCCAACCAGGCCCGCAATCCGTTTCCGCTCCGCAATCAGAAGCGTGGAAATCAGGTTGGCGCAAATCAGATCATATCGCCGCGGGGCGGCCATGGGGAGACTTGTCACGTCCAGATGGCGAATCCGCAGCTTTGCGAGAACGCCGTTCTCCCGCGCATTGGCGCGCGCCACGCGGACGGCATCGGGATCGAAGTCAAAGGCGTGAACCGGCCCATAACCGAGCTTGGCCGCAGCAATGGCGAGGATTCCTGAACCCGTCCCCACATCCAGAAACGACTGTTTCGCGTCTGCGCACCGCCGACGGACAATCTCGCGCAGGCAAAAACCCGTCGTGGCATGTTGTCCCGTGCCAAAACTCAGCCCCGGATCCAACACGATTAAAGCCTGCCCGCGCTTTGGCTTCCGGCGGTTCCAGCTTGGTTTGATCAGCAGCTTCTTGCCAACTTCGATCGGCTTGAAATGTCGCTTCCAAGACTCCGCCCAATTTTCCGCAGGCAACCGGCGCAGATGGAGGCGCGCCGAACCGAGGCTTAGTCCCGCGCTGGCCATGTTGCGGAAGCCGGCCCGCAGCACGGCTCGCTTTCGGGCCAGGTCCGTAGGAGGCTCGACAAGAAAAACCGAAACGGTAGTGGTGCCCCTCAGCGCATCGAAATGGGCCGACGCCGGCGTGTCAAAGACTTCGGTGAACAGATTGACCACCGCGTCCTCGGCCTCGGCCGAGGTGACGACGGACCATTGCCAAAGCGGACGAGCTTTCACGGCAGCTTCCGCCACGGGGCAAAGTTCAGCAGTTCCAACTCGGCGCGCGGATGCTCCAACCCGACGCGCGTGACCGTGGCGTAATCCACGGCGAAGGCCGCCGTTTGCGGCAGCGGCATGTCCAACACGATGGACAGAATCATTCGGATCACGCCGCCGTGACAAGCGATGACCACGTTCCGGCCCGGTTGCTCATGCGCGATTTGCCGCACGCACGGTTCGACGCGCACCCGAAAACTCGCGCCGGTTTCGCCGCCGGGCACTTCACCGCGATCCAGATGATGCAGCCAGTCCCAAGCCTCATGCCCGAAACGTTCTTTCACTGCGTCCCATCCCAGGTCTGTCCAGTCGCCGAAATCCACTTCACGCAAGCCGGCCAGCACGACGGGGGTTGGCGCACCATCATTGAGCCACGGGGCGAGGGTCTGTTGGACGCGCTTCATCGGGCTGGCGTAGAGCGCGTCAATCGGCAGCCGGCCCAGAAAACCCGCCAGCGCCTTGGCTTGATCGTGACCACGCGGCGACAGGTTCATGTCAATCCGCCCGCCAAACAGGTTCTGATAGCGCGCCTCCACTTCCGCGTGGCGCACGAGATACAAATGAGTGATGCCCATGAAGAAAACTCGAAACCCGAAACGAGAAACCGAACCGCAATACTCGGGACTCAACCCCGCAGCGCCAACTGCTGGGCGGCAAGCAGTTCGAGAATGCCCGCCTTGCCAAGTTGCAGCAGCTCCGCAAGCTGGGTTTCCGTGAAGGTGGCTTCCTCGCCCGTACCTTGGAGCTCGATGAATTCGCCCTCGGAATTCATAACCAGGTTAAAATCCACGCTCGCTGCGGCGTCTTCGGTATAGCACAGGTCCAGTAAGGTCTGGCCGTTGACGATGCCCACACTTGCCGCGGCGACGGCGTGCAACAGCGCGTTGCCGGTCAGCTTGCCTTCTGCCACCAAGCGCCTGAGCGCGAGCGCGAGCGCCACGTAGCTCCCCGTGATGGCGGCCGTGCGCGTGCCACCGTCCGCCTGCAACACGTCGCAATCCACCCAGATCGTCCGCGAGCCCAGCTTCTCGAGGTCCACCGTCGCACGCATGGCGCGCCCGATGAGCCGCTGGATTTCCTGGGTGCGGCCCTCCACCTTGCCCTTGGTGCTATCGCGCTGCTTCCGCTGAAGCGTCGAATACGGAAGCATGGAGTATTCAGCCGTGACCCAGCCGCCGGTAATCCCCTGCTCTTTCATCCAACGTGGCACGGACTCCTCGATCGTGACCCCACAAATGACGCGGGTGTTGCCCCACTCGACGAGCGTCGACCCCGTGGCGTGGGGTGCGATGTGATTCTGAAACCGGAGCGGGCGCAACTGGTTGGGCAAACGCCCGTCGGAACGGGGCGTCGAAGCAGCGGGTGTTGGCTCAGCCATAATGGCTTCAAATTAACCAACGTTGACGCCTTGGGCAATGTGGAAAGCCGGGGAGCGTGCAACGCACCAGACTTGGAAATGGATGCGCGGTCAAAATGAAAGTGGTTTCAACCCTCCGGAGCGGGTCTGTCCTGGCCAGGACACGCGACCGCATCTTCTCCTGTCGAATGGAATCACGCGAGCTGCGTCCAACTCACCATGCGCCTTCAACGACCGTCGGCTGGAACCTCCTTCATGAACTTCGAAGCCCACGTTTTTCGAGTGCTGTGTCTGGCTGCCGTCTTGAGTTGCGGACCAGCTCGCAGCTTTGCTGCCGCGACCACCAACCTCGACGAATCCATCCGCCAGTTTCGCATGGGCACGCTCGAGATCGAGGCCACGCCGGGAGCTGAAGTCCGCGTGGAGCAACTGCGCCATGAGTTCTGGTTCGGAGCGGCGCTGGCCAGCCAGATGTTCCGCACCGGCCCCGACACTGAGGAGGCTTCCCGCTACAAGAAAGTGTTTCTGGAAAACTTCAATGCGGCGGTGACCGAGAACGCCCTCAAATGGCACAGCATGGAGCAACGCAAAGGCGAAGTGGAGTATGGCGTCGCGGACGCGATTCTGGCGTGGACCCAACGACACGACATCCCGCTGCGAGGCCACAATGTCTTCTGGGGCATTCCCAACCGGGTCCAACCGTGGTTGAAGGCCATGAATGACGACACTCTGCGAGAGACCCTGAGGGCCCGCGCGCTGGACGTTGCGCGCCGCTACCGTGGCCAGTTCGCCGAGTACGACCTGAACAACGAGATGCTGCACGGCAATTTCTATGAAGAGCGCCTCGGCCCAGACATCACCCGGGACATGGCGTCGTGGATGCGCCAGGAAGATCCCCGGGCCGTGCTTTACCTGAACGAGTACGACATCCTGACTGGTCGGCGGCTGGAGGATTACGCCACCCAGATTCGAAAGTTCCTGGACCAAGGCCTCCCCATCGGCGGCATCGGCGTCCAAGGACATTTGCACGGAGACTCGTTTGATCCTGTCGTTCTCCAGAAGGCACTGGAACGGCTGGCGGAATTCAAATTGCCCATCCGAATCACCGAGTTCAACTTCCCTGGCCAACGCTCGAAGTATTACGGCCAGCGCGGGGTCCGCCTGTCCGAGGAGGAAGAGCAAGCGAAAGCCCGGGCGTTGGCGGATTACTACCGCATTTGTTTCGCGCATCCTGGGGTCGAAGGAATCCTGATGTGGGGATTCTGGGAGGGGGCCAACTGGATTCCGGTGTCGTCCCTCTATCGTCGGGATTGGTCGCTGACACCGGCCGCCGAAACCTACCGCGACCTGGTGTTTCGGCAGTGGTGGACGCGCTGGCAGGGGAAGGCCGATGCCCAGGGCCACTGCCAGGTCCGCGCGTTTTTCGGCAAACACCGTGTGACCGCAGATGGCAAGGAGCGAGTTGTCGAACTCCAGCAGGTTGCACCGAAGCGCCGGGTTTCATTCTCGCAGCCATAAACGCGGAGAAAGGGGACGCTCCACGCTCCCTCAAGCCAGCCGCCGTTTGGCAAACGACATCCCTTTCTTCCCCACTCGTCTTATCGGCGTTCCTCGCGCCTCTCCAGATCATCAGCGTTCTCACGGTATCGCCATCTCCGGGCTTTCGCAGGCCGACTCTGTAGTATTCGCAACCGGCCGCTTGAGCCGCTGGGAGCGTGACCACACATAACCTGTAACCTTTCCCGCTCTGGCGGCTCAGTTCTGGCAGAGACGAAAAGCTAAAGCTATGAAGAACATTATCGAACTGACGGAAGACGGATTTGAAAACGAGGTGTTGCGCACCCCTGGATTGGTACTCGTTGACTTCTACGCACCGTGGTGTGGCCCATGCAAAATGCTTGCGCCGTTCCTCGACCAGCTTGCCGAGGAATTTGCCGGGCGGGTGAAGTTCGCCAAGCTGAACGTCGATGCGACTCCGGAGCTCGCCGGACAGTATAACATCACCGGCGTGCCGACGTTGTTGCTCTTTCGCGACGGGCAACCGCTGGACAACGTAGTTGGCATGGCGCCGCCGCAAGCCCTGAAGCAATGGCTTGCGACTGGCCTGGCCTCGAATCCAAAACCCGCTGTGGCCGCCACGGCTTGAACCGGAAAGCTGTGTTATGATTCTACGATCCATCATCGGTGCGGTAATCGGCGGCGGACTGGGTTTCGCTTACTACAAGTTCGTCGGCTGTTCCAGCGGCGCGTGTCCGCTGACCAGCAATCCGATCGTCAGCACCATTTACGGCTCGGTAGTGGGCGCGTTACTCGCCACGAGCTTTCACTGAAACCGAAAACAAATACTCAAACCCATGGAAATGATCATTCGCAGATTCGCCGGTACGTTCATCCTCGTCAGTCTGGTGCTGGCGCACTACCACAGCCCAAACTGGCTTTGGCTCACGGCTTTTGTCGGCTTCAACCTCCTGCAATCCTCGTTCACCAAGTTCTGCCCACTGGAGATCATCCTGAAGAAGATGGGTGTGGGCGGCCCCTGCTGCTGCGCCACCGAGTCGAAGTCCGGCGGGTCTGGCTGCTGCGGCAACTAGGTTCAAGCTTGGCAATCTGCGGCGGCGCGGGCAAGATGCTGCCGTATTCGGAGCTCACTATGAGGAGAACCAACTTATTTGTCGTCGGTTTCCTGCTGGCCGCCACGGTTCCGTTCTGCGGTTGCAGTCACAAGTCTGAATCGCACGCGGCTCAGGCGCTTCCCACCGCGAGTGTTCGCGTGCAGGCGGTCGAAAGCAAGCGACGCCTCGCCACCGAGGACGTTGTGGGCACGGTGCGGCCGAAACTGCGTTCGGTGATCGAGGCCAAAGTGAGCGGTCGGATCGAACGGATGTTGGTTGTGCCCGGGCAGACGGTGAAGGCCGGTGATTTGCTCGTGCAGCTCAACGCCGCGGAAATCCAGGCCCGCTATGATCAAGCCCGCGCCGTTCGCGAACAGGCCGACCGCGAATTCAAGCGCAAGGAAACGTTGTTCAAGGACAAGACAATTTCACAATCGGAGTTCGACATCGCCGACTCACAATTGCGCGTGGCCGACGCTTCGGTGAAGGAGGCGGAAACTCTGCTGGGCTACATCAAGGTTGTGGCGCCGTTCGACGGCATGGTCACCGCCAAGCGTGCGGACGTGGGTGATCTGGCGTCGCCAGGCAAGGCGCTGCTGGAAATTGAAGACCCCACAACCTTGCGACTGGAAGCCGACGTGCCGGAAGCCTTGATGGGCAGGATTTCGCTGGGTGACAAGCTGTCCCTGCGCGTGCCGGCCATTGGTGCGGCGCTGGAAGGCACGGTTAGCGAGATTGCGCCGGTCGCAGATCCGAACAGCCGCACTTTTCCGGTGAAGCTCGATCTACCTCGCACCGCGGGTTTGCGCAGCGGCCAGTTCGGTCGGCTCGCCGTGCCGGTGGCCGAGGTCAACGCGATTCGCGTGCCGGCCAGTGCGGTCATTGTGCGCGGGCAGATGGAGATCGCCTTCGTCGTTGAGAATGGCAAGGCGCAGATGCGACTGGTGAAAAGCGGCAAGCATCTCGAGGGCGAGACGGAGGTTGTCTCCGGCCTGAATCCGGGCGAACAGATCGTCGTGGATGGCGCCGCGCAGTTGGTGGACGGACAACCCGTCGAGATCAAACGCTGACGGTGCCGCAGGCGGATTCCGGATTTCGGGGTTTCACTCATGAACTCGCAACCTTCAACTTCAACGCCCGCCAGCCTGGGTTTGGCCGGCAAGATCGCTCACGCCTTCATTGACTCGAAGCTCACGCCGTTGCTGGTGATCACCGCCGTCCTGCTCGGGGCATTCGCGGTCGTCATGCTCCCGCGCGAGGAAGAGCCGCAGATCAAGGTACCGATGATCGACGTGATGGTCTCGATGCCCGGCTCCAACGCGAAGGAGATCGAGGAACGCGTCACGCGACCGATGGAAAAACTCCTCTGGGAGATCCCCGGCGTGGAATACATCTACTCCACCTCCAGCGAGGGCGCGAGCATGGTGATCGTGCGCTACAAAGTCGGCTCGGATCCGGATCTGAGTCTTGTCCGGCTCACCGAAAAGCTCCGGTCGAATTTCGATCGTATCCCGCACGGCGTCGCCGCGCCGCTCATCAAGCCCAAGTCCATTGACGATGTGCCGATCCTCGCGCTGACGTTTCACAGTCCGACCTACGATCACCTCACGTTGCGCCGGTTGGTCGCCCAGGTGGACGACGCCGTGAAACAGGTCCCGCTGGTGGCCGAAACCACGCTCATCGGCGGTGCGCGGCGGCAGGTGCGCGTGCTGCTCGATCCTGTCCGCCTGGCTTCGCGGAATCTCACGCCCGTCGGCATCATTCCGATGCTGCAACAAGCCAACCGCCAGTATTCCGCCGGCGGCTTGACCAGCGAGAACCGGGAGGTGCTCATCGAGACCGGCGCGTTTCTGCGCACGGCGGAGGACGTGGGGCAGGTAGTCGTGGGCGTCTTTGGCGGCAAACCTGTCTATCTGCGTGAAGTCGCCGAGATTCGCGACGGCGCCGAGGAGCCCAGCCAGTATGTGTTTTTTGGCCTCGGCCAAAGTGCTGCGGGCGTCCTGCCCGCAGAACACGAGAATGGACCTGTCAGCAAGATGCCCGCAGCACGGTTGGGTGAAGAACCTGCCGTCACGCTTTCCGTCGCCAAACGACCCGGCGCAAACGCCATCTCCGTGGCGGACGACGTCCTGCGCAAGGTCGAGGCGCTCAGGGGCAGCGTGATTCCCGCGGATGTGACGGTGAGCATCACGCGGCACTACGGTGAAACGGCCGCGGAGAAATCCAACGAACTGCTTTTGCACATGGGGATCGCCGTCTTCAGCGTGGCGATCCTGATCTGGCTGACGCTCGGCTGGCGCGAGTCCGGCATCGTTGGCGTGGCGATTCCAGCGACACTCGCCCTGACGTTGTTGGTGTTCTATCTGTTCGGCTTCACGCTCAACCGCATTACGCTTTTCGCGCTGATTTTCAGCATCGGCATTCTGGTGGATGATGCCATCGTCGTCGTCGAAAACATCGTTCGCCATTTCCACTTGCCGTTTAACAAGGGACGGAACTGGAGTGACATCGCGGTGGAAGCCGTAAGCGAAGTGGGCAACCCGACGATCCTCGCCACGTTCGCCGTCATTGCGGCGGTGTTGCCGATGGGGTTCGTGGGCGGGCTCATGGGACCGTACATGCGGCCGATCCCGATTGGCGCCGGCGCCGCGATGTTCTGGTCACTGCTCATCGCGTTCATCGTCACGCCGTGGGCGAGCATCCGCATCCTGCGCTGGGGACGGAAGTATTCATCCTTGACCGCAGGCAAGGCCGACGCAGCCGAAGTCGGCAAAGCTCATCTTCATTCGGAGCACGCGGAGGACGCCTTCACGCGGCTCTATCGCCGGATGATGAACCCGCTGATCTCGAAGGCCCGCTCGCGTTACCTGTTCCTTGCCGGCATCACTGGTCTGTTGCTGGCCGCGATGGCCACGGTCGCCATCGGCTGGGTGAAGGTCAAAATGCTGCCCTTCGACAACAAGAGCGAGTTCCAGGTCATCCTGAACATGCCGGAAGGCAGCTCCCTGGAACGCACCGCCCAGGCGGCCCAAGAGATTGCTGCCGCCGTGCGCACCGAACCCGAGGTGACCGATTACCAGATTTACGTGGGGACGGCTTCGCCGTTCAACTTCAACGGCCTCGTCCGCCACTACTTCATGCGTCGCGGATCACATGTCGCGGACATTCAAGTCAACCTGGTATCCAAGGGCGAGCGCAAGGCGCAGAGCCACGACATCGCCAAGCGCGTGCGCCCGGCGGTGGCGGCGGTGGCGGAGAAATTCAACGCCCGCGTGGCTGTGGCTGAGGTCCCGCCCGGACCGCCCGTGCTGCAAACGCTCGTCGCCGAGATCTACGGGCCGACCGAAGAGTCGCGACTGAAGCTCGCCGAGAAGGTGCGTGGCATCTTCAAGAGTACCGAAGGGGTGGTGGATGTGGACGCCTACATCGAAGCTGACCAGCCGAAGACACGCTTCGTGATCGACAAGGAAAAGGCTGCGCTCCACGGCGTCAGCGCCGAGACCATTTCCCAAACGCTCAAGATCGCTGTTGGCGGCATGTCGGTGGACCTGGTGCATCAGCCGCGGGAGAAGGAGGACGTTGATCTGGTGCTGGAGATACCTCGCTCAGCGCGTACCACCCCTGAGGAACTGCTCGCCTTACGCGTTCGCTCAGGCGACGCCAACGCCCTGCCCGAGCCGGGGGCTGCAACCAGCACGCCGCCACTGATTCCCTTGCGCGAACTCGTGAGCCTGGAACGCACGATCGCCGACAAGAGCATCTACCACAAGAACCTCATGCCTGTGACCTACGTCATCGGCGACGTGGCCGGCGTGATCGAAAGCCCGGTTTACGCGATTCTGAAGATGAACAAAGCTCTGCGGGCACTCGACACCCGCGAGTTCGGCGGCGATGGGGCACAACTCAAAATCCACAATGCAGCATTACCCTTCACGGAAGCCAAGCCCTCGATGAAATGGGACGGCGAATGGCACATCACCATCGAAGTCTTCCGCGATCTGGGGCTGGCGTTCGCTGCCGTGCTGGTGCTGATCTACATCCTGATGGTGGGCTGGTTCAAGTCGTTCCTCACGCCGCTGGTCGTGATGGTGGCGATTCCGTTTTCGTTGGTCGGCATCCTGCCGGCGCACGGCGCGATGGGAGCATTCTTCACTGCGACTTCGATGATCGGCTTCATGGCCGGCGCCGGCATCGTCGTGCGCAACTCGATCATCCTCGTGGACTTCATTGAACTCCGCCTCGCCGAAGGCATGCCGCTGGCCGAAGCCGTGGTGGACGCAGGCGCGGTGCGTTTCCGCCCCATGCTGTTGACGGCGCTCGCGGTCGTGGTGGGCGCCGCGGTCATTCTGGCCGACCCGATCTTCCAAGGATTGGCCATCGCCCTGATGGCGGGCGAAGTCGCGTCGCTCCTCATCAGCCGCATGGCCGTGCCGGTGCTGTACTACATGGCCTACGCCCGGAAGCCGATGGCACGAACCTGAGAAGAACGGGAGGGGACGAGCGCGCGGTGAAGGCAGGCCGCTTCCGTAGCCTTGCCCCTCCGGGAGGCCGCGAGTGGTTTGGACGGACGAATGCCGGGACCGTTGCCGATTTGAAAAGCGAGGAGTCGCCCTACCACGCCGCCTCGTCAGGCCATACCGCAGTCGACCTCGAGAACGTCCTCCACGCCTTCTTACTCTTCTTCGTGGTGAGCTGAACCAACTCGCAACACGTGACGGGTTTGACTCGAATCCGGCCACCGGCGATGGCTGAGCAGAATCGCGCAAGGTGTTCAACTTTGCGCAGGCATTCTCGATGGGTGGGGGCCCAGGACAAGAATTGCGAGGCAATGAAACCCTTGCTGGGCGCAGCTAATCAGAGGCTTTCCGTGCCGACGGCAGCAAATGACTTGTGTCATGGCATTGGCACTGCTAAAACCGCGCGCCCATGCCGAAGTAAGGCATTGGCCCCAATTGATCGAACGAAACCTGGATGAAGAATCCACCAACGCACATGGCAAAATACAAACTTGAATACATCTGGCTGGACGGCTACGAACCCGTCCCCAACCTCCGCGGCAAGACTCAAATCAAGGAATTCAGCAGCTTTCCGAAGCTCGAACAGCTCCCGATGTGGGGCTTTGACGGCAGTTCGACCCGGCAAGCGGAAGGTCGCAGCTCCGATTGCATGCTGAAGCCCGTCGCGGTTTACCCTGATTCCACGAAGAAGAACGGCGCACTCGTCATGTGCGAAGTCATGATGCCGGACGGCAAGACCCCGCATCCGAGTAATTCCCGGGCGAACATTCCAGACGATCCGGACGCTTGGTTTGGGTTTGAACAGGAGTATTTCCTATTCAAGGATGGCGCGCCGCTGGGCTTCCCAGCCGGCGGCGGTTTCCCACCGCCGCAGGGCGAGTACTACACGGGGGTCGGTTACAAGAACGTCGGCTGCATCGCACGTGAAATCGTGGATACTCACCTCGACCTCTGCCTCGACGCCGGCATCAACCACGAAGGCATCAACGCCGAAGTCGCCAAGGGCCAATGGGAATTCCAGATTTTCGGCAAGGGCTCGAAGAGCGCCGCCGATCAGATGTGGATGGCCCGGTACATCCTCCTCCGGTTGTGTGAGAAATATGGTGTGGATGTGAACTGGCACTGCAAACCGCTCGGCAAGGACGTGGACTGGAACGGCTCCGGCATGCACTGCAACTTCTCGACCAAGCACATGCGCGAAGTGGGCGGCAAAGACTACTTCGAGGCTCTCATGGCGGCGTTTGACAAATACAAGAACGAGCACATCGCCGTGTACGGCCCGGACAACCATCTGCGCCTGACCGGTCTGCACGAGACCCAGTCCATTGACAAATTCAACTACGGCCTGGCGAACCGCGGCGCCTCCGTCCGCGTACCCCACAGTTTTGTCAACAGCGACTACAAGGGCTACCTGGAAGATCGCCGACCGAACTCGCAGGGTGACCCGTACAAGATCGCCGGGCGCGTCCTGCAAACCATCGCGACCGTCCCGCTCAAGAAAGCCGCGAAGAAATAACGCTCGGCTGCTGTGGGAAACAACCGAATTGGCGTGGCCGGGAGGCCGCGCCTTTTCGTTTACCAGACACCTCTCGCATAACAATTCTTCGGGTTCGGCAACGTCGCCGGAGGGTTCGCAGGGAACATCCCGCCGCCACTCCCGAGTCGAGGTCGAACCACTCGAAAAGAGGCCGTGAAGCCTCCTCCCGCTCCAACGTCCGCCTGCGATCCGAGGACATGGGGACAGCGCTTCCCCACCTTGGGGACCGGCCCGACATGCCGGTAGGAATCATGCGCTTTCGCGGGCGGAGATGGCAGGGATTGACCATTGCCTCTCCTTGTGCGATTCATTAGCCAACATGCCTTCGATTACCAATGCACTTGTCATGGAACACACGGTTTATCGCGCCGTGTTCGATCAGATAGAACGGGTTTTCCCGCAACAGGTTTCCGTGCGGGAAGTGAAACAATTGGCCACCGTGGTGGAAGGCCTGTTGAGCAACCACGCCGAGACGGAAACGAACCTGGCGTATTCGGTGTTGGACCATGTTCTGAAAGAGGATGACCGATTGAGACAACTGCACCAGGATCATCAGGAGATTGACGAACACTTCAAATCGGTTCATCGGACAAATGATCTTGCGCAGGCGCAACGTCTGCTCAAAATGGCATTGGCGGCCACCCGCGACCATTTCCGACGGGAAGAGGACAGCGTGTTTCCGTTTCTGGAGAGAGCACTACAGCCCGAAACGCTGGAGGCCTTGGGGCATCTCGCGCTGGTTCAGGAGAACGCCTGACGGCATGCACGCCCTTGTGGCGTGGTTTTCGCGTATCTCCGCTCCCTGAACGGGAGCAGAATCGGGAAGTGCAACCCGCCGTATTGCTGCCGCCCCCCGCGATGCGGGTCCAAGCACGCTGAGAATGCAAACCGCGTTCCTGGTGAGCCGCTGCTCGATGCTCGGGGCGCAGGAGCTGATTGTGCTCCGCCAACCGGACGCGGCTCAACGAGCCGGTCTTGATCTGACCGCAGTTTGTCGCCATCTGATGTCCGCGGCTACTTGAGCTTGTTGACCGGCCCTTCAGGATGACCTGGAACGAGACGCTGGAGAGTGCAGTCAACCAACCAGTCCATCTTCTCCAAAACGGTTTGACCAATGAGCACCTCGTCACCCAATGCGTAAGCGTCGTCGCAGGTGTCCCGTCCACCAATATCGAAGACGAGCGGCCCTGCAACCGGAACAAGCTCGGTGCGGCCATCCGCGTAGGCTACGGTCTTGCTTCGCGCCGAAGGAACTCCCAACTGCCGGGCCACAGACGCTGGAATCACCGAGCGAACAGCGCCGGTATCCACCATCGCTTCAACTTCGCAACATCGAACCTGTCCCCGGGCCAGACTTCCGGTGTCGGCCAGCATCTGGTCGCCACCATTCGTCAACTTCACTGTGACTCTGACCTCGCGCCTGTAACGAGGCGCTTGTTCCTGAAGCTTCATGGCCGGAACGTCATCCCGGCCATGAAGGCTGACAAGCCGGGCTTACCGCGACTTCGGCAGCGCGCTCGTGCCCGCGTAAACGGCATTCTTGCCGAGCAATTGCTCGATGCGGAGAAGCTGGTTGTACTTCGCCAGCCGATCTGAGCGGCTGCGCGAGCCGGTCTTGATCTGACCGCAGTGCGTGGCCACGGCGATGTTCGCGAGGGTGGCGTCTTCGGTTATGCAGTTCGGGATTGTTTTAGCTTGTTGACCAGACCTTCAGCGTGGGCGGGGATCAGACGTTGCCCGGCGCAATCCACCAGCAGGTCCATCTTTTCCAGCAAAGTCTGCCCAATCAGGACTTCATCGCCCAAAACCAACGCGTCATCGCTGGAACGGCGTTGCATGATCTCAAAGCGGACGCCGTCTGCGAGACCAACCTCGGTCTTCCGGCCGTCCGCGAGTTCGACGGCCACTTGATCGTACGGTTTCAGGCCCAACTGCTCCAACAATGATGCCGGGATGCAAGACCGTACCGCGCCCGTATCCACCATCGCGTCGGCTTCAACCACTCTCACCTTCTCCGGTGACAAGCGGCCCTCTGCGGCGGCATTGGCATCAGCGTTGTTGACGAGCCGCACCTTGGTCCTGACTTCGCCCATGTATGGCTTGGCCTGTTCGTTGAGTTCCATGGCCGGAACGTAATCCCGGCCATGAAGCATGACAAGCTGGCTCAGCGCCGCGACTTCGGCAGCGCGCTTGTGCCCGCGTACACCGCGTTCTTGCCGAGCAATTGCTCGATGCGGAGAAGCTGGTTGTACTTCGCCAACCGGTCAGAGCGGCTGAGCGAACCGGTCTTGATCTGGCCGCAGTTCGTCGCCACCGCGATGTCCGCAATGGTTGCGTCCTCGGTTTCGCCGGAGCGATGGCTGAGGACGGCGGTGTAGGCGTTGGTCTGGGCGAGGTCTACGGCGTCCAGCGTCTCGGTGAGCGAGCCAATCTGGTTCACCTTCACCAGAATCGAGTTGGCCGTGCCGGTCTCAATGCCCTTCTGGAGGAACTTCACGTTGGTGACGAACAGGTCGTCGCCGACGAGCTGAACCTTGTCGCCCAGTTTGTCCGTGAGCTTTTTCCACGTGGCCCAGTCGCTCTCACCGCAGCCGTCTTCGATGCTGACGATCGGGTATTTGGCCACGAGCCTGGCCCAGAGGTCCACCATCTCGTCGCCGGTGATCTTTTCGCCGGTGCTCTTCTTGAAGGTGTAGGTGCTGTTGCCCGAGTAGAACTCCGAGGCGGCGGGGTCGAGCGCAATGTAAATCTGCTTGCCGGCCTTGTAACCTGCGGCCTTGATGGCGAGCAGGATGGCATCGAGCGCGGCCTCGGCGCTGTCGAGCTTCGGGGCGAACCCGCCTTCGTCGCCGACGGCGGTGCTGAGGCCCTTTTGCTTCAGCACTCCCTTGAGCGCATGAAACGTCTCGGTGATCGCGCGCAGGCCTTCGCTGAACGTCGGCAGGCCGAGCGGCATGACCATGAATTCCTGAAAATCAATCGGGGCGTCCGAGTGCGCGCCGCCGTTGATGACGTTGGCCATCGGCACGGGCAACACCTTGGCATTGGGTCCGCCCAGATACTTGAAGAGCGGCTGGTCAAGACAAGCGGCGGCGGCCTTGGCGTTCGCGAGCGAGACGGCGAGGATGGCGTTGGCGCCGAGCTTGGACTTCGTCTCCGTGCCGTCGAGCTTGAGCATCGTGGCGTCCACGGTGAGCTGATCGAGCGCGTCCACACCGCGGAGGGCGGGGAGGATCTTGGCGTTCACGTTCGCCACGGCCTTGCTGACGCCCTTGCCGCCGAAACGCTTCTTGTCGCCGTCGCGGAGTTCGATGGCTTCATGTTCGCCGGTGCTCGCGCCGGAAGGCACAGCCGCGCGGCCCACAGTGCCGCAGGTCAAAGTCACGTCCACCTCGACGGTGGGGTTGCCGCGTGAATCGAGAATCTCACGCGCCTGGATGTTTTGAATCTTGGTCATAAATCAATTTCGATGTTGGTAACGCCACAAAAGGCTCGCGCATGATAGGCGCGGAAGCCGGCGCGCCAAGTTTTTTCAACACGGCAACACCCGGGCATTTGATCTTCCATGATCTTCCTTGTTGAGTTTGGACGGTCCACAGTGGTAGTTTCACCGCGCTCGCCGCAAGGTGGGCATTCGGTCGGGGCGTAGCGTAGCCCGGCTAGCGCGCTTGCTTGGGGTGCAAGAGGTCGTGAGTTCAAATCTCACCGCCCC
>CAYJNU010000130.1:0-17802 GCA_964371005.1 uncultured Verrucomicrobiota bacterium | reverse complement strand
TGACCAGGGTTTGCGAGGAGTTCGTCTCCGTCGGCCCGGTATAGGAGGCGGCTCCGGCTCCGGCCAGCGCCGCAGCGGCCTGCGCCACCGCCGCCTGCACCGCCGGGTCCGAATAGGCGGCGTTGAAGGTCTGGTCGTAAACCACGGTTCCATTCGGCAGCCTGGCGATCAACTCCGTCGAATACTCATTCACCTGCCGGTTCACGGTCGCGGTGAGATTCGTCTCCTGCGTCACCGTGCTGGTGGTGTAAGTGATGGTGGGGTTAGAGATACTCCAGACGATGTAGGAGTTGTTGGTCGGGTTGGGATCGGTCTGATCGGCGAACACTTGAAACGGATGCCAAAGCAAATTAATGCTAGCTGGTTTGGTGACGACTATTTGGACCACATTGGTCGCACCGACGGCGAGTGAGCCAACCGGCACCAGCAGGACACCGTTCGTGGGCGTGGCCCCGCCCGTGGCTGAGATGAAGGGGTAGTTCGTGTAAACCTGAGTGCTGACCACCACCCCGGTTGCCACTGAAGGTCCGGCGTTGCTGACCGTGACGGAATAAATCAGATTACTCTCCCACGAAGAACTGCCGCGCAAACTCAAATCCGCCACCTCGGCGGCGCCCGCCGGGAGCAAGCCGAGCGCGGCGATCAGCACGGGCAGGAGGAGGAAACATTTCAGGTGCGTTTTCATAGAAGGCAAGGTTGGTCTGCGTGCAGCCAGCAATTCATTTTGCGGAGCGCGGCTGTGTGCGGAGCACCAGCCGCAGCATGTGAAGAGGCGGAACCGCTTGGAATGCAACGAGGGTGCTGCGGCTGGTCGGGACGACACGGCCGCGCTCCGGGTCAAAATGAGTTGGCCACGGCCAGTCGTTGTTTGAACACGCGGTGGTGGGCCTCGGGGGAGTCTTCGCTCCCATCCGCCAGCACCCCGCGCCGCTCAATTTCAGATGGTCCATCCCGACTTGAGATTCCAAGCCAGCCATTTTCGTTTCGTCGCCTGGTCGGACGGCGACTTGAATTCGCGGCGGAGGGCGGCGTTTGCCTTGTGGGTGTGCGGTAATGGGTTGGCTGAGGGTTGAGGATTGGCATTCAGTCCTTCAGCGGCCGGTCCGGCGAGAGCAGGAACGCTTTGCGGATGGTGGCCACGCCGGGTTTTGGCGCGGCAATGTGGCAGGTTCGCATTTCAGCGTTGTCCTTTCGCGCATCAGCGCGGCGGAATAGTGCGTCGAGGTCGCGCCAGCAGGCGTTCCGGTTGCGGGGCAGCGCATCCGGGAAGGGGCCGGAAATCTTGGCGATGCAAGGGGACGGATTTCGGGTGCGCGTCGGTGAAGGCCCGCGGTTGGACTGCGTGATGGCCGCCATTGTCAGTTCCATGCCCTGCCCGAGAAGTGCCACGAAGCCAGTAGCTCAAACTGCCACTCGTGGTTTGGTTTCTCTTGTGGGCGATTGAATCAGAGCGGCGAATGGACGTAAAGGGATTTCTTGAATCGTCGGACCCGGCGTAATGCAACCCGCTTCACCACGAAGCGAGGTTGGCTGGCGCGGCGCGAATGCCACAAGACACCCGTGTGAACGCTGTCAAACCTTCTCAGCGGGTTTCGGCTCACGCTCTTGCCCGCATTCCCGCGCCAAGGCGCGCACACCCCGCCGAAACATTTCGGAAGTCTTGTTGCAGGACTGGCTGCTGCGACTGGGAGACCAGTCGCGGTCCAGAGTTCAGCCGCGATTCGCTCAGCTTCCGCCGTCTTTCCGCACGGTTTCTTTGATCCGCTTGAGGTGGCCGCGACCCATGCCTTTGACTTCGCAGCCGAGTTCGTAGTAACGGCGAATTTGGGCGTCGTTCAGCACGCAGAAACAGTCAATGATAGCAAACGGTTTGCCGACGCTTTGAAACACCTTGTCAGGATCGAGCGCGAGGTATTCCTTGTGCCGCACGGCGAGCACCACGGCATCCACGCCTTTGAGCGCCTTCCAGAGGTCGCGCTCCACGCGCAGGTTCTTCAAGCCTTCCTGGCGATGGAAGAACCGCGCCAGACTGTAGCCCGGGGTCGGATACGAATCCTGAGCCTCGAACTCCCACCAGTGCTCGACGTACGGATCATGCACCGACACGTTCGCTCCCATCTCGGCCAGCTTGCGCACGATGGTCTCCGAGCCGCTGTAACGCGTGTCGCCCACGTCTTCGCGATACGACGCGCCGAGCAGCAGGATGTCCGCGGCGGCGAGCGGCTTGCCCATGTTGCGGAGCGCGTCGCGGATGAGTTGTGGCGGATGCAGCGACCGGGTGTCGTTGATGTTCACCGCCATGGGGGTGATTTTGAAGATGTCGTCCTCCCAGCCGAAGATGTGCTTGTAAGCCCACATGCCAAGCCCGCCGTCCTTGGGCAGGCAGTAGCCACCGATGCCTGGGCCGGGGAAGATCATGTTCGAGTGCGTGGGCCGGACTTTGATGGCCTCGATAACTTTCTTGAGGTCCACGCCGTTGCGTTCGGCGAACAGCGACCACTCGTCGAGGAAGGCGAGGATCGTCGCGCGATAGCTGTTCTCCACGATCTTGGCGGTTTCAGACTCGATGGGCCGATCCAGCACGGTGAGCGGGAACTTCGCGGTGTTGAGGACGCTTTCGAGAAAACGCACGACGCGCGTGCGGGCCGTGTCGTTGATGCCGCTGCACACGCGCCAGAAATCGCGGATGCTGGCCACGTAGTTCTTGCCGGGCATCACGCGTTCGTAGCTGTGCGCCAACAACGGCTCCGATTCGATCCCGCGCCGCTCGAACGCTTTCTTCATGATCGGATACGCCACCTGCTCGGTCGTGCCGGGGGCGACGGTGGTTTCGATCAACACCAACGCCTCGGCGGGGATATGCTCGGCAATGGTGCCGATGGAGGCTTCCAGCGCTTCCATCTCCGCCGCACCGGTGCGAACGTCGCCCAGCGATTCCTTGAGATAATCGCATTGCACGTCCACCACCACCACGTCGGCCAGCTTCAGCGCCTCCAACGTGTAGGTCGCCACCAGCGTCCGGTCCTTTTTCACGCAACGCCCAATCAGCTCGTCCACCTCCGGGTCTTCGGACTTCACCGGAGACACACCGCGGTTCAGCAGGGGAATCTTCCAGAAACTGCGCGAACTGGGCCGCTGCATGCCGATGACGAACTTGGATGGCTTGCCAGCTTTGTCCCGCGCGGTGGCTACCACCGCCGCCATGACCGCGCCAACGAACCCCAAGCCGACCACCACGACGATTTCGCGACCGAGTTTGCGATTCTGCGCGGCCAGTTTGCTCAAGCGCGCAAACTCTTTCCGGTAATCGGCGGGGCCGGGCATGGGAAATCTTTCGCCGGCGGGACTGATGGAGAAGACTGGTTGTTTTTTCATAATAGTCGGCATCGGCATGAAGCCCAATTTGCAGCCGTTTCGTCAACTCGAAAACGAGCGAAAACCAACCGTTCGCGCAAACCGGCGTGGAGCGTATCCCATCCGCGCCCCAAGCCCAACGAGACCTCCCACGGCGACTACCGGACTTATCCCGTCGAGTCCTGCCAATTCTCCTGGCCTGCGGTTCCCGGATTCGCGTGGTTGCTGCTCAAGCCAGGCTCAGGCTGCCGCCTCTCCGCGCAGCCTCTCCGCGCACGCTTGTCACCCGGTGGTTGCTCGCCCATGCTGGCAGCGGTTTGACGAAGAAACGCATCGTTTGGCTCAGCGTATCGCTGCTGTTGATCGCCGCCGGGATCGGAATCTGGCTGGTTGGATTTCGCTCGGCCACGCGCACACACGGGCCGCTCACCCATGAGGCTTACGTCTGGCAACGCGCCTGGACTGCCCCCCTCCGTGACGCCGTAAGCGCCCACGCACGGGATTTCTACCAACTCTCCCTGCTCGCCGCGGAGGTGACGTGGCGAAACAACGAGCCAGCGGTCGCCCGCGTGGCCTTGGATTACCCCACGCTACGCCGGGTGGGTGCGCCGGTCAGTCTCGCCCTGCGCGTGGGGGCGTTTCCGGGGCCGTTCGCCGCGGACGACAAGGTGGCGGTGTTCCTCGGCAACCTCGCGGCTTCGCTCGTGCAACGCGCCCAAACCAACGGAGTCTCCGTCCGCGAGTTGCAGGTGGACTTCGATTGCGCCACTTCGAAGCTCGATGGCTACCGCGTTTGGCTCGTTGCGATCCAGCGCCGCGTCGCGCCTTTGCCAGTGACCATCACCGCGTTGCCGAGTTGGCTACGATCGTCCGCGTTCGAACGGCTCGCGCAAGTCGCGCCCAACTACGTCCTGCAGGTCCACTCGGTCGAACGCCCCGCCAATTTCGACGCGCCGTTCACGCTGTGCGATCCGGCGGAGGCGCGGAGCGCGGTCGCGCGCGCGGGCCGACTCGGAGTGCCTTTCCGTGTCGCGTTGCCGACGTATGGCTACCTGCTGGCGTTCGACGCGAAGGGCCAGTTCCTCGGCCTTTCCGCCGAAGGCCCACGTCGCAACTGGCCCGCCGACGCGAAGCTGCGCGAGGTCAGTTCCAACCCCCTTGAAATCGCCGCACTCCTGCAAAACTGGACCGCCGACCGGCCCGGGGCGATGCGGGGCGTGATCTGGTATCGGCTGCCGGTGATTGTGGATAACTTCAACTGGCGCTGGCCGACCCTCGGTGCGATGCTCGCCGCACGTGTTCCGCGGGAGAGTTTCCGGGCGGGCACGCGCCGAGTCGAGGCGGGGCTGGTGGAAATCAGTCTCGTGAACGAAGGCGAACTCGACATTTCCTCACGGCTCGCAGTGGAAGCTCGTTGGTCCGGGGCTCGCCTGGTGTCAGGCGACGGCCAGCGTGGTTTCCGGCTCGTGGACGGCGGTCCGTCCGCAGCGAGTTTTCAAACCCAAACCCAGCCCTCCCGCTTGCGGGCAGGCGAGAGCCTCGTCGTGGGCTGGCTGCGATTCGATCGCGACTGTGAGGTGAAATGTGAAGCGAAGAAGTTGGCTGGCAGTGGCAGGTGATGTTTGGAAGTGCTGGGCGACGGGAGTCCGACAAGCCGTGGCGGAAACCCGAAGTCCGAAATCCGAAATCCGAAATAAATCCGAAGTCCGAATTCCAAATCTCGAAACGCCGCTGGTCGTCGCGTCCGGTTTGCCGCGGTGGGTTGGCACTCGCAGCGCCCACCCAAGCCTGTTTTCGGTTCGACCCTCGCGCCAGCGTCTTGGAGTGCGGCAGCCCTCTGCCGCTTTTCGAGCTGGTGTCGGTCTCGCAAGTGCTCCCACTGTAAAAGCGCCGGAGGGCCGGCGCACTCCAAGACCTGGCGGACCGCCCAGAACCGTTGCGAATGGCTGCCGTCGCATCGAATTTCGGACTTCGGATTTGTTTCGGATTTCGGATTTCGGATTTCGGACTTGCGCGTTCGCCTTCGCGCTCTTGCTTTTGGTCGGTCCGCGCGCGGTTGCTTGCGGCCCGTTCTTCCCGAACAACATGCTGGATCGCGGCGACGCGGCGGTGCTCGACGCGCCGACGGTGGATTTTGCGCGCGAGTTGGAACGCCTGGCCCTGGTCCCAACCCGGTTCCAGGCAAGGGAAACGGGCGGCAGCTACGCCGAGCAGACGCAAGACGCCGAGTTGGCGGACTTGGAAGCCGCGTTGATGAAGGCCAAGCGCCCGCCCGTAGAAGCCGCCCGCGTCATCGCCGCGCATCGCGTTCAACGCAACCGGCTCCACAAGTTCCTGGCGGACCACGAGGCCTGGCGCACCAGTGGCGAGTGGATCTGGACGGAGGAAGGTTCGCAGCGAGCGCAGCCGAAGAGCCCGCCACCGGAATTCCCACAGTTCAAGGCAGTGGACGGGTTGCCCGATGAGTTTGTGGATTACTTCGAGGGCGCGGCGGCGTGGCATAATCCGGCGCTCGCGAATAAGGCCTTGGCCCGCGAGGCTTGGGAGCGCTTGCTGGAACGGCCGGCGGCCGAGCGGAAATTCAAGTCCACCTGGGCTGCGTTCATGCTCGGTCGATCGTGGGAGGACGAGGACGCAGACAAGGCGGCGGACTATTTCAAACAAGTGCGCGATCTCGCGAAGCGCCGTTTTGCCGATTCGCTCGGGCTGGCGGCAGCGAGCCTCGGCCTCGAAGCGCGCCTCCGCTTCCACGCGGGCGTTTACACGCAGGCCATCGCGCTCTACCTGGAGCAATTCGGTGCCGGGGATTGGACCGCGGTTGGGTCCTTGCGAACCGTTGCGTCGGAGGCTCTGGAACAGCCAGAGGCGTTGCGCGGATTGGCGAAAGATGGCAAGTCGCAGCGGGTCATCACGGCTTATCTTGTCTCCCGACACCAGTCGGTGTGGCACGAGGAAATGGAGGAGGTCCCCACCCAACCGGACGACACCACGACCCGCTGGCTGGCCGCGGTGGAAGCCGCTGGCGTGCGCGATGTGGACTCCGCCGAGAAGCTGGCGCTGGCGGCGTATCGAGCGGGCGATTTCGACACGGCGCAGCGCTGGATCAAACGCGCCCCCGGGTCGGCGGTGGCGGAGTGGCTGCAAGCGAAGCTGCTCTTGCGCGCAGGGAAAGTGCCGCAGGCGGCCGCGTTGCTGGCCAAGGTGAGCCGCAGTCTGCCGCTCGAATCGCCGGGCACGAATGCGTCGGCCACGTTTGCGGAGAGCTTGTTCGTCGTCGTCCATGCCGAGTATCTGGAGTCCATCCCCGCGGGTCGGCAGGCGCTGGCGGAATTGGGCACACTGAAGTTGGCGCGCCGCGAATTCACCGAGGCGCTGGATGCGTTGCTGCGCTCCGGCTACTGGATGGACACCGCCTACGTCGCTGAGCGCGTGCTCACGGCAGATGAACTCAAGGCTTATGTGGACCGTGAGTGGCCGCCCGGTGGGGAGCCGCCCGCGGAAGCGAGCGCGTGGCGCACAGGTGTGGCGATTTCCGATGCGGTGCAGCGGCGGGACATCCGCTACCTGCTCGCACGGCGCTTGACGCGGTTGAGCCGCGGCTTCGAGGCGCGCGACTACTTCCCTGCGAGCTGGCAGCCGTCGTTCGATATGTTTACTCAAGCGCTCAACACGGGTTGGGATGAAAGCCAGTCCACCAACGCGCGCGCGGCAGCACTCTTCACTGCCGCAGTCATCGCGCGCACGAACGGCATCGAACTGCTCGGCACCGAAGTCGAGCCCGACTGGCACATCCACGGGGGAGACTTTCAGGAAGGTGTTCGTGCGACGCTGCGAACGAACGAGGCGTTCGTCGTGCTACGGGCTTCGCCGGAGGAATTGCTTCGCGCGGCCTCACACAACGCGGATCCTGAAACGCGTTTTCATTACCGCTACCAGGCGGCGCTGCTCGCCTGGGAAGCGGCAAGGCTGATGCCGAACAATTCCGACGAAACCGCCCGCGTGCTCTGCACCGCCGGCTCATGGCTGAAAAACCGCGATCCCGAAACGGCGGATCTATTCTACAAAACGCTGGTCCGCCGCTGCCGCAGGACCGCCATTGGCGACCAGGCAGACCGCCGGCGTTGGTTTCCCACGTTCGACGCGAACGGCAACCTCGAACCATGGGAGCCACTGGTGATAGAGAGCGAACCAGAAGCGGAAGAGCCATCACCCGCGCGGGAGTTGAATCCGGATAACATGGATGAGACCGAGGCGTTCGACACGCCGTTGACTGAAGAACAATCCCCGAGCACGGCTCACGAGTACATTGTGCATGCTGGCGACACGGTCGCGAAGATCGTGGCGGCCTGTCAGAGCATGGGTATGTCGGTCACGTTAGCGGACCTGCTCCTGGCCAACCCCGACCTCGATCCGACCCGGCTCCAAGTGGGACAGAGAATTCTCATTCCCACCGCCGACCCGCCCGAGGCTGAAGCCGAACCGTCTGAGTGAGCTTTGGATTGCTTGCCTCACCAAACTCGCTAACGTCGGCGGCGTGAGTGCAACGGCCAACGTTGAATCGCTCGGCATCATCGCCGGCAACCGTTCGCTCCCGTTGCTGCTCGCCCGACAGGCGCGGCAGATGGGGGTGAAGCGGTTGATTGCCGTGGCTTTCGACGGTGAAACCGATCCTGCACTCGCGTCGCTGGTGGACGACGTCGTTTGGATCAAAGTGGGGCAGCTTTCCAGACTCATCGCCGCGTTCACCGATCGCGGCGTGCAGCAGTGCGTCATGGTTGGCCAGATTGCACCAAAGAACCTTTACGATGTGCGACCCGATTTGCGCGGGTTGGGCATGCTGCTTCGGCTCAAGGAAAAGAACGCCCACACGATTTTCAGCGGCATCGCCGACGAGTTGAAGAAGGATGGCGTGGAGTTGATCGAGGCGACGCCTTGGCTGCAACCACTCATGCCGGGCGACGGTTTCCTGCTCGGGCCGAGACCTTCGGCGACACAGCAGGCGGACATCGAGTTTGGCTTCGTCATCGCCAAAGAAATCTCGCGGCTGGAGATCGGCCAGACGGTGGTGGTTAAGGAGGGCACAGTGCTGGCGGTCGAAGGCTTTGAAGGCACGGACAAATGCCTGGCACGCGGTGGTGAACTGGCCGGCAAACAGGGCGGCGCCGTAGCGGTGAAAGTCGCCAAGGTGGGCCACGATATGCGATTCGACATCCCGTGCGTCGGCCCCCAGACCCTCGAAATCTGCGCCAATGCCGGGATCGCCGGGTTTGCCTTCGAGGCGGGACGCAGCTTGGTGATCGAAGAGGAGACTTGCGCCGCGCTGGCCCGTCGGCACAGTATCTCCCTAACGACTGCGGGCCGCTGATGGCCCGACTGGAATTTCAACTTCAGGAAGACCGATGCTCAAGTCACACGAATTGATTGGGTTCATGTCGCCGACACTGGCGGCGGAGATTCTCGCGTTCACGTTTGAATCGGAAAAAACAACCTACAAGGCCACCCTCGCCGCGGTCGCCGAGGCGCGCAAGCTTCGCCCCGTCTTCATGGAGCGGCAACCCCGCGCCCAGCGCGACGCCGTGATTCTCTCCACGCTCACCCGCCCCTCGATGGACGCCGCCGCGGCCGGACTCATTCGCACCTGGCTGCTCAAGAAATACAAAGCCATGCTGGTGGATTTTCTCACGGCCCTGGACATCAAGAACGAGGAGGGCGTGGTGGAGAATTTGCCGGCCACCATGGACGACGCGAAACTCAAGGCGGCCGTGGACGGCTTGCTTGCGAAGTATCCGCCGGAGGTGGTGGCGGTTTACCTGAATGCGTTCAATGATATGAACGAGGTGAACTGGGCCAATCTGGGTACGCTGCTGGCCGAAGACAACCGCCTGCAATGCGGCGGTTAGTAGGCGGCTACGCCCGGCAGTTCGACCATCATCGATCGCGCGGCAGCCAGCAGCGACACGTTGTTGTATCGCACTCACGAGCTCGACGCGCTGCCCATTCGGCGCAAGAGAAGGTTATTCTGTTGCAGCGACGCTCCCCCGAGCCGTTTCAATCCCGTGCTGCGGTTACGAATGCCGCGTTACGCCATATCCGCGAATCAACTGCGCCCGGAGTAACGACTCCCTTTGGACACGCCGACCATTCTGGAGAACCTGAGACGCCTGCCTGTTGAATAAACCTTCACAACTTGTCCATTGACGGTGGTCCGACACGACACAACCCTCCAGGCATGTTCGCAGTCGAGCGACTTTCTTTCACGATCCGCCATCAGCCGGGAGGGCGGACGCGATATCTGCTTCGGGTTCAGGTGAGGCGCGGCTTCCTGTGTTGATGGCCTTTCTGACTCCCCACCGACGGCGCTGGATCATCCTCGGGCTGATCTTTTGCGCGATCGTGCTCAACTACTTCGATCGCCAGATTGTCTCGATCCTCAAGCCGACGTTGAAGTCCGAATTCAGCCTGGACGACAACGGCTACGCGCTGCTCGTCAACATCTTCACCGTGTGCTACGCCGGCATGTATCCCGTGGCGGGCTGGCTGGTGGACCGGTTTGGTGCGAGGCACATGATGCTCATTGGCATTCTTGCCTGGTCCAGCGCCTGTCTGGGCGCGGGGCTGACCCGGGCTTTCGCCACGTTCGCTTCCTTCCGCGGTCTGCTCGGGCTCGCCGAGCCAATCGCATTCCCATCCCAACTGCGCGTAGTGACGATCTGGTTTCCTGGTTCGCTGCGTGCCACGGCAAACAGCCTCAGCGTCGCGGGCAGTTCCATCGGGGCGATCATCGCACCGCCGCTGGTGGCCTGGCTGGCGCTCAAGTTCAACTGGCACGTCGCGTTTGTGGTTCCCGGAGTGCTCGGCCTGGGCGTGGCGCTGATGTGGTGGTTGATCTATCGCGATCCGCCACCGGAGGTCGCGCAAGCGGCAATCGGAACGGCGTCGCCTGCGCTGGCTGCGAAGTTCACTTGGCCGCAACTCTGGCGCACGCGCAGTCTTTGGGGAATCCTGCTCATCCGGTTCTTCAGCGATCCGGTGTGGTATTTCTGCCTGTTCTGGCTGCCGGGTTATCTTCAGGAAAAGTCGGGGCTGACGCTGGCGCAGATCGGGCTGTTTGGCTGGATTCCGTTTCTCGCGGCGGACCTCGGCGGGGTGGGCAGTTCGGCGTGGTCCGACTGGCTGGTGAAACGTGGCTTCGCCCCGCTACGCGCCCGCAAGGTCATGCTCACCACGATGGCGGCGCTCGCGCCCGTTTGCGCCCTGACGCCCCATCTCCCGCATCCGGCTGTGACGCTGGTGCTCTTTAGCGTCGTGGCCGCCGCCTGCCTGAGCTGGCTGTTCACCCTGAGCGTCGTCATCGCCGAGACGTTTCCCGTCGCCAACGTGGGCAGCGTCATGGGCATTGCCGCAGGCTTCGGCGCGGCGGGGGCGATCATCTTCAACAGCTACGTGGGTCGCATGATGGAGACGCTTGGCTCGGCCCAAATCTTCGCCGTCATGGCGTTCCTGCATCCGCTGGCGGCGGTACTGCTGTGGACGATGGTCCGGCCCGAACGGCCGGCCGGGAAAACGAATCCTAACGCTGCTTAACAATTTGCCGCACATGAAACGACGAACCTTCCTGAAGAACCTTGGACTTGCAGCCTCGTTGCCCGCGCTGGGCCGCACCGCGTTCGCTGCGAATGTCGCGACAGCGCCGGAAACCTCGGCCGCCCATACCGTTCTCTCCTGCAACGTCCGCGTGGCGTTGCCGGAGGACGAGGCCACCGGCAACGGCTGGAGCGCGCGTCGCGACTTGTGCCTGGACATCATCCGGGCGCAAAAGCCCGACCTCATTTGTTTCCAGGAAGTCATCCGCGCGCAGATGGCGGACCTGGAGAAAGGACTGCCGGCGCATGCGGGTTTCGGTTTCGAAGGGCCGGAGATGGACGCCCGAATGGTGGGTTACCAGGGCATTGCCAAGAATCCGGTGTTCTATTCGCGCGAACGTTACGAGTTCGTGTCGGCTGGCAGCTTCTGGCTTTCCGAGACGCCGCACATTCCCGGCTCGCTCTCGTGGGAATCGGCCCGCGCCCGGCACGTCAATTGGGTGCGGCTGCGAGACCGCGCCACGCAGCAGCAGTTCCGTGTGCTCAATACGCATCTCGATCACCAGAGCCAGCACGCCCGCGAGGAACAGATCAAAATGATTCTCGCCGAGGCCGCCGTGTATGCGCCCGAGTTTCCGCAAATCCTCGCCGGCGATTTCAACTCCACGCGCGTCAATCCCGTCCTGAAGCTGGCGCTGGATGCCGGTTGGACGAACACGCAGGCCGCCGCCCCCGAACCACACGATGATGGCAACACCACGCACGGTTTTCTCGGCGACAAAGCCCCCAAGACGGAAGCCGCGCTCAAGAAAGGTCCAATCGACTTCATCCTCACCCACGGTCCGGTAAAGACGCTCGCGTGGAAGATCATCCGCGATTCACGCGATGGCCGCTATCCGAGCGATCATTACTTCATCGCCGCCAAACTCAGCCTTACCGCCTGATTCACAAACGAGACTCTCTGCCATGCAATCCACAACCGCGAAATCCATTGAAGAACCCGCGCGCACCACGCCTGTCCGCGCCGAGTATGACGTGCTCGTGGTCGGCGGCGGCCCGTCCGGCATCATCGCGGCGATGGCCGCCGCTGGAGACGGCCTGAAAGTCGGTTTGGTCGAGGGCCGCAGCTTCGTCGGCGGCAATCTCACCATCGGCCTGCCCATCCTCGGTTTTCTCAGCCAGAAAGGCCAACCCATCATCAAGGGCTTGCCGCAGGAGTTCATCGACCGCCTGCGTGCGCGCGGCGCCGCCAGCGAACACCGGCCGTGCCCGCTGCACGTCAGCATCACGCTCATCGAACCCGAGGCCGTCAAATCTGTCGCCCTCGACATGCTCCTCGATCGTGGCGTGGACGCGATGCTGTACTCCCACTTCGCCGGCGTCATCATGGAAGGCGACCGAGCGCGGGGCGTCATCATTGAGAGCAAGGCGGGCCGCGAAGCCGTCCTGGGCAACGTCATCATTGATTGCACGGGCGACGGTGACGTGGCCTTCCGCGCCGGCGTGCCGTGCGAAAAGGGAGGCGAACACGGCGGCATGCAACCGCCCACCCTCATGTTCTGCCTCGCGGGCGTGGACACCGAGAAGCTTCGGCTGAGTCTGGCAAACGACCCGGCGAATTATCGTGCCGACTTCATCCCGGCAGATTACTTCGGCCAGAACCACCAGTTCATCGTCGTCGGTTTGCGCGAGCGGATGCAGAAGGCCAAACAAGCCGGCCTTGCCCTCGTAACCGAACGCACGATCCTCATCACCGGCCTGCGCGCGGGCGAGGTTTGGGTGAACATGACCCGCGTGAAAGGCACGGACGGCACCGATCCGCGCAGCCTCACCACCGGCGAGATTGAGGCGCGCCGTCAGATCGAGAACATCCAGCGCTACCTGATCGGCTACGTGCCCGGCTTCGAGCAGGCCTATTTCACGAAGGCCGCCCCCTTCCTCGGCATCCGCGAGACGCGTCGGATCGTCGGCCAGTACGTGCTGAACCGCGACGACATCCTGAGTTGCCGCCGGTTCGACGACGCGATCGCCGCGGCCAGCTACCCGATTGATCTACATCACCCGAACGACAATGATTGCACGATGGAATGGTGCGGCGACTGTTACGACATCCCCTATCGCTGCCTGCTGCCGCAACGTGTGCAGAATCTGCTGGTCGCAGGCCGGTGCATCTCCACCACGCACGAGGCGATGGCCGCCATCCGCGTGATGTCCACCTGCATGGCGATGGGAGAGGCCGCCGGGCGTGCCGCCGCGATGGCCGTCCGGCAACACCTGACTCCCGATGCGGTCAACGTTCAGGATCTGAGGAACCAACTGCTCACACACGGAGTGTACCTGCGATCGTAGCTGACCGTGAACTCCGTGCATTTCGCAGGGCGCCCTTGAGCATGGCTTCCGCAGGAGACAGCCGCCCGCACGAGCGAGCGATGGCCGGAGCAGATTGACTGTGGCATTCTGTTCGCGGTCTATGGATATGTTGAACGAGAAGTTCCTGTTTGCCTCACTGATCTGGGGAGCGATCGGCAGCGGCTATCTCGTCTATGCCCACAGACAACGGGCGATCATGCCTTTTCTGGGAGGGATCGCCATGATTGCGGCCTCCTGCCTGGTCGCCTCTTGGTTCTGGATGTCCGTAATCTGCATCGTGCTGATTCTCGGCGTCCGCTGGGTGATGACTCGGGGAGACTGAAGACGGGACGTGGCGCACCGCGGCTTGCAGAGACTGCCAGCGCCGCCTTTCTCGAAGCGAATCCCGGGACTCAAGCCATGCATCGCCGCTATTTCCGATACACCAACACCATCCCCTCGTTGTTCATCGTGAACGTGTTCCCTTCCACGCTGCCCTCCGTCCTGCCGAACCCCTGCCACTTCATGGTTAGCTTCGTCCCGGCTTGTGTGTAGGTCGCGCTCCGCTCAATTGGCGCATTGAAGCCCTCCAGCACCATCTGGCTCCGGCACGTACCATCGGCAGTGATCACGAACTGGCCGGACTTGATCGTCATGGTATGCCCCTCGTGCGTGAGCGTGCAGGGCACGGGCTTTCCATCCACCGTCGCCAGGGCATACGTCCCGGCGGGATCAACGGCGGCGGCCGGCGCAGCGGCGGTCTTGGGATCGCTGGCGACATTCGCCTCCGGCTTGCAGCCCGTCCAGAGTAGGACTGTCAGGGCGCAAAGGCTCAACATGTGAATGATTCGGCGCGTGATCGAGTGTTGCGCGGAGTTCAGGAGAATGTGTGGTCGTTTCATGGCGCGGATCATACATCTGCTCTGGCAGACGGTGTGAATTGATAATCACTCCGGCGGTATCAGGGGAATCAATCCACAACGCTGCGAGTAAGAGACGCTGCGGAAAAGGCGGACAGGATCAACCGGATGGACAGGATGGAAGCTGAAACCAACGTGGCTGACGTGTTCTGAACGTCCGGCAGTTCAGTTCATCCGGTTTAAGGTTCGCTCGGCTCTCGTAGCACCGTTAAAAAAGTCGCCAGCGTTCACGTCCGGAAAGATGGGGCTCGCAGTCCCTGTGAGCCGTGGCACGCAACGGCCCCTCCTCTGCAGTGGCACTGCTGCGGAGGGTGGAAGCGCGAGGCCGACCTGCTGCGAATTCAGGACGGCATTTCTTTAATTTGGATATGCACTTGATTCCCCTTGGCCGGAACTCAGTTCGACAGGTTGTGCGGCAGCGGGCCGGCGACCACAAGATGTGGCGGTCGGGGGAATCAAGTGCATATCCAGATTCTTTAATTCGCCTGGCACGCTGGACCTGTCGTCAGTAACAAAGTCGTCGTTGCCGCCGCCTGGGCTTTCAGGTAAAACCCCTCCATGCCGAGCCGGGAACAACTCGTGTTAACCAACGCATGCTGCGGAACGGTCAGCTCGGCTTCAGAGCGATGAAGCTGACTCTCAATTCCGCCGTCTCCGTCTATGGCATGGCCGCCAAAGCTAAACTGGCTTGTCCTGCCGCCAGCGGCGAACCGGAGGACCAACTCCGTGCGCCGTTTGAGCAGTTGCTTGCGAACGTGGCAGAGCTTTGTGGAGTCCCCAAGAACGCTGTCGTTGCCGTTGGCGAATCCTCTGTGAGCGACCTAAAGACGCGTCCCGACTACGCCGTCATTGTTCACAAAGTGCTGGTGGGTTTCACCGAGTTGAAAGCGCCGGGCAAGGGCGCGGACCCGCGCAAGTTCAAAGACCCGCATGACAAGGCGCAGTGGGAGAAACTTCATTCACTGCCAAACCTGATCTACACGGACGGGAACGCGTTCAGCCTCTGGCAGGATGGCGAACTGGCGGACTCCGTCGTCACGTTGATCGGCGACATTGAATCGGCCGGCAGCAAACTCCAGGCGCCGCCCGGCCTGCTGAGCCTGTTCGAGAAGTTCCTGCACTGGGAGCCGATCCCGCCGCGCAACGCCAAGGAACTGGCCCGCACCAGCGCGCGCCTCTGCAAATTGCTGCGCGACGAAGTGACCGAGCAACTCGCCCTGGGCAGCCCGGCGCTCACCGCGCTCGCGGTGGACTGGCGCAAACTGCTTTTCCCGGAAGCGACGGACGAGCGCTTCGCCGACGGTTACGCGCAGGCGGTGACGTTCGGTTTGCTCATGGCCCGCGCGAAAGACATCCGCCTCGCCTCCGGCTTTGAACATGTCGCCCGTGAGCTGGCCCACACCAGTTCGCTGATCGGCGCCGCGCTTCGGCTGCTTACCGACAACGCCGAGAACCAGGCCACGCTCAAGACCTCGCTCGGCACGCTCACGCGCGTGCTGGACGCCGTGCATTGGCCAGCGATCAGCAAGGGCAAGCCCGAGACGTGGCTCTATTTCTACGAGGATTTCCTGGAGATTTATGACCACGCGCTGCGGAAGCTGACCGGCTCGTATTACACGCCGCCCGAAGTCGTCAGCGCGATGGTCCGACTGGTGGACGAGGCCCTGCGCAGCCCGCGTTTCAAGCAACCGGCAGGGCTGGCCTCGCCGACGGTGACGCTGGCGGACCCCGCCACGGGCACCTACGTGCTGGGCGTGCTGCGGCGCATCGCGGAAACCGTCCGGGCGGATGAAGGCGAAGGCGCGGTGAGCTAGGCGATCAACGCCGCCGTGAAACGGCTCATCGCATTTGAGATGCAGCTCGGGCCGTTCGCCGTCGCGCAACTGCGCATCCTCGCCGAGATCGTGGATCTCACCGGCGACCCGCCCAAGACGCCCACGCGGATGTTCGTCACGAACACCCTGGGCAATCCCGACGACGACGAGGGCTGGATTCCCGGCATCCTCGCGCCGATTGCCCAGTCCCGGAAAGACGCGAACAAGCTCAAGCGCGACGAGCCGATCACCGTCGTCTTGGGCAATCCACCCTACAAGGAAAAGGCCAAGGGCCGGGGCGGCTGGGTGGAAGGGGAGAATGCCGAAGCGGAGAAATCCGCGCCGCTGGCCGCCTGGATGCCGCCCCGCGAATGGGGCGTGGGCGCGCACGCCAAGCACCTGCGCAATCTCTACGTCTATTTCTGGCGCTGGGCGACGTGGAAAGTCTTTGACCACCACCCGGCGAACAACACCGGCATCGTCTGCTTCATCACGGTGGCCGGCTTCCTGAGCGGGCCGGGGTTTCAGAAGATGCGTGATTACCTGCGCCGCACCTGCGACGACATCTGGGTGATTGACTGCTCGCCGGAAGGACACCAACCGGGAGTCAACACGCGCATCTTCCAAGGCGTGCAACAACCAGTGTGCATCGTGCTCGCCTCGCGTTCGGCCAAGAGCCAGACCGATACCCCGGCGAGGGTCCGCTTTCAAGCGCTGCCGGCGGGACATCGCACGGAAAAGTTCGCCGCCCTTGGCAGACTCTCGCTCACCAGCAAGGCCTGGGTGGATTGCCCGTCCGACTGGCGCGCTCCATTTCTGCCGGCTTCGACCGGTGCGTGGGCCGCCTTTCCGGCGCTGGAGGATTTGTTCGTTTACAACGGCTCGGGCGTGATGCCGGGGCGAACTTGGATCATCGCGCCCGACGCGGAGTCGTTGCGCCAGCGTTGGGACAAACTCATCCACGCGCCGGCGGACGAGAAGGAATCGCTCTTTCATCCGCATCTGCGAGGCGGGAAGCTCGGGGACAAGCATTCGAAGAAGATTGTGGCAACTCCTCTCGCGGGTTTTGAGCCGCGTCCGCTCCCAATTGTTGACGAACACGGCGCGTGCTCGCCACCCCTGCGCTACGGATTCCGCTCGTTCGACCGGCAGTGGATCATTCCAGACAGTCGGGTCATCAATCAGTCAAACCCGGAACTTTGGACAGTGCGCTCGGACCAACAGGTTTTTCTCACCGCGCCAAGCGACCGTTCGCCAACTGCCGGCCCCGCGCTGACGATCAGCGCGCTTGTTCCCGATCTGCATCACTACAACGGTCGGGGTGGCCGCGCCTTTCCGCTCTGGCGCGACGCGAACGCCAGCGTCCCGAATGTGCGGCCCAAGTTGCTTGAGTTGCTGACCCGGCATTTTGGAGTCGAGATCATCGCCGAGGAAGTTGTGGCTTACATCGCTGCCGTGGCTGCGCATCCCGGCTTCACGGCGCGTTTCCAGGACGACCTCTCCACGCCGGGCCTGCGCATCCCGTTCACCGCCGACCGGAAAACGTTCCGGGAGGCAGTCGAGCTTGGGCGCACCGTCATCTGGCTGCACACCTTCGGCGAGCGCATGGCCGATCCGGCGAAGGGGCGTCGCGCGCATCCGCCACGCCTGCCGGAGGAACGTCGCCCACGTGTCCCGAAAGACGGCGCGATTCCGAAAGAGCCGGACGAAATGCCGGACACGATCAGCTATCGAGGTAGGGACGCCGGTTGCCCGACGCCCCCCTCACAGATCCCGGCGTGC
>CAYJNU010000129.1:0-17941 GCA_964371005.1 uncultured Verrucomicrobiota bacterium | reverse complement strand
GGGGGGGCCCCCCCGACCGTGGCGGGCGAGTCGCCCGCACCACCCAATTCTCAGCTACGCTGTGGCCATTGCGACAACTGTCGCGCGGGTCAGCGTCCGGCGGAACTGGCGGACGTGACCGCGGCGGCGCAGGCGCTGTTGACGTGCATCCAAAGCACGGGCGAATGCTTTGGGCAGACGCACATCATTGACGTGCTGCGCGGCTCAAAGTCGCAACGTGTGCTGAACCGTCGCCACGATCGTTTGCCTGTCTATGGCACCGGCCGGGAGCACTCCGCGGAGGAATGGCGCGATTTCGTACGGCAGTTCATCGAGCAGGGTATTGTGGAACACGACCTCCAGTTTGGCGGCTTGCGGCTCGGGACCAAGGCGCGGCAGGTGTTGGGCGGGGAGAAGGTTTTCGTCCGCCACCAACCCGCGCCCGCAGTTGTTCCGGTCCGCGACGGCACCCCCGCCGAGCACGACCCCGACTTGTTCGAGCAGTTGCGGCGCAAGCGACGCGAACTGGCGGACCAAGCCGGCGTGCCCGCCTACATCATCTTTTCCGACCGTGCGCTCGTGGAGATGGCCAGGCACCTGCCGCGCACGCCGGAGCAGTTCCTTGACATCAACGGCGTGGGCGAGGCGAAGCTGGCGAACTACGGTGAGACTTTCCTGCGGCTCATCCGCGAACACTGCGCCACCCGCGGTATTCCCGGCGTGTCGGCACAAGAGACCCCGAAGTCAGAACCCACCGCCTGGTTCACGGTCAAACGTCGCTTCGAGGAAGTCGGCGAGGCGTTCGCCGCCGGACAATCGCTGGATGAACTGGCGGCCCGCCATGCCGTGAAACGCGGCACGATTCTGCAACACCTCCAGCGGTTCTGCGACGCGGGCCATCGTCTGGAAGCCGACCGCGTGCTCGCCTGTTCGACCTTGTCACCGGAAGCGCGCGAACGCGCACTGGCGGTCTTCAGCGAGCTGGGTCACGAATGGCTTGGCCCGATCCACGACGCGCTGGACGCGAGCGTTCCCTACGAGGAGTTGCACCTGCTGCGGCTCTACCTCACGTGCCGCGCGTGAGTTTGGGTTCCCAAACACACGCTCTCTAACCCGTGCGTCACGGTTGCAGACAAAGGGAGCGCAGTCTGACGGATGCTCACATGTTTGGTTCGTGGCAGCGTTCCCGAAAAGGCGAATCAGCGGCGCAGGCGTGGTCTTGGGGGTGGAAAACCGCTTGCGTCTCGGAGTGCGGCAGCCCCCTGCCGCTTTGGCAAGCACCCCGGAGCCGACGGCCGCACTACCCGTCGCGATCCATCACGGGCACGTCCGGTGAAAGCGGCAGAGGGCTGCCGCACTCCAAAACGCTGGCGCGGTGATGGTGACCCACTTCGTCGGGAGATGCTGTGACCCTGCCCGGGAAATCTGCGATGAAACTTTTGTTTGCGGGATTTCACGTTGGTGGGCGTGTAACGGGTGTGAACAAAAGCAGCGTCCGCCAAAACCTGAAACCGAATATGACATCGCTCCCGGACTTCTCCGCTGCTTGCCTGTGTGCTCTCCTCGTGTTCCAACCGGCTGGCTTGATCGCCGCCGAAACCGAACCTGTCCGTCCTCCGCCAATACCTACGAGACCTATGACGCCGGTTGAAGTCATGCAGGTGATTCAGCAGGAGGCTGAGCGGGGAAAGGCGGAAGCCGCCGCGGCTGGCAGGCGCGACCGTGCCGGGAACAAGCATCCGCCTGATCACGGACGAGGAGTTGTTCGCGCTGTTTCAGGATCGCCCCGTGGCGTTAATCAGGCCGGACAATGACTGCCAGTTTGTGTTGCTCGACGAAGTGCCCAAGCCGTCCCCGCCGCCGGAACCCGCGGCGGCAAGTCAACGCCTCTGATTGAAGTGGTCGAGCCCAGTCTGCGATCATCAGCGACCTAGCTAGTTCCCCGTCTTCAACTCCACCACGTCGTGCGGCGCGGCTTCCTTCAGGCCGGCCGAGCTGACCCGAATGTAACGCGCCTTCTCGCGAAGTTGCGCCAGATTCGCCGCCCCGAGATAGCCCATGCCGGATTGGATGCCGCCAATCAGGTGCGCCAACACACGATCCACCGAGCCCACGGCTTCCTTCAAGGCCTCGATTCCTTCAGCCGCGATCTTTTGTGTGGGATTCGGGGCGTGGCCGTAGCGCGCGGCGGAACCCGCTTTCATGGCGGCCATGCTACCCATGCCGCGGTATTGCTTGTAGAGTTTGCCGCTGATCTCGATGACCTCGCCCGGCGCCTCGTTGCAGCCGGCGAACATGCCGCCACACATCACGCCCTGAACCAGGGTTAATGCCTTGACGATGTCGCCGGACTTGGTGATGCCACCGTCGGCCAGAATACTGACGCCTTTCTTCGCCGCGGCGCGCGAGCAGACATAGAGCGCCGTGAGCTGCGGGATGCCCACGCCCGCCACGACGCGCGTGGTGCAGATCGAGCCCGGGCCCTGGCCGACCTTGATAACGTTCGCGCCGCAATCAGCCAGGAATTCCAAGCCTGCCGCGCTGGTCACATTGCCGGCGATGATCGGCAACTTCGGAAAGGCGTCCCGCAGCATCTTGACGGCGTCGCCTACGCCCCGGCTATGTCCGTGCGCCGTGGAAACGGCCACGCAGTCCACACCCCGTTCGACCAGCGTGCTGACGTGGTTGAGGATGCGTTCGCGGTCGAGTTCGCCGAAGGCATTGCGGGTGGCGCTCACTGCCGCGCCACAGACCAGGCGGAACTGCGCGTCGCGCGCCGGCTTGAACTGCGCCTTGCGCTCCTGTGTGATGCGCTCCACGTCGTTCATCGTGAAAAGCCCGCGCAGTTTGTCCTCGTCATCCACCACCAGCAGTTTGTGGATGCCAGGGTGCTCGGTGAAGAATTTGTCCGCCCGGGCGATGGGATCCTTGCTGAGCTCCTTCTTCTGGATCGTGTGGACCTGCTCCCGCGACGTCATGGCCTCGGCCACCTTGCGCTTTGCGTATCGCGGCTTGACGATGTGGCCGGAGAGCAGGCCGACGAGTTTGCCCTTCTCGTCCACGACCGGAAACGTGCTGAAGCCATATTTGTGTTCCTCGACCATCGCCACCACATCGCCGACCAATTGATCGGGAGCGACCTTGATGGGGTCGTGGATCATGCCGGGCACGTGGTATTTCACGCGGCTGAGTTCGGAGAGTTGCTGTTTCTCCGGCATGTTGTAATGGATCAGACCAAGGGCGCCGTTCAGGGCCATGGCGATGGCCATGCGGGATTCGGTGACGGTGTCCATGTCGGCGGACACGATGGGGACGTTGAGGCTGAGCCCGTCGGCGAGACGCGTGTCGAGTTGCGTATCGCGGGGGAGCACTTCGGAATAGAGCGTCGCGAGCGTGACGTCGTCGTAGGTCAACGCCAGCGCGCTGTGTGCGGTGAAGAAGTCATCCGCGGTCAGATAGAACCGGGAATCCAGCGGGTGGGTTTTCTGCGTTGCTGCCATGTCGGAAAATGCCCGCTGAGGTCGGGGCAAGGCAAGCCTGGATTTTTGCTCCAGCTTTCCCGGCGCGGCGCCCGGCGGGGAATAAACCGCTCTGCCATCGCCCCCGTTCGCCGGAAAACTCCTGACAAGTCGGCGGATGCCGGTTAAGAATGCTGGCGATGACTCGCCCTGAAGCAACCGTCCGTCACACCGCGCTCGTCGAGCAAATCCGCGCGCACGACCACGCCTATTACGTCGAGGCCCGGCCGGCCATCAGCGACCGCGAATACGACCGGCTCTACAAGGAATTGCTCGATCTCGAAACGGAGTTCCCAGAACTGGTCACGCCAGATTCGCCGAGCCAACGCGTGGGCGGGCAGCCGCTGAGCGCCTTCAAGCGCGTGACGCATCTCCAGCCGATGCTGTCGCTGGACAAAATCCGCGCCGCCGATCATCCGACCAAGGACGAGGAGCCGGACGATGACCGCCGCAAGCAGAGACAGGACGAGAACACGCTGGCGGAGTTGCGGAGCTTCGACGCCACGGTGCGCAAACATCTCGGCCGGCCGCAGATCGCCTATGTCCTCGAACCGAAGGTGGACGGCGTCTCCATCAGCCTTCACTACCGGCACGGCAAGCTCGCCCTCGGCGTCACGCGCGGCGACGGCACGGCGGGTGACGACATCACCGGCAATCTGCGCACGATCCGCGCGATTCCGCTGGAGTTGAACCTCAGGAACCCACCGGCGTTGCTGGAAGTTCGCGGCGAAGCCTACATCGCGCAGCAGGACTTTGCGGCGTTGAACAAGAAGCTCGCAGCCTCCGGCGAAGAGCCGTTCCCAAACGCTCGCAACGCCACTGCCGGCGCGCTCAAGCAACTCGACCCGCGCCTTGTTGCGGCGCGCCCGCTCAGCGCTGTCTTCTACGCCATCGGCGTGTGCGAAGGGATCGAGTTTGCATCGCATGCGGAGGTTCTGGAATCACTCAAGCGCTTTGGCCTGCCGACGCAAGCACACTGGTGGCTCTGCCGCGACCTGGCTGAGGTCTTGCGCGTCTATGCCGAAGAAATCGTCGCGCACTACGACGAAGACCGGGACCTGCGCAGCAAACTGCCTTACGAGATTGATGGGATCGTGCTCAAGGTCAACTCGCTCGCTGACTGGGCGCGCATTCCGGTGAAGGCCCGCGCGCCGGGCTATGCGATCGTCCACAAGCCCATCCCGTGGATTGAGCCGGCGGAAACCGTGCTCAAAGCGATCACGGTGCAGGTTGGGCGCACCGGCGTACTCACGCCCGTGGCGGAACTCGATCCGGTCTTTGTCCAGGGCTCGACGATTGCGCGCGCGACACTGCACAACGAGGACGAGATTCGCCGGAAGGACATCCGGATTGGCGACACGGTGGTCATCCGCAAGGCGGGCATGGTGATTCCGGAAGTGATGGAGGTCGTGAAGAGCAAACGTCTGCCTGACGCGAAGCCGTTTGATTTCGTGGCGCACATCGGTGGTAAATGCCCGGCCTGCGGCGGCGCGATTGCCAAGGAGAAGGTTTCGGCAGGCGACGTCGAGGAAGTCGCCTGGCGCTGTCAGAACGTCGCCGGTTGCCCGGCCCAAAAGACCCGGCGCGTGGAGTACTTTGCCCAGCGCAAGGCGCTCGACATCGAGGCGCTCGGGGGGATCGTCGCGGAAAAGCTCGTGGAGCGCGGCTTGGTGGACGAACCGCTGGATTTGTTTGAGCTCACGGTGGAACGGCTCGCGGCGCTGAACCTTGGCACGGATGAGGCTCCGCGGGTTTTTGGCGAAAAGAATGCCGCCAAAGTCGTTGAGGCGCTGGAGCGCGGGAAACGAGCTCCGCTGCACCGCTGGATTCACGCGCTCGCCATCCCGAATGTCGGCGAGCAGACCGCCTGGCAGCTTGCGCAGGTTCACAGCTCGCTGGAAGATGTTGCCACCTCACAGGTCCTGGGTGACATCCGTGAGCTTGGCGCCAAGGAGACTGAACGGCAAGAAATCAGCCCGCGCTCACGCAAGAATCCGCCGAAGCAGGCCGAAGAACGGGAGGCGAGAAAGCGGCGCCACGCCGAACTGGCCGCCGAAATCGCCGGGCTGGAAGCACGACTGGAACAAGGCGGTGCGAAAGCCAGACTGCCGGAAGTCGGCCCGGTCGCCGCCGCTTCGGTGTTGGACTTCTTTGCCTCGGCCAGCGGAAAGAGAATCCTGCAGCGCCTCCAAGGCTTGCGCATCCAACCGGCCGGGGCGGCGTCACCCGCACCTCCCCCTGACTCCAAGCCGCCGCTGGCCGGAAAGACCTTCGTCCTGACCGGCACGCTCCCGACGCTCTCGCGCGACGAAGCCTCCGCCCTCATCCGGGAGGCAGGTGGTAATGTCAGCAGCTCGGTCAGCAAGCACACCCATTACGTCCTGGCGGGCGAAAACGCCGGCTCCAAGCTCGACAAGGCTCGCGAACTCGGCGTGCCGGTGTTGACGGAATCGGAATTCCTGGACCTCTGCGGCCCGGCTCGCACCCCCGTCAAGCGCGGCCAGACCGAACTATTCTGAAGCCGAAATAGATGTCGGCCTCAAAGCCCGGCGGCGTCGCGGCAGAGTGCCGCACGCGGGCTCGAACACCACGAATTTGGCGGCGCCCTGCGAGACACCGGCACGGCCATAGATTCTGGGAGGAGTCTCATGGACAACAAAAAAGCCGGCCTCGCGGCCGGCTTGGTAAAGGTTTCGGTCTTGCCCGCTTATGGGATGATGATGTTGTTGCCGCCCTGGCTGATCACGGTGTATCTGTTCGCCGAGGTGTCACCGCTCGAGCGGATCGCTTCCTTCAGCTTGGACGAGCTGTACTGCTGCACGCTGCCGTCGGCCAGCGCCACGTTGCCCTGCTTCTGGTGCATCTTGTCGGTCCACTGAAGGTTCATACCCGTACCGGTGGAGGTGTTCGTCCCAACGGAAATCGCGGCGCCATTGACGGACGGCGAGTTGGGAGAGTAGCCAAACGAATAGGGATTCGCCGGGCCGGTGCCGATGTTGCGGTCACCCGAGAGGAACATCTGCGGCTGGGTCTCGTCGGCATCCACGCCCACGAAGTAGGAAACCGCCGTGTTGTCGTAGAAATCGCGAACGGTGGTGCCGGAGTTTACGCTCAGGAAGTTCGTGCGCGGATTCCGTTCATCGGAGGGGCAGACGACGACTTTGGGTGTATTGACCTCGTTGGAAAGCACCTGGAAGATCCTCCAAACGTTGGGGGCCACCGCGCCGGCCGCCGGCACGGCTTCTTGCGCACCGCCATCGGCGGTCGTCACTTTCATGGGATAGCGATCCCCGTTGTCACCGCCCCAAATGCGGAACGAGAGTCCGACCTGTTTGAGATTGTTGGCGCAGTTAATCCGTTGCGCCTTCTGCTTGGCCTTGGCGAGCGCCGGCAGGAGCATGCCCGCCAGAATGGCGATGATCGCGATCACGACCAGCAACTCAATGAGAGTGAATGCTGAGAGTTTAAATTTGTGTGTCTGTTTCATAATGTTGTTGACTGTTATGGCCAGCTATAGTGCAGACCCGGTGCCAACTCGTCAACACTCAAAAAGCTCAGGAAAACGAACCCATCCAACCTGGAGGCGTGAGAATCACGCGTGAGAATCACGCGACCTGCGTGAAAAGCGCGCAACAGAGTGATTCAACGCCGAGCATGGGCTCGAACCGAGGCGGTCAAGAACCGGAACCGAGTGAGGCCCATGAACCGCAGCCTGCTGCTGCGCGCCGCGGCACGGGCGAGTGTTCGTAGTCGGCTCAATTCACCAGCCGATACCAGTTGTCCCGTTGGCGCGGTTCGTAGCCGAGGTCGTTGATGAGCCGGTGCATGTCGGCCACAGTCATGCGGAAGGTCGCGCCCGCCTGGCTGACGACATTCTCCTCGATCATGATGCTGCCCAAATCGTTCGCGCCAAACTTGAGGGCGACTTGCCCGATGGCGGGGCCTTGCGTGACCCAGGAGCTCTGCACGTTTTCAAAGTTGTCCAAGTAGATGCGGGCCAGCGCCTGAGTGCGGAGGTATTCGTGCGCCCCGACGGGGGCAACGCGCAGCTTCGTGTTTTCGGGCTGGAACGTCCACGCGATGAACGCGGTAAAATGGCCAAAGCGTGCGGCGGTGCTTCCAGCCCGCAGATCGCAGATTCCCGCTGCTGGGCCCTGGCTGAACGTTTGATCTTCCGGCAGGATGCCGGAAGCACGTTCTTTGGAAGCCCGCTGAAGCGACTTGTCCTGCTGCACGCGCAATCGCTCCAAATGCTCGATCCGATCCTCCACCGTTTCGACGTGGCCGAACATCATCGTGGCCGAGGAATCCAGACCCAGCCGATGTGCCACGTCCATGACTTCCAGCCATTCGTCGCTGGTGGCTTTCAATGGAGAGACTCGCTCGCGCACCCGGTCCACGAGGATTTCGCCGCCGCCGCCGGGGATTGATCCAAGGCCCGCAGCGGCGAAGTCGGCAATGGTTTTCTCCAGCGGTTCGTTAAAGACGTCTCGGAAATGGATGAACTCGCTCGGGCTGAAGCCGTGGATGTTGACCTGCGGATATTTCGCCTTCATGTGGCCGAGCAAATCGAGATACCACTGCTTGGTCAGCTTCGGATGATGGCCACCCTGCAGGAGCAACTGCGTGCCGCGTTGGGCAATCGTCTCCTCGATCTTGCGGTCCATTTCGTCGTGCGTGATCACGTAGGCGTCAGCGTCCTTCTCGGTGCGGTAGAACGCGCAGAACTTGCAATAGACATTGCAGACGTTCGTGTAATTGACATTCCGGTCCACGATGTAGGTGACGATGTCGTTGCCGCGGGCGTCGTAAGCCCGCGCCTTAGCAAGCTGCCGTCGCCGGTCTGCCAGCGCGCCGAGTTCCTCCAGCGGCAAATCATACAGCCGCCGGGCCTCAGCCGGAGCAATGCGCCCGCCGTCCCAGACCTTTTGCAGCAAGTCGTCCAACGCCGCGTCGTCAATCACGCGCCCAAGCTAGCGGAGGAGGCCGTGTGAAACAAGCGGCCCACACCGCGCCGCTGCCGGCAAATTCCTTGCGCTCCGCCCGGGCAGCTTGAACAATCCTCGCGATGTCTGCCGAAGCCCAACTCACGCCCATGATGGCACAGTATCGCCGCATCAAAGGCGAACTGCCCAAGGACGCCCTCTTGCTGTTCCGGCTCGGCGATTTCTACGAGATGTTTTTCGAGGACGCGCAGGCGGGGGCGCAACTCCTGAACCTCGCGCTCACCGCCCGCAACGGGGTGCCCATGTGCGGCCTGCCGTTCCATGCAGCGAACAACTACATCACCCGCATCCTCAAAGCCGGACGCAAGGTGGCCATTTGCGACCAGATCGAGGACGCCAAGCCCGGCAAACTTGTTCAACGCGAAGTCACGCAAATCCTCTCGCCCGGCACGCACTTCGACGACCGTATGCTCGTGGCCGAGCGCAACAACTTCCTCGCCGTGGTCTGCCCCGCCGACAAGGTCTTTGGACTCGCGCTGGTGGATTTGACCACGGGCGATTTCCGGACGACGGAACTCGAATCCGACGCGGCGCTGCTCGCAGAACTTGAACGCCTGCGACCGGCGGAGATCATTCTTCCGGAGGAGTCTGCGGCAGCTCGCGATCTGTTGCGTGGTGCGTTCCGGATTCTCAATGGCTACGACGGCTGGGTCTTCGCGCCGGAAACCGCCCTTTACACTGTCCGCGACCATTTCAAAGTGGCATCGCTCGACGGCTTCGGGCTGAAGGATCGCGGGGCCGCCATCGGCGCGGCGGGGGCCGCGCTGCATTATCTCAGTCAGCACCTTCGGCGGGACGTCCAGCACCTCACCCGGATCTCTTTCTACCAACGCAGCGACTTCCTCGTGCTGGACCACACAACGCTGCGGCACCTGGAAATCCTGGAGCCGCTCCACCACGATGCGCCACGGAAGGCTTCGCTTTACGGTGTGACCAATCGCACCGTCACGCCGATGGGGGCGCGCCGCCTTCGGGACTGGCTGTCACAACCCCTCGCCGCCGTCGAACCCATCCGCCGGCGCCAGGAGGTGGTGCAAACGTTCGTCGAGAACGCCGCAGCGCTGGAAAGCGTGCGCACGCAGCTTGCGAACGTGCGTGACTTGGAACGGACCATCGGTCGCCTCAGCAGCGGCAGCGGCAATGCGCGCGACCTTGCCGCCTTGCGCCTCGCGCTTCAACGGATCCCGGCGGTGAGGCAAATCCTCCAGGACCTCGCCGCGGCCGACGTGGAAAGGCACACTTCAAAGGAAGAACGGGAAAGCCTTTTCACGTCGGCTGCTACCAATGAGCCCAACGAAGCCAGGTCCTCTGGATTGATCAGGGAGTTGAGCGACCAACTCTCCGAATCGCCCGAACTCGTGGACCGGATCTCCCGTGCCATTGTGGACGAGCCGCCTCTGCCCGTGAAGGAAGGGGGAATGATCCGCGACGGTTTCAGTCCCGAGCTTGATGAGCTCCGCAATGCCCAGCGCGGCGGCAAGGATTGGATTGCCAAACTTCAAGCCGATGAAATCGCGGCCACCGGCATCACGTCGCTCAAAGTGCGGTTCAACTCCGTGTTCGGCTACTACATCGAAGTCACCAAGTCGAACCTGGACAAAGTCCCGCCGCAGTACATCCGGAAGCAGACCGTCGCCAACGGCGAACGCTACATCACGCCCGAGTTGAAAGAGATGGAGGGCAAAATCCTCGGCGCGGAGGAACGCAGCGTAAAGCTGGAATACGAATTGTTCCAGCGCGTGCGCGAGGCCGTGCTGGCGCAGATGGCGAGCATTCAGCAAACCGCCGCCGCCCTGGCCCAACTGGACGTGCTGGCCTCCTTCGCCGAGACCGCCCGACTGCACAACTACTGCCGCCCGCACGTTGCGGACGAAGGTTTGCTGCAAATCCGCGAAGGCCGGCATCCGGTGCTGGAACAGAACCTTCTCGACGAACGCTTTGTGCCGAATGACACGGCGCTGGCCAGCGTTGTCGCGTTTGTAGTTCCGCCTTCAGGCGGTTCGGCAGGAAACGCGAATGAGACGAAACCGCCTGAAGGCGGAACGACAATCCCGTTTCCTCAGATCGCCCTCATCACCGGGCCGAACATGGCGGGCAAATCCACCTACATTCGGCAGGTCGCGCTCATCACCTTGCTGGCGCACACCGGCAGCTTCGTCTCCGCGGCGGAGGCGCGGATTGATCTCGTGGATCGCATCTTCACCCGCATCGGTGCGAGCGACGACCTGGCGCGCGGGCAGTCCACCTTCATGGTCGAGATGACCGAAACGGCAAACATCCTCAACAACGCCACCTCGCGCAGCTTCATCGTGCTGGACGAGATTGGGCGCGGCACGAGCACGTTCGACGGCTTGAGCCTGGCGTGGAGCATCGTCGAGCATCTGCATAACGCGGTCGGCGCGAAGACCCTTTTCGCGACGCACTACCACGAGCTGACCGAACTCGCCCAGCGACTGCCGCGCTTGAAGAACTTCAACGTCGCCGTGCGCGAGTGGCACGACCAAATCGTGTTCCTGCGAAAGATCGTGGAAGGTGGCACGGACAAGAGCTACGGCATCCACGTGGCGCGCCTCGCCGGCGTGCCGAAAGAAGTGCTGGAGCGCGCGAAGGTGATCCTCGGCAACCTCGAAGAATCCGAACTCACGCCGGAGGGCACAGTCCGCCAAGCGCGTCGCCAGCAAGACCGCGATAAGCTCAAGCAGCTTGCCTCGCCGCCGCAGATGGATTTGTTTGGGTAAGGGTTGACATCTTCCAAGGCGACGAGTTGCTTGCATTTGTCATGGCGAAACGCCAATGTGCCGGCGTATGGTGAACCGGCAGTTCTCGCTGGGGCGTCATCGCCTAATCTGACATTAGCAACAGCCACCGCCAACAAATGCCCAGCGGCGTCACATTGAACTTGAAAGCAGAACTACCGCACTACGGCATTAGCAGCCGCGGGTCGGGCGTGCGCTGGTTTCGCGGCGTGGCGACGCCAGATGCGCTTGACTATCTCGACCTCGTGGAGCCGAGCCGAGAGAAAGAGTCTCGCGAGGTGATGCCCGACGGCGTCGCGGAGAACCAGGGCCGTCCACTGCTCTTCTTTGTGAATGCCATGCGGCTTGCACATTTGCCCGACGAGCAAGAGGTGCAACTGAAGAAACTGCGTCGCACGCTCGGTTGCCGAGGCGACCGCGCTTATCTCGCGGTGGTTCGTCCGGGCGCGCTGGAGGTGACGCCAGTAAGCTTGGCCGACCGCAAGCCGGAATGGCAAATCTACCAACGAGGCTCGAACAAGGCCTTGACGTTCTTCTCGCGGCTCGCGCTCGGACGCTGCGACGAACTCGAAGAAGGCGAGGACAGCGAGTTCATCTTCAAGGAGATGTTCAACTTGGTGGACCGCACCGCCTCACGCCTTGAGCAGCTTAACCTCAAACGCACGGACGTTCTTTCGCTCGTTGGTCGGGCGTTGTTCTTCCGCTTCCTGAAGGACCGCGCAGTCATCACGGAACGGAACCGCCCAAGAATTGCCCCGCGTGTCAACCTACTTGTCGAGTGTTTTGACGATGCGGAAAACGCGTCGGCGACCTGCCAGTGGCTCGACAAGACCTTCAACGGCGACTTCCTCCCGCTTACCGACGATGGAAGCCGTAGCTTCTTCGACGACATCGGACGTCAGACAGCCGGACGTGTCTTCTGTCACCTCGGCGGCATCGCGCGCGGGCAGGAGCCAGTCGGCGACGACGGTTTCCAACTGCGCCTTCCGATTCACTGGGGCGATTTGGATTTTGCCCACATCCCGGTCGGTTTATTGAGTCAGGTGTATGAGCGGTTGTCCTGGAAATGGGAGCCCAAGAACTCGGGCAGCACGAGCGTTCACTACACACCACGCAACATCGCCGCGACCTTGGTGGACGAGGCGTTCGACAACCTGCCCAACGCTCACCAGGCTCGCGTGCTCGACCCCGCGTGTGGGGCATCGGTGTTCCTCGTCCTCGCGTTCCGCCGGCTATACCGTGAGCGATGGAAAGCGCAGTTGGAGAAGAACTCGAATGCGCCGCGCCCGAACACTGCGGCTATTCGCGAAATCCTGGAGCAGCAACTTACAGGCTTCGATATCAGCGACTCCGCCCTGAAGCTCTCCGCGTTGAGCCTCTACCTTACAGCCATCGAGCTCGATCCCGAACCGGTGCCGCCGGAGAAACTGGCCTTCAAGGCACTCCGCTCCGGGCGGAGTGCAATCCTCTTCAATTGGCGGCGCGAGGAAGATCATCCTGAAGGGCCGGTGATCGGCAGTCTTGGGGCGCACGTCGGCAAGCGTTTCGATGGCGCTTTTGACCTCGTGCTCTCAAATCCGCCTTGGACGAGCCTCGAAAAGAAACACAAAGCGCTCGCGCTGGAATTGGACAAAGTCAGCCGGGCCATCGTGACGAAAAAGGACGCCGTGCTGGGCAATGCCTACGAAAACCCTGACAGCGGCCCCGATCTTCCGTTCCTGTGGAAAGCCACCGAGTGGGTCAAACCCGACGGTCGCATCGCGATGGCCCTCCCTGCGCGCACGCTGTTCAAGCAGCGCGAAAACTCGCAGCACGCTCGCAAGGCCATCTTCCGGCTCATCTCAGTCACCGGCATCATCAACTGCTCAAACCTGCGGAAGACGAAGGTTTGGCCCGACATGGACCAACCGTTCATGTTGTTCTTCGCACGCAACCGGAAACCGAAGCCGAGTCACCGAATCCAGTTCATCTCGCCGCACACGGACCTGCCGCTCAATCGCGCCAGCGAGATGCGGATTGACGACAAGTCCGCCGTGCCTGTTGAGATCGAGGCGGCGATTCAAGAGCCGTGGTTGTGGAAGGCGCTGGCCGTCGGCACGTCGCTGGATATCGAGGTCGTGCGCAAAATAAAAGCCTCCGGCGGGCGACCGCTTGAGGAGTATTGGGTGAAGGACTTGGGGCTGGCGTGTAGTAGTGGGTACCAAATCAAGCCGAAGCAGAAACCGCGCGACGCGAGGCCGTTGAAGGAACTGCCAGACCTCAACTCGACCGACCTGTTTCGTTTCTTGGTCGAGACTGACCAACTGAAGAAATTCTCACGCGACACCGTTTGTTGGCCGCGGTTGCGTAACCGCGAACGTGACCGTGTGCGCGTCTATCGGGCCCCACTGGCTTTGGTAAAGGCGTCACCGGGTGGCGACCGTGCATTGGGCCGCGCTCTCCTGAGTCTTGGCGACGTGGCCTACAACGAGAGTTTCTACGGATACTCCGCAAAGGGACATGCGCATGCCGAGCTACTCGCCCGATACCTCCAATTGTTCGTTCACTCCCGCCTCGTGATGCACTACACGCTGCTAACGAGTGCCGAGATCGGCGTGGAGCGGCCAAAGTTCCAGAAGCTGGATTTTGATGAATGCCTGCTCAAACCCTTTGAAACGCTAACGGACGCTGACCGGCAAGAGGTGCAGAAGCTCTCACAGCGCCTTATTAAGCAAGATCGCGATGTCTTTGAGGACGTGGACGCTTTCTTTGCGCAGCTTTACGGCCTTGACGAATTCGACGTGGAAGTCATCCGCGACACGCTCGAAGTCCGTGAGCCGAACGACGAACTTGGCGTCCGCGCCAGCAGACCGCCGACCAAGCCTGAGCGCTCAAAGTTTATGCGCCGCGTCGAGTCTATCCTGCGCCCGTTTTTCAAGATGCTGGGCCAGCAGCCTGAACTGGCACCGTGGCCATCTGATGCCGCCTCGGATGCGCCGTTCGGCGCCATGTTACTCCGGGCAAAGGGTCTGCGGGCCACAGTTCCCGAGGCGCTGTTCCACGAAGCCGTTTTGCCGCTTGCCAACGAAACCGGCGCGACCCGCATCATCAAGAGATTGGACGGCGCGCTCCTCATCGGCTTGCTGCGGCAATACCGCTACTGGACGCCAAGCCGCGCGCGCTTGCTGGCGGCGACCATCCTGCGCGAGCACTTCAGCGTGTTTGAAGGCTGATTCATGGGCTACGGCTTCTTCAGCGACGACTCGGCTCTCCCGCTCCCTCATCCACCCATCCCTTGGCCGTTGCTGTTAAAGATTGAGGAGGCCGTCGGTGTCGCGTGGGAAATGCTGCGCGATCAACCGCCGGAGGGCTTCGACCTCCGGAAAGCCGAGGAAAACGAAATCACCCACAAGCTGCAAACGGCGCTGTTCGACCGCGTGCTGCGGAACCGAATGGTCGAGGGCTTTGATCGGCAGGTGTTCACCACCGGCACTCGCGGCGCGGAATTGCAGAACTTCGACGGCACTCGGCGCGACATGAAGCCGGACGTACTGGTTGGGTTCATTGGCCGGCCAGAGGTTCGCGTGCCAACGCAGGACTGGCTGTTCATTGAATGCAAGCCCGTTGGCCCGAAGCGCGATGTGACGAGGCACTATTGCCGCAAAGGCATCGTCCGATTCATCAAGGGGGAATACGCGTGGACGATGACAGAGGCGCTCATGGTTGGCTACGCAAGCGCGGGTTTCGAGTTGAAGACGACGCTCAAGGAGGCGCTCAAGCAAGGTGAAGCTGAGTTCCGGGTCGAGTCGCCGCTCCGGGAATGCCGGCATACGGAGCGCACTTTGTTCAACAATGACGTTTGCGTCTCCTGTCACCGGAGAGGTTTCCCCTACGTCGAAACTGGTGTCTCCGCGCCCGCCATTACGCTGCGACATCTTTGGCTGAAGCGCGATTGAGCATTTCGTCTGCGCCGATCGGCAGCAAACGACGTTCTCCGCCTTGTTTGAGAGCAGACCGAGACAAGCTCAAGCAGCTTGCCTCGCCGCCGCAGATGGATTTGTTTGGTCACGGTTCTGAATAGCCACGTCGCCCGCAATTCGGTAAACGTGGCGCGGTGTTATGAACGCTCCAACTATCTTGCGCCCCCGGCTCGCGTTGCTCCTGGCCGGGGCTGTCTGCCTGACCCTGTTGAGGCAGGCCGGTGCGGCTGCCGAACCGCAATCCGCCCAAATCTCATCCAATCCCCCGGTGCCAGCCGGTCGACTGTACGTGGACATGGACTTCGGTTGGCGTTTCAACCGGGGCGATTCCGGCAGCGCGATGATCCCGGAGTTGGATGAGACCAACTGGCGGCAGTTGGATGTGCCACATGATTGGAGCAGCGAGGGGCCGTTCGGTCCTGAATACTCCAGCGGGAACGGTTTCGCACCCGCCGGCGTCGGTTGGTATCGGAAACACTTCACGCTCGCTCCCAGCCTCCAGGACAAACGCGTCGCCATCGAGTTCGACGGGGTGTATGACCATGCGGAGGTCTGGATCAACGGGCATTTCGTGGGCGGCCGGCCCTACGGATATTCGAGCTTCGAGTGCGTTCTGACTCCGCTACTGAAGTCCGGCGCCGGGGACAACGTCCTCGCCGTGCGTGTGGACCACTCCCGGTATGCTGACTCGCGCTGGTACACCGGTTCCGGCATCTACCGCCACGTGCGGTTATGCTTCACCGATCAGTTGCGCATCGGCCACTGGGGCGTTTTCGTCACCACACCGAAAGTCACGGCCAACGCGGCGGTGGTGCGCGTCGAGACCACCATTGAAAACACTTCGGGTTCGCCCCGCCAATTCGCGCTGCAATCGGACGTGCTCGGCGCCAACGGCCTGACGGTGGGGAGCGTCACCACCGACGCCACCATCGCTGATGGAACAAACCAGACGCCCGTCCAGCAGATCGAAGTCGCCCGTCCGCAACTGTGGTCGCCGGACGCGCCCGTGCTTTACACCCTCAGGAGCCGGGTGCTGGCCGGCACCAACTTGGTGGACGAAACCACGACGCCTTTCGGGATTCGCACGTTCCGGTTCGATGCCGACCAGGGTTTTTCGCTCAATGGAACTTCGATCAAGCTCAAAGGCGTCTGCATCCATCACGACGCCGGAACCCTGGGCGCCGCCGTGCCGGAGAGAGTCTGGGAGCGCCGCCTGCGCACGTTGAAGGAAGTTGGCGTGAACGCGATCCGCACGAGCCACAACCCGCCGGCGCCCGAATTGCTCGACTTGTGCGACCGGCTCGGCTTGCTGGTCAAGGACGAGGCCTTCGACGAATTCACGCCCGCCAAGAACAAGTGGGTGACCGGGTGGAACTCGAAGCTGCCGAGCCGCTTCGGCTATGCGGAGTCGTTTGAGAAATGGTCCGTCACGGACGTGCAAGACATGGTCCGCCGCGACCGCAATCACCCCTGCGTGATCCTGTGGAGCGTCGGCAACGAAGTTGACTATGCGAACGATCCGTTCTCGCATCCCGTGCTGGGCGCGGCCTACCGGCCTGAGCACCCCGCGGCGCAGAACCTCATTGCATGCGCCCGCCCGTTGGTCGAGGCCGTCAAAAAGCTGGACCCCACGCGCCCGGTGACGGCGGCGCTGGCCAACGTGGCGATGTCCGACGCCGTCGGCTTCGGCGAAATGTTGGACATCGTCGGCTACAATTACCAGGAAGCGCGCTATCCGGGCGATCATGCGAAGTTCCCGAAACGGATTCTCTTCGGGAGCGAGAACAGCCATCAGTTCAGCGCGTGGACGGTTGTGCGCGACAACGATTATGTCGCCGGCCAGTTTCTCTGGACCGGCATTGATTACCTGGGTGAGGCGGGCCAGTGGCCCAACCGCGCGAACGGGGCCGGGCTGCTCGATCTCTGCGGATTCAAGAAACCCAACGCCTGGTTTCGCCAAAGCCTGTGGAGCCGCCGGCCGATGGTGTATCTCTGCGCTTCCGCTGCCGGTGGTGGTGAGGGAAGGCGAAGGCGCGGCGGGCGGGCAGAGGAGCATTGGAACTGGCCTTCCAACTCGACGGTGACCGTCCGATGCTACACCACCTGCCCGGAAGTTGTCCTCACGCTCAACGGCCGACCCATCGGCACCAAGCGGCTCGCCGACGCGGCGGAGGGCGCGCTGGTCTGGCAGCTTCCGTTCGAGCCGGGCGTGCTCAAGGCGGTTGCACGCGGGAACGGGAGTGCGGAGTGTGAATTCAGTTTGCAGACCGCCGGGCCGGCGCACCGGATCGAATTGCGGCCCGACGTGACACAACTCCGCGCGGACGGACGGGACATTTGCCATCTCGAATTCCGCATCGTGGACGCGCAGGGCGTGCGCGTGCCGGACGCCACTGAGGACGTGACGTTTTCCGTGGACGGGCCGGCGGACCTCATTGGTATCGAGAATGGTGACCTGAACAGCCCGGCTACCGGGAAGCAAAGCAGCCGCAACGCTTACCACGGTCGCGGCTTGGCGTTCATTCAGTCGAAGTTTGTGGCCGGAGGGATCACCGTGCAAGCCACGTCGCCGGGATTAGCCTCAGCCAGCGTGGTCCTAAGCAGTCGCTGAAGAAAGGTCCGTGGCGGAGTCCCTGGGGAAGTCCGCGGCATCTCCCAGCAAAGAGGGGTTGAACAGCGCGCCAGCGTCTTTGGCAGCGGCAGCCCACAGGCGCATTAACCCG
>CAYJNU010000128.1:0-17984 GCA_964371005.1 uncultured Verrucomicrobiota bacterium | reverse complement strand
AGAATATCCTGTCCCAGGTGGCAGCGCCGGCACGGTCTGGCATCACGTGGCGATGGTCTTCGACGCCGGCACGGCCACCTATTATTGGGATGGCGTTCTGGTCGCGACCCGGAACGTGCCCATCAGCGCCAACTACGCGGCGGTTCAGTTGGGATCGTCGGCCGCCAATTCGACCGCCGAGGGTTGGGCGGGCATGCTGGATGAAGTCGCGTTCTACTCCTCCGCCCTGCCAGGCAGCTCGATTCTGGCGCACTACAACGCCTACTACCTGGGTGATCCGCCCACCATCACCACCCAGCCCGCCGGCGGGTATTACCTGGCCGGCCAGCCGGGACAAGTATCCGTTGCCGCCAGCGGTGCGCAACTGGAGTACCAGTGGTACAAGGATGGCGCGCTGATCCCGGGAGCGACAGACGCCAGCATCGGCTCCACCAGCCTGACGGCTGACCATTCCGGCACTTACTACGTCACCGTATCGAACCCTGCCGGGAACACCAACAGCGCCTCGGCCACCATCCAGGTGGGGAACAATATGGCGCGCTACCAGGCCACGGTGTTGAACGAAAGCAGCCTCATTTCCTACTACACGTTCGATGCCGGTGACGGCCAGGATGCGAAGAACGCCCACCCCGGCGTGGCCGTCAACGCAGTCAGCTACTCGGCGGGCCCGGGGGGTGTGACCAACCAAGCCCTTACCCTGGATGGCACCGGCCATATTGCGCTGGGCCAGGTGGCGGATTTCGAATTCACCAGTGGCAACGGCACCGTCGAGGGGTGGGTTCGTCCGAACTGGGTCAATCCGGCCAGCTACGCTCCCTGCCTCTTCGCCGACCGCGACGGGGGCAGTGTGTGGAGTGTTCACATGAGTGCGTGGAAGAACGAGATCGGGAACTGGAATGGTGTCCGTTTCCAGACGCTCCCCATTCCCGGGGCCAACGGCTGGCACCACTACGCCATCGCCTTCGGCGCTGGCAGCGTTTCGATGTATTGGGATGGCAAACCGTTGGGAAGTTTCCCTCAAGCGATCAACAACGCCTCGGGCCAGACGACCCAGATCGGCTCCAGGGCCCCGGCAGCGGCAGTGGAGGCGTGGATGGGTGATCTCGACGAAGTGGCCTTCTACTCGACCACGCTCGATGACACCACGATCTGGAACCATTTCCTGGCCATGGTCGGGCCGGAGACGACAACGCCGCCGACGCTTGGCATCTCGCACGCAGGCAATCAGGTGACTCTCTCCTGGCCCGTGAGCGAGACGGGGTTCACCCTGGAGTACTCCGACAATCTGCCAGGCACAACGTGGACACCGGTGGACGGTGTCGTCGGCAACAGCGTCACCGTGGATGCCTCGGCTGGCAATCGGTTCTACCGGCTGCGGAAGTGAGTGGTTGCAGCACGGGTCACTCGGGAGCGTAAGCCGCTCCCGAATGACCAAAAGCCGCGATCGCTCTGGCTCGGACGCGGTTTCGCCCGACGACGATCGAGACCCGGAGCGTCAGAATCTGACCTTGCGAACTTGCTGCACGGGTAACCAGAACCCGGCAACGAGACGATCTCCATCGAAGCGAGGGGAACCTCCGACTCAGGTGTTCCGGACAAACAGCTTCCCCGGCAACTGCTTCACGACGCGCTTCATCTCCAATCCCAACAACGCCACACTCACCGCCGACGCCGGCAGGCCGCTTCGGCGGATGACTTCGTCCACCGTGGATTCTTCCACGGTCAACGCGTCATAGACCTTCTGCTCATTCGCCGAGAGTTCGAGCGCAGGCAAAACGCCGGTTTCGCCCGGTGACGGCGGACGATTGCTTGATGGAAAGAGATACTCGAACTCGCTCAGAATGTCTTCCGCCCCTTCGCAAAGCTTGGCGCCTTTTTTGATCAAATCGTGGCAGCCCTTGCTCCGTGGGGAATCAATCCGCCCCGGCACGGCGAACACCTGCCGGCCATATTCCGTGGCGAAATTGGCCGTGATCAATGCGCCACTGGTCAGATTCGCCTCCACCACCACGGTGCCCAGCGTCATGCCGGCCACGATGCGATTCCGGATGGCAAACGTCTGCCGGTCGCCGTTGCGGTTGAACGGAAACTGCGTGATGACCGCGCCGTTCTCCGCAATGCGGTCGAACAGGTCCTTGTTCTCCGGAGGAAACACGATGCTGATGCCGGTTCCCAGCACACATACGGTGCGGCCTTTGGCGCTGAGCGCGCCCTGATGCGCCGCGGAATCAATCCCCCGCGCCCCCCCGCTGACCACCGTGACGCCCACGTAGGCCAGTTGGTAAGCCAACTTCCGCGCCACCTCGAGGCCATAATGCGTCGTCGTGCGCGAACCAACCATCGCCACGGCGTTCTTGTCTTTTGCGGTAAGCGCACCTCGCACGTACAACACCACGGGCGGGTCGTAGATCTGGCGCAGCGACTCTGGATAGCTGTCGTCCGCCTGCGTCAACACATGGCAACCGAATTCCTGAATCCGTCTCAGTTCTGCGGCCAGGTCCACGTTGCTTTCCCATTTGGCGATCGCCTCCGCCGTGTCGTCACCGATGCCGCGCACGCGAAGCAGTTCGCTGCGGGAGGCGGAGAGAATCTTCGGGGCCTCGCCGAAGTGTTCGAGCAATTGCCGCACGCGGATCGAGCCAACACCTTCGATGAGATTCAGCGCAACCAGCGCTTCACGGGAGTCCATGCCGCTGAGATACTCGATTTGCGTGCGCACCTGCAAGCCCCGGCTCTGGGTCGCTGGGTCACCGTGTTGGGAAGCCGAAGTCGCCTACAATCCCGGCCTGAGATCATACTTCTCCTTCCTCGCTGGCGGACGTAAAGTCCGTCCAGCGTCAACAAAGGATTCATCGCCGCAGCACTATGAAAACGTCGTCGCCCAGTCTCAGCGTCATTGACCCTGTCGGTCGCGCCCTGGATCGTGTGAAGCTCGTCCTCTTCCAGCCGTTCGATCTCGGCAAGTGGTTTGTGATCGGCTTTTGCGCGTGGCTGTCGCTCCTCGGCGAGGGCGGGGGCGGGGGCGGGGGCCTCAGTTTCAACTTTCCCATCGGCGGCTCGGGCCGCCGGGGCGGCGTGCGCCATGAACTGCAACACGCTCGGGACTTCCTGGGTGACAATCTTTACTGGATCGTGCCCGTGGTGGTGGGCGCCTTCCTGCTGGGCCTGGTCTTTTGGGTCGTGTTCACCTGGCTGAACAGTCGGGGGCGGTTCATGTTTCTGCACTGCGTGGCGCTGAACAAGGCAGAGGTCATTGAGCCTTGGACCCGCTTCAGTCAGGAAGCCAACAGCCTGTTTTTGTTCCGCATTGTGCTCGGGCTGATTTCGATGGTCGCCATCCTGCCGCTGGTTGTGCTTTGTGTGGTAATCGGCTGGGGCATGTGCATGGCCCACCGACTGGCAGTCGTTGGCGTGCTGGAACTCGTGGGCTTGGTCCTGGCGATCATCGCGTTCGGAACGTTCTTTACCTTGATCGAGAAGTTGACCACCGACTTCGTCGTGCCGCTCATGTATTTGCGCCGCCGCCGCTGCCGCGCTTGCTGGGGCGAACTGCTGGATTTGCTGCGGACCCACACGGGCGAGTTCGTTCTCTGGTTGTTGTTTCAGATCGTGCTCGGCATCGCGATTGGCGCCCTAGTAACGGCCATCGTCTTTCTGACCTGTTGTTGTGCCGGTTGCCTGATGTCTTTGCCTTATCTCGGTACCGTCCTCCTGTTGCCGGTGCTGGTGTTCAAACGCAGCTACTCGCTCCACTACCTGGCGCAGTTGGGGATTGGTTACGACGTGTTTGCACCAGCCGGACCATCCCCTGCCGCCGCAAGTTGATGCAAGTTGACACTGCTGGTTCTGGCCCGGCGGCGGCATCTGCATTACGGCTTCAGCGCGGAGCGAGTGGACCCGCTGCGCGAGGGGCTGGGGAAACGTTTCTTGGCGAACAGGACTGACAAGAGTAGTGTGGGCGCAGTTCGTTGAACAGCTTTTGTCCGTGCCGACAACTGGGTGAGCCGGTCACGGGGTGACAATTCCATGAACATCAACTCAAGGCTGTATCCGAGCGCGACGGTAGTCGCTTCCCTGCTCTGCCTGTTCGGCTTGTCAGGTTGCGGCCCCGGCGGCCGGTGGGGCGTGAGCAAGCAAACAGAGGTCGTTGTTGCAGGAAACAACACCTTTGCACTGCACCTTTATCGACAGCTCAAAGGCACGAACGGCAATCTATTCTTTTCGCCATACAGCATCTCCGAGTGTCTGGCGCTGGCTTCCGCAGGCGCACGGGGCAACACCGTAAAGCAGATGGCTCGTGTGCTGCATTTCGGCACGAACTCAGTTCAGGCTGCGTTTGCCGAATTGCGGGAGGTACTGGCTCATTCTCAGAAACGCGGGGGTGTTGAAGTGAGCGTAGCCAACGGTATATGGACGCAGGCAAATCATCCGATGCTCCCAGCGTTTCTCAGCGTTTCCCGCCAGTACCATGACGCGGTGGTCAAGGAGGCTGATTTCCGGATGCAACCAGATGCCGTCGCCAAGGACATCGACGATTGGGTGAGCACAAAAACCAAAGGCCGGATCGGCGGCATCATCCCGCAAGGATCGATCGATCCCGAAGCCAGACTGGTCTTGGTGAATGCGATCTACTTCAAAGGAGTGTGGAAAACGAAATTCAATCCGAAATCCACTCATGACAGAGAGTTTTGGGTGTCCCCCGACCGTGCCATTCGATGCCCGATGATGGTTTGCAGCGGGAGATTCCGCAACGGTTACCACTCGGGTCTGCCCGTTTCGTGCCAGATCATTGAACTTCCCTATGTCGGCAAGGATTGTTCTTTGATCGCGCTGCTGCCCCTCGACAGGGATGGCTTGGCCGACCTTGAACGCGAACTGAACCAAGAAAACCTCGAAATCTGGCTGGCCTCACTTCAAGAGACCGAGATAGGGGTCTTGTTTCCCAAGCTCAAACTCCAAACCCGATTTAGCTTGGACGAAACGCTGTCGGCAATGGGAGTGAGCGACGCCTTCAGTGATAGCGCGGACTTCTCGGGTATTGATGGCACGAAGATGCTCTACATCTCTTCGATCCTTCACCAGGCGATCGTCGAGATCAACGAGTCAGGAACGGTGGCGGCAGCCGCCACCGTCACACGCGTTTCAGCGAAGAGCAAACCTGCGAGCTTTGTCGCCGATCACCCGTTCCTGTTTCTCATTCGGGAAAATCGGTCCGGGAGCATCCTGTTCCTGGGCAGAGTCGCTGATCCGTCAAAGTAACCTGGGTGGTTCGCGGCTGCCGCAGAGGAGGTTTATGACCCCCGGGAAGACATGCACGGCGTGAGCGAACTGCACCGGGCTTGTCTGTTTGTCTGAAGGCCCGGATCGGCGGCGCTGGCGGATTCGTGCGAGTGGTCAGACAAATCTCGCCGCCGGGCGCGTCTGGAAGATGAAAACGATGCCTTCAGACATCGAGGTCGAGCGGTGGTATGACGAACACGCCCAGGCGTTGTTCGCCTTCCTGCTCAATCTCACGCGCAACGCCGACGACACGCGCGACGTGCTCCAGGAGGTTTTCATCAAGCTGGCTCGACAGTCGGAACTGCTCCGCGGCGTGCGCGACGAGCGCGCCTTCCTGCTCCGCCTCGCCCACAACGCGGCAGTTGACCTCATGCGCCGCCGGAGCACGCGCGACAAATACCACGAAGCGTTGGGCACCGATGCGGAAAGGTTGTCGCCCTTCGCACCCGCGGACAATCCGGATGAAGCGGCGTTTCGCGACGAACTGTCCGCGGCGCTGGGCGCGCTTCCTCCCGATCAACGCGCCGTCGTTCACCTCAAGCTGTGGGAGGGCCTGACCTTTGAACAAATCGCCGCCACGTTGGGCATCCCGTTGAACACCGCCGCCAGCCGCTATCGCTACGGCATAGACAAATTGCGCGAGCGGCTGCGTCCCATCTACGAAGAAATTCAATGAACGAGCACGACTCATTCGAGCAACGCCTCCGCCGCCAACCGCTGCGGCAGGTGCCGTCCTCATGGCGCGAGGAAGTCCTTTCGCAAGCGCGCCGAACCGCCGAGGAGAGTCATGCTGATCGCGCCACCATCGGAAAGATCGGCTGCGGAACAGCAGTGACCGAGCTCGCGAAGCGTCTTGGAGTGCGGCAGCCCTCTGCCGCTTTGACATCCGCGTCCGAAAAGCGGCAGAGGGCTGCCGCAGTCCAAAACGCTGGCGCGCCATCGGAGGGCTTGCTTGCGGGTTGGCGCTTGCTCTTCGCGCGGCTGCCCCTCGCCTGGGCTTCGCTGGCCGCGCTGTGGATCGCACTGATCGGCGTGAACTTGATGCTGCCCAGTCCCATGGTCCGGATGGCCGAACCGGGCGCGCCTTCGGCCGAGATGGAGTTACTGGCGTCATGGGATTTTCAGCCGGCAGGGGTTGAACCGTCGGACGACCTGGGCACGCCCGCTTCCCGAGCATTGCCCGCGACCAAGCAGCAGGAGGTTCCAATCCGCCCACGCAGCGAACGCCGTCGGGGCGTGGATGTCGGCGAGACGCAGCCGGATTCCTCGTTTGATTTCATCGCCTGACTGAAAGGAGACAACCATGACCCTACCCGCATTCCTGCTCGCCTACACCGACAGCAACCTGGTTTGGCTGGGCTGCAAGAAACTCGCCCTGCCTGCGGCGAACGCCCGCTGGTCCTTCGTGCGGGTGCTGGCGCTGACCATCATGCAGGTCCTGCTCGGCCTCGCCGTCGCCTGCGTGGTGTCGTTGCTGATCTTCCAGCAGCCCGTGGGCTGGATCTTCTGGGTCGTGGGCTTGATGAGCGCCTGCCAGGGCATTGTCTGTTACGGGCTGACGGCGTTGTGCTGGAACCAGCGCGCAACCAAGTTGAAGGAGAATCCGAACCTCCCGCTGCGTTTGCCGCCGGCGCGCTATGTGGTGTTCCGCTGGATGCTGGGGTTGGTTTACTTCGTCGTGCTCGCTTTGATCACCCCGCTGGCGATGGTGGTGACGATCCAGAATGTTTACGGCCAAATGGCCTGGCGAAGCGAGAAAGCCCGGCTGGTCGCGCAGGGAGAACGGCTGACCTACCGCGAAATCCTCGGCCCCGAGATTCCCGCTGCTGAAAACGCCGGCGCCGCGCCCATCTTCGCCCCGTTCTTCGACTACCCGCCCGGCGGCGTAAGCGGAGTTCCGGGTGACTACCTGCTGCGCCGGGAGTCCAGCAATGCTGTTGCCCGCATCAAAGATCGGTTGCATCTGCCGGCGGCGGATCTGCATCAGAAGCCCAAGGACGCACCGACGACGCCGCAGGAGAATCTGGCCGCCTGGTCGTTTGCCTACCGGAAACTGGCCGTCTCGCCGGGCAAGGAAGGGCCGGCCTGGGCGGCGGAACTCAAGTTGCCCGCGCCGGGCGACCCCGCACGCGACGTGCTGGCCGGCTTGAGCGTGGCGGATACGGTCCTGGCCGAGATTTGCGCCGCCGCGGCGCGACCGCGCTCGCAGTTTGCATTGCACTGGGATGAAGGCTGCCTGGTCTATCTGTCGCATCTGCCGGTGTTGAAGAGTGTCCAACAGAACCTAAACCTGCGTTGTGCGGCGCATCTCGGGGCCGGTGGACTGGACGCCGCATTTGCCGATGCCACGAACGCGCTGAATGTCGCGGAGTTGCTGCGCGAAGAGCCGTTGTTGATTTCGCAGTTGGTCCGCATGGCCCAGGGCGCCATCACCATGCGCACGCTCTGGCAGGGATTCGCGGAACACCGCTGGAAGGATGCGCAGCTCGCGGTGTTTCAGGAACGGCTGGGCCGATTCGATTACCCGGCGGGCCTGATCCGGAGTTTTGAAGGCGAGCGGGCGGGCGGGATCGTGCTCGTGGACAAACTTATCGCCGGGCAGAACCAGCTCGGTTCGGCGGGAAGCGACGACGGTCTTCGCCGCGCAGCCATGATCGTTCCGCTCGGGGTGCTGCGGGAAAACCAGGTGGTGCTCGTGCGCCGCTATACGGACATGCTGGCGTACTTGCGCGCCCGTGTTTCCGCCGCGCCGCAAGCCGGGTTTGCCACACCTGTCCTTACGCCGACCGGTGAAGTGGATCTAGCCACGAATCGGTAGGAACGGCTGGTCGAGACCAGCATGCGCACCGTCATGCGGGCGGAGAACGAACGGTATTCGCCCTTTACTATCCTGGCCAAGCTGCTGGTGCCGGCGATCGGCAAGGCGGAATCGAGAGCCGCCCGCTCCCAGACGACCGTCCACCTGGCCATCACGGCGTGCGCGCTGGAGCGCTATCGCCTCGCCCACGGCAGCTACCCGGAGAAACTGGATGCGCTCACTCCCGCATTCCTTCCCAAGCCCGTGCTCGATCCGATGACTGCCCAGCCGTTCCATTATCGCCGAACAGATGATGGCTGGTTCCGGCTCTACAGCATCGGCGAAGATGGCAAAGACGACGGCGGAGTCCTCCGAACCAAGCCAAAGGAGGCCATCCGAGACTGGCCGTGGCCGGTGCCCACGCGCCCGGAGCCAGGGTCGTTGTTCTGAGGAGTCCTCGGAGAACATTCAACAACCAACATCCAACGCTCAACATCGAAGCCCCGCCGGTTAGCGAGTTGGGTGTTCGAGGTTGGATGTCGAATGTTCGGGGTTCCCGCCCTTCCCTTCGCCCGCTACCCGGGCTTTCGAATCCATGCCCACGGAGGTAGCGGCGTCTCGGGAGAGCGCCGCATTCCTTGCTCCAGAGACACAAGATGGTGGCGTTCTGCCGAGACGCCGCTACGGTTTGGAGGAATAACCCGAATTCTGTAATAAAACGAACCTCAGTTCGCTTTGTCTCTATAGCGGACAGCTATGCGCGACACTCCGACAACTGAAACGGATCGTTTCCTGGCGCTGCTCAAACCGATTGAGCGCGATCTGGAAACGTATTGCCGGCGGTTGATCTGGGAACCGCAAGAGGCCGCGGACGCCCTCCAGAACGCCGTGTTGCGCGCGTTCGCAGCGTTTGATCGCTACCACGAGGACGCCAGCTTCCGGGCGTGGATGTTCAAAATCCTGACCCGCGAAGCCTTCACCTTGAACCGGAAGCACGCGCGGATCGCCCGGCATGAGTTCCAGCTCGAACCGGAAGACCTGGCGGAGCTTTCTTTTGGCGAACCGCCGGGCGAGGCCGGTGATCCGGTTCTCTCGCCAGACGCTTGGACCGAGGCGCTGGACCCAACGCTCGTGGCCGGTTTGAAAACGTTGACCGACACCGAGCGCGCCGTGTTGCTGCTGCGCGCCATCGGAGAGTTGCGTTATCGCGAGATCAGCGAGTCGCTGGAGATTCCGATGGGCAGTGTGATGGGAAACCTGGCCCGCGCCCGGCAGAAAATGCGCGCCGTGCTCGCGCGCGCCGCCCGACGAAACAATGTGCTGAAGGAGACTTGAGTATGACCTGCAACGAAGTTCAACGACTGTCCGGTCCCTATCTCGATTCCGAGTTGGACGCGAAGACGACCGTGGAAATCCAACAACACCTGCTGGCCTGCGCCGATTGTGCCCGTGCGTTCGCGACGGACACAAAGCTGGACGCACAAGTCATGACAGGTTTGAAACGCGGGCCGCGAACGGCGGCCTTGTGGGAGCAAATCGAAGACCAGGTGATTAACGCCGCGCAGCCTGCCACCCGTGCAAGTCGCCCGACACCCGGCTCTCGCCCGGCGGTGTGGTGGCGGGAGTTGCTTTGGCCCAGTCCCCAGGCGTGGGCCGGTCTCGCGGCCGTCTGGGTCGTGATTCTGGCGGCTGACTTCGCCACCCCGGAAGCAAAACCCACGTTTGAAGCGAGCCACGTGACACCTCCGTCGCCGCAGATGCGGCAAATCCTGAAGGAACAGAAAAAAATGCTCGCCGAGTTGGGCGGGGTGACGGAGAAACTCGAAGCCCGGCAGACCAGAGGCGTCGCCCCGCAACCCCGCAGCGAGCGCCGGAAACCACTCATGAACACCTGACCCGAATATGAACGAAGAACCCAAGAACATCTGGAAGCAACCGTGGCGCGGGGCCAAAGCCATCGCCTGGTTTGCGATACTGATTGCCGCCACCTTCCTGATCGTCACGCTCATCGGGCTGCTCAGCGGCGGGAATGTGGGTGTCGCCGACACGTTGTTGAGTGCCTTGGCCATCGCTCTCTTCGTGGGGGTGGTGGCGTTGCTGGTCCTCCTGCTCGTCCGCTGCCTTTGCTCGTGGCGCAATGTGAAGCGGCTCCTGTTCGGGTTGGCGTGCCTGGCCACGCTCTTCGCCCTTTTCCATGCCGTCGAGAACTGGCGCGGTTATCGGGGGTGGCGGAATCTCGAGCGCGAGGCCAACGCCAAGGGAGAACGGTTTGACATGGCCAGCATCATTCCCGCACCCGTGCCGGATGATCAGAACTTCGCCCTGGCCCCGATCTTCGAAGGCGTGCGGAATGAAATGGACCCGGTGTGGCGGCGCGCCCACACCGGTCCGGGCGGCCTCACCAACGCAAACGCGTTCACCCTCACTCCGTATCGGACCAACGGCGGCTCCGGCTCGCTTTCTGTGGGTGGCTGGAACAAGGACGAGCGCATGGACCTGCGTTTGTGGCAGCGCTATTACCGCGATCCCAAGTGGGACGGCACGCCCGATGTGACCAACCGCATCATCCGGCGTGTCTTCTTTAACAACGGCGTGCCGCCGCCAGCTCCGGAGGCGGAGCCGACACCAAGACCGGTGGTCAACGAGTTCCCGACCGCGCCCCAGCCGCAATCCCCAGCCGCCGACGTGTTGCTGGCGTTGAGCAAATACGATCCGATCGTTGCGGAACTGCGGGAGGCCAGCCAGCGGTCGAAGTCGCGGTTCCCAATCCCCTACCAGGATGGCTTCAACGCCTTGCTGCCGCACTTGGCGAAGATGAAAGGCGCCAGCCAATACCTTGCGCTGCATTCGATCGCAGAACTGGCGGAGGGCAAGCCGGACCTGGCGCTGGATGACTTGAAGCTCTCGTTTCAGATGATCCGCTGCACGCGCAACGAGCCGCTGCTGATTTCGCAGCTCGTGCGCATCGCCCAGCTTCAGATTCTGCTGCAACCGGTCTGGGAAGGCCTGGCCGATCACGCGTGGAACGAGGCCCAGCTCGCGGCAATCGAAGAAGAACTGGGCGCGCTTGACTTCCTGGCGGACTACCAGCTCGCCATGCGCGGAGAACGGGCCTTCTCGCTCTGGACGGTGGATTATGTGCGGCGCGAGGGTGACCTGAACGCGATTGATTGGTCGGATGGGATTGGCCAGGGATCGCCCGCGCCGTTTTTCCGGAAGCTGCTGTTCCGGCTGGCCGTGCCGCTGGGCTGGTTTGACCAAAACAAGTCGACCCTGGGTCGCATGTTCCTGGATTTGATCGAACCGGCCGTGGATGAAAAAGCCGGCACGGTCTCGCCCGACACGGTCCGACGATTGGACCAAGCCTGCCAGGATTTGCGGCTGACGCCGTACAACTGGTTCACTCGCATGCTGCTTCCGGCGCTCGGCAAGGCGGCCAGGAAATTCGCCCTCGGCCAGGCCAGCGTGGATCTCGCCCGTACGGCTTGCGCGCTGGAGCGCTATCGCCTCGCCCACGGCAGTTATCCCGAGACACTCGACGCGCTGGCGCCCACCTACTTCGCGAGCCCGCCGCATGATCCGATCACCGGTCAACCGTTCAAGTATCATCGCACGGACGATGGCCAGTTCGTGCTCTATTCCGTGGGCTGGAACGAAACCGACGATGGCGGCAAACCCGGTCTGAACAAGAAAGGCAACTTCGACATGGACCAGGGCGATTGGGTCTGGCGTTATCCGGCGAAGTAGGACCAGCAGCGCCCTGTTTCCCCCGAAAACATCCAACAACCAACGTTCAACGTCCAACATCCAGTCTACGCCTGCCCGGCACATTGGATGTTGGTTGTCCAAAGTTGGTCGTCCGATGTTCGCTCTTCCATGGAACGATTCTGCTTCAGCCCGGTCCAATTTTCTGCTGGCTTGAACCAGAGAAGATGAGGGCATTGTTCATAATCGGGGCGGGCGCAGGGCTGATCCTCGCGTGTTTCGTATTGCAGCACTCGCTGCAACCATCTGCGCGGGCGTTGTCGCAGGAGCGAACCGGGCGAAGCACCCCCGCGACGGTGCGGAAGCCGCGCCTGCCGGCGCCCCGCCTACCGATGACACCGCCCGAGGAAGCCACCGCTGAGGGCAGGCCGGCCACTAACTTCTTCACGCGCCTGCAGAACGGCGAATTGCCGCGTCTGACACTGGAGCAGGTCGAGCCATTTCTTCAAAAGAATGGTCGTAGCGTGGAGAGCCTGCTGGGCGCGTTTGATGCCACCGGGGAACGTGCCTTGTTGCGTGAAGCTGCGGAACGGTATCCAGACGACCCACGGGTGAATTTCAGAGCTTACTTCCGCGCGACAGATCACCCAGCATCCGATCCTGCTTCGCCGGCATCTCGCCAACATTTGGAGGCCCTGGCCAAGTCCGCGCCGGACAACGCCCTCCCGAACTACCTGCTCGCCTTCGACGATTTCAAGTCCGGCAAAACCGATCAGGGCGTGCAGCAACTCCTCGCCGCCGCGCAGAAGGGAGAATTCCAGGACTACTCGCGGGACTTCGTCCAGAACGCCGAGGAAGCCTACCGCGCTGCTGGCTGGCCGGAGGCCGAGGCCAAGGCCGTGGCCATGTGCGGACTGGAATTGCCGCATTTGGCCGAGCTCAAACAGGCCGGGCTGAAGACCATCGAGCTCGCGCAACTCTATCGGCACAACGGCGATGAAGCGTCCGCCCAGGCGGCTCTCCAATTGGGCCTGGGCTTGGGCCAGCGCCTCGACGAGCCGGGCCAACTTACGCTTATCGGGGAACTTGTCGGCTACGCCATCGAGCGCAAAGTCTTCGCGGCGATGGACCCGGCCATTCTCATCGGCGACACCGGGCAAACGGTGCAGAGTCGGCTGGATGCGATCACGCAGCGGCGTCAGACCGTCAAGGAGAACGTTCCCCGTGTGGACGCGCTGATGCCCACGCTGGCCGAATCGGACCTGGTGAATTACTTCGACCGCATGAAGTTGCTGGGCGAGGATGCCGCAACGCAGTGGTTACTGAAGACGCACGGCCCGCAGCCGTAGCCCTGAACCGGGCGCTGCCGTCTTGCCTCCCACGGAGAAGGCAGATGCGTGACGACCGGGTCTGACGCTATCCGCGGAGCTTGGACAGGCGTGCCCGCCTGTCTTGGGAAGAGGTTTGGCAGCACGGCCGGCACGGTCGAAAGCCACAGGTTTGCGCCACTTGGTTTTTCGAGGTTTGTCTTTCCACGGAACGGTTCCGCTTCAGTCTGGTCCAACTTTCATCTGAATCGAACCAGCGACTATGAGGGCATTGTTAGCAGTCGGAGCGGGCGCCGGGTTGATCCTCGCGTGGCTTGTTGTTCGCCATTCGTCCCAACCGGTCACGGTGGGGAAGTCCCCGGAGCGAGTCGGGCGCAGCCTGTCAGCGTCGGAGCGGAAGCCGCGCCTGCCCGCACCACGGTTGCCAGTCACCGCGCCGCCGGTGGATGCCGCCGTTGAGAGCCGGCTGACGACCAACCTGTTCGCGCGCCTCTTGAACGGTGACGCGCCGCGGTTGACGCCGGAGCAAGTCGAGCCTTTCCTCCTGAAGAACGGTCGCGGCGTGGAGAGCCTGCTGGGCGCGTTTGAGGCCACGGGCGATCGCGCGTTTCTGCGCGAGGCGTTGGAGAAGAATCCAAATGACCCGCGCGTGAACTTCGCCGCGTTCTTTCGCGCCGAGGATTACGACAACACCAAGCCCGCCTCCCCGGAGCGCCGCCAGCGGCTCGAGGCGTTTGCCAAATCCGCGCCCGACAACGCCCTCGCGAATTACCTGCTCGCCTTTGACGATTTCAAGTCCGGCCAGACGGATCAGGCGGTGGAACAGCTCCTTGCCGCTGCGCAGAAGGGAAAGCTCCAGGATTACTCGCGGGAGTTCATCCTGGACGCGGAGGACGCCTACCGCGCCGCCGGCTGGTCGGAGGCCGAGGCCAAAGCGGTGGCGACTTACGGGGCGGCGCTGCCGCATCTGGCTGAACTGAAACAGACCGGGTCGAAGCTGATCGAGCTGGCGGACCAGTACCGGCAGGCTGGCGATGCCGCCTCCGCGCAAGCGGCGTTGGACCTTGGGCTGGGCTTGGGCCAGCGCCTTACCGCGCCGGGCCAGATCTCGCTCATTCACGAACTCGTGGGAACGGCCATCGAACTCAAAACCCTCGAAGCGATGGACCCCAACAGCGTCGCCAGCGGCACCGGCCTGACCGCGCAAAGCCAGCTCGACGCAATCGCAGAACAGCGCAAAGTCATCAAGGGAATCTTCCCGCAGGTGGAGGCCATCCTGCCCACATTGTCGGAGCCGGACCTGGTCAGTTTCCTCGAACGCATGAGGGTGTTGGGCGAGGATGCCGCTGCGCAATGGTTGCTGAAGAACCACGCCCCGCAACCGTCCCCTTGAAACCCTGCCTTGCGCGGGCCCGATTGGTTGGACGTTCGATGTTGGATGTTGAGTGTTGGATGTTTCCCCTGTTTCGGTTGAACCTTTTCTCGCCTCGCGCATTCCTCTCAGTGTAAATGCTGGCAGTGGCTGAACCCGAACAACTGCCGGTGGCCGACGCCCGCGCCGGTTCACCGGAGGCGTGGGACGCCCTCTTCCAGCGCTATCAATTGCCGCTGTATGCCTACGTCTTCGAACTGGTCCGCGCCGAGCAACCGAGCCTGGATATCGTCCAGGAAACCTTCATCGCCGCCGCGCGCCATCTTGGCAGCCTGCGCGAGGATGACCGGTTCGGAAGCTGGCTCTTCGGCATCGCGCACCAGAAATGTGTCCAGCACTGGCGCAAGAGCGGACGCGAAGAGCCGCTGGACGCGGGTTTCGCGGAGGCGATGCCCGGTGACGAAGACGACCCCAGCGAACTGCTCATCCGCGAGGAACAGGAGGCCGAGTTCATGGAGGCGCTGAATCAACTTCCGCCGCCGCAGCGTTCGGCGTTGCTGCTGCATTTCATCGAGGATTTCTCGCTGGACGGAATCGCCGGCATCACCGGCGTGAGCCTCGGCACGGTGAAATCGCGACTGCACTATGGGAAAAAAGCGTTGCGCAGATTATTGGAGGATCGGAACACATGAGCGCGCAAGATACGTCTCGATCACGGACAGGTGCAGCCCCACAGAGCCGCAGTGAAAAGGGAGCGCGACCGGTCCCCGGTCGCAGCGGCCTGGAAGCCAGACGATCGCAGTCCTCTCCCGCCACCGCACGGAAGACGCGACCGCTGCGGGCGGGGACCGCCCGCGGTCCGATATCTTGGCGGCACGACTGTTTCTCGAACCCACCTCAAAGACGTCTCTTGCCATGAAAACTCCCCGCGAAATCCTGTTGGCCCGGCATCAGGCCACCGGCCTCAAACTGGACCGCATCCGGCACGCCGTGGTCGCGGAGATTCACAACAAAGAAACAAAGACACAAAGTGAGTCTGAAGACTTCGCGTCTTGGTGTCTTTGTTGTTCTCAAGCCCTTTGCCGGAAGCTCTGGCTGGAATTGATCTGGCCCTGCCGGCGGACGTGGGCAGGTCTGGCCGCGGTGTGGGTGTTACTGGCGGTTTTCAATCTGACCCAAACTGAGCCCGCACGACCTGCCCTCGGCAAATCCACCACGTCACCCGTGGAGTTGCAGATGGCATTTGCCGAGCAACAGCGTCTGCTGGCCGAACTGATCGGCCCGCCGTTCCAGCCGTCTCCCACCGAACCGTCACGGCGCAAGCCAGCTGAACAACCACGCAGCGAACGCCGGCTGGAGTTGCTGTGCGCCTGAACTGGATTTGTTCTATGGACGCGAACTCAAATCCATCCGCCCCTGCCAAGCGAAGCCTCGTCGGTCGCATGTTCCGATGGTTCTTCACCTGGCGCACCGCACGCCGGGTTTTGGTCGGGGTGGCAATTCTGGCCACCCTCGTCTCCGCCTTCTATGCCGTGGAGAACTGGCGTGGCAAACGCGCGTGGGAGCAGTGCAAGCGCGACCTCGCCGCCAAAGGCGAACTCCTGGACTGGGCGGCGTGCATCCCCGCGCCCATCCCGGACGACGAGAACATCATCAAGGCGCCCCAGATGGCCGAGTGGTTCATCAAACCAAAGCCCACTGGCAACTGGTCAAACGAACTGAGCGCCAAGTTGAGCACAAGCGTCGCCTCCGAGATGGCTCAGCGCAACGCCTCAAACGCGCCGATCCTCCTGGCCCGCATAGTGGTTGTGCCGGCCAATTCGACGGCCACCAACGGTGCAGACATGGTTGTTCCCTTCGACGCATCGGACGCGTCGGTGCGTCTCAGCAGATTCGTCCAAGCCATAGTTGGTCCGAACACAGCGGGGGTGCAAGGTTTTGCGTCGTTCGTCCGGCAGCCGCTGAGTCACATCAAGCCAGCGCAGATCGTGCTCCGGACAGAGCGGCCCTGCGACACCACCAACATCTCGGCGGCGTTGCCCGCGGACTTGTTCCACGGCGACCTGGGCCGCATGCGGATCGAAGCGGATGGGGAATCGGGCGCGTTCCGACTCCTGCTCGCTGCCAAACCTACGCTGGCCGCCGAGGAATACCTGACTTGGAGCGACCAGTTCGCGCCGGAGCTCAAGCTGATTCAGGAAGCGCTCAAGCGCCCACGCATCCGGATGGACGACGATTACCAGCGTCCGTTCGAAATCCCCATCGTCAACTTCGTGAACATCCGCAACGTGGCCCAGACCGCCGCCCAGCGGGCGCAATGTTGCCTCCTGCTCGGGCGCTCGGAACAAGCCTTGCGTGAACTCACGCTCCTCTTTGAACTGCGCCGTCTGCTGACCTCCAAGCCCACCACGCTCGTCGCCGCCATGATTGATGTCGTCGTCTCGGGCCTTTACGCAGAGACCGTTGCCGAGGGTTTCCGGTTGCAGGCCTGGCGCGAGCCGGAACTCGTCGCACTCCAGGAGCAACTTCAACAAATCAATCTCCTGCCGCCAGTCGCGGAGGCTTTTCGCATGGAACCAGTCGCCGTCCGTCACACGATCGAAACCTCATCCGCCCAGGAGTTGGCGAGAATCTTCTTCCATGGCCGCTCCGGTGGACGCTTCTGGGAATGGATCACAGACCCGATGTTCCTCCTGTTGAAGCTCGCCCCGCGTGGCTGGCTCTATCAGAATCTCACCGTCAGCGCGACCGTGACGGCCACCGGGTCCTACGACCTAGAGCGCCGGATTATCAAGCCCGGCGTGGCTGAAGCCGCCGGCCTCGAACTCGAACGGCTCAACACTCACCGGTCTCCTTACACGATTCTCGCAGTCATCGCCCTCCCGAATTACACGCGGGCCACTCAAACCACCGCGCGCAATCAAACCAAGGTCAGCCAGGCGCTGATCGCGTGCGCTCTGGAGCGGTATCACCTCGCGCACGGTGGCTATCCTGAAAACCTCGATGCCCTCGTGCCACGGTTCCTCGACAAAGTGCCGCACGACGTCATCGGCGGCCAACCGCTCCAGTACCGCCGCACCAGCGACGGCCAGTTCCTGCTCTACTCCGTTGGCTGGAACGAGACGGACGACGGGGGACAAGTTGTCTTGGATAAAGATGGCAAGCCTGTGCAAGATCAGAAGGACTGGGTTTGGACGGCTGCGGCGAAGCAAAGAAGTAGCACCGCAGGCAGAGAATCCGAGGCTGTCGTGGTGCGATCAAAACTAGAGAGGGCTGTGCGATCAAAGTTAGAATGATGCGGGTGCCGGAGTCGTTTTCCTTGAGGCCTCCCGTTGCCGGCAGGCAGAGTGTTCCCGCTTCAGCGGAGGATAGGGCTCTGCGGGGACGCAACCTGAGCGCCGCCTGAAGCCTGCTAGACGGCCAGTCGGGCCGCCGCACGGTGGCCCGTCTAGTATTACTGTGTTAAGTAAATGCTTGTATTTTTCACCGGCCACGGCACGCT
>CAYJNU010000127.1:12113-18117 GCA_964371005.1 uncultured Verrucomicrobiota bacterium | reverse complement strand
AGAACTCGACCACCAGGTTCGGCTCCATGACGACCGGATAGGGCACGTCGGCGAAACCGGCTTGGTCAGTGGCCAGATCGAACCGGTTCTCCCACTTGCCACCGGCGACGGTGTTTACCGCGAGCTGCGCGTTGCCCACAGGTTCGCCGTTATCTTTGGCGACGACGTGGAGTCGCAGCGCGCGCTCACCCGGCTTTGTGGAGGTCGTCAACTTGCCCGAGGGAGACACCTGAGCGGTATGGGACGGTTCGACGGCAGCGGAGAACGTAACTCCAGCGTTCTGCGGTTCAACCGGTGAAGCGACCGGCTTCGGCGGCGCCAATAGAATCCCAACTCCCACAAGACACGCCGTTCCAGTAGCAATGATCGCCGCCAGTTTCAGCTTGGCCCAGCGCCAGGCAACCAACGTTTCCTTGACGATCACCGGCAATGCCGCTGTGGATGCGGCTCCGCTGGCCAGCGCTGTCCCCGCCACGCTGTCGGCCAAACCGGCGGATGCCGCCGGCGCCGCATTCGCCGCCAGCAGCGAAGCCAGCCCCGCCGCCGATAGCGTGAACCCACGCTTGGCGAAAAAACCGCGCAGCTTCTCGATCGCGCGGGTCACACGCTTGCGCGCCGCCTCTTCGGTCAACCCCAAGGCAGTCCCCACCTCCTGATGATTGCGTCCCTCGCAAAAACGGAGCAGCACGGCGTTCCGGTCAGCGTCGGGCAGTTGCGCCAGGGCGTCATCAAGGGCTGGAGCGATCCGTTTCCACGATTCATCCGGCGCGGTTAGAGATTGCATTTCAAGAGCCTCCTGTTCGCGTCGCTGACGCCGTTGTTCACCCCGCAGCGAGCGGGCGGCCACGAACCGGGTGGTGCGAAACAGCCAGCCTGCGAGCACGATGCCGCGCGGCAGACTGCGCGCCTTCCGGGCCAACAGAATGAAGACAGCCTGAGTGATCTCGTCGGCCAGCGCGGCGTCGTTCACCTGCCGCAGCGCGGAGGCGCGCACCAGGTTGAGATGCCGCGCCACCAGCGTTCGGAAGGCGGCTTCCGAACCGCGCGCCGCGTAATCCTCAATGAGTTGCCAGTCGTCCATGTCAGTGATGCGTTTACTCTACTATCCCCGCTGACGGTGTGGAAGCGGACAAGAATTCAGACGGACGGACAGACGTAACGCACCCGGGCACCAAGCCGATCGCTCAACAGCGACGAAAATCTTCTCACAAGCCCTATTGAAATCTCCGCGCCAGTTCCTATAGTGCGTCTCGTCTGAATTTGCATCAATGAGCAACCCGACCGAACCGACCGAACCGTGGGACATCTCCGCGGCGCGCAACCTTTACAACATTCAACGTTGGGGGGCGAAATACTTCGATATCAACGAGGAGGGCCACGTCGTGGCCACACCGCTCCAGGAGGCGGGCGCGACCGTGGACCTCACGGACGTGATCGAGGAGGCGCGCAGCCGTGGTTTGAAGTTTCCAGTGCTCATCCGGTTTCAGGACATCCTGCGCCACCGCCTCGAATCGCTGAATCAGGCGTTCCGCAATTCCATCGCCGAGTTCAATTACCAGGGCCGCTACCGGGGCGTGTTCCCGATCAAGGTCAACCAGCTTCGCGAGGTCGTGGAGGAGATTCTCGATGCCGGCAAGCCGTACGAGTTTGGTCTGGAAGTCGGGAGCAAGCCGGAGTTGTTTGCCGGCCTGGCCTTGCAGGCGCAGGTGGGTAGCCTCATCGTCTGCAACGGTTACAAGGACGCGGAGTTCATCAAAATGGCGCTGCTCGGCATCAAGCTGGGCAAGAAAGTCATCATGGTGGTGGAGAAGCTCGAGGAACTGCGCCAGATCATCACCATCTCGAAACAACTGGGCGTGGAGCCGCTGGTGGGATTGCGGGTGCGATTGCTCGCCAAGGGCGCGGGACGTTGGGCGGGAAGTGGCGGGGAGGACGCGAAGTTCGGCCTGAGCACGGTCGAAATTCTCGCCGCGTGTGATCTGCTGCGCGCCGAGAATCTGGGCCATTGTTTCAAGCTGCTGCATTTCCACATTGGCTCGCAGGTGCCGGACATCCTCACGATCAAAAAAGCGGTTCAGGAAGCGGCACGGTTCTACGCCAAGCTGCACAAGATGGGGTTCGCCATCGAGCATCTCGACGTGGGCGGCGGCCTGGGTGTGGATTACGACGGCAGCCGGTCGGCGTTCGACAGTTCGACGAATTACTCCCTCCAGGAATACACCAACGACATCGTCTATTACATCGCCGACGTCTGCAACGCGGAGAAGGTGCCGCACCCGGACTTGGTGAGTGAGAGCGGCCGGGCCCTGGTCGCGCACCACAGCGTGCTGATCGTAGAGGTGTTCGGCGCGATCGAGAAATCACCGCCGGAAGCGCGGTTCGACTACGGTGACAACGAGCATGCGCTGGTGCGCGAGCTGCTGGACATGCGCAAGAACCTCACCCGGCTCAACAAACTGGAGGCGTTTCACGACGCCCAGGAACGCCGCGATGACGCCCAGCACATGTTCACGCTCGGCATGTTGGATCTGCCTGACAAGGCGAAGATCGAGAGCCTTTACTGGGAGATCAGCCAGGCCGTGGTGGAGAGTTTCAAGGGTCAGGCTTACGTGCCGGAGGAAATTCGCAAACTCGAAGACAGCCTCGGCGACCAGTATCTCTGCAACTTCTCTGTCTTCCAGTCCTTGCTCGATCACTGGGCGCTGGGCCATCTGTTTCCGATCATGCCCATCAGCCGGCTGAACGAGCGCCCCACCCATGAGGCCACGCTGGTGGACATCACCTGCGATTCAGACGGCCAGGTGAACAAGTTCATTGATTTGCGCGACGTGCGCGACACGCTCACGCTGCATGCCCTGCCCCGCCGAAACGGGAATGGCAACGGCGACGCAAGCAAGAATGGCGTCGTCGAGCCGTACTACCTCGGTTTCTTTCTCATGGGCGCCTATCAGGACATCATGGGCGACTTGCACAATCTCTTCGGACGCGTCAACGAAGTCCACGTCTTCCTCGAACCGGACGAGCCGGCGGGCTACTACATCGAGGAAATCATTGAAGGCTCGACCATTGTCCAGTCGCTCGCGTCCGTGCAGTACGACGAGAACGAACTCAAGCGGCAAATGAAAGCCCAGATGGACGAAGCCATCAAGTCCGACCGGATGAAACCGTCCGAGGCCATGCGCCTGCTCGATGACTACGAGCGCGGGCTGAAGGCATACACGTATTTGTCGTTTTAGGGCGAAGGGCAGAATGCAAAGCCTCGGCCACCTTCCCGCCTTTCGCCGACCCGCTGCTTTGGAAATCCGAAATCCGAAATCCGAAGTCCGAAGGAAGCGCGAAAACCGAATTCCGAAACAAGCCCGTCAGGTTTTGGCTGGCGACGGCTCCCTGCCGCTCTGGCAGCCAGTGTACGCTTCGTGTCACTCCGGCTTCGGATTTCGGACTTCGGAATTGCGTCGGATTTCGGATTTCGGATTTCGGATTTTCCCTCATGCCTGACCCTGCGCCCAACGCCGAGTTGCTGCGCTCGCTGGGACGGGTGGTGCGCGGGCTCTCCATCTTGTTCTGGGGACTCCCCCTCGCGCTGGTCGTCTGTTTCCATACGGCCAAGACCGACTGGCTGCGACCCCTCGGTTTTGTGCCCCCGGTGATCGTGACCGGCCTGCTCCTCTACGGGCTCTGGCACATGGGCCAGTTTCAAAAGCAGGAGCGAATCTGGCAGATGGCGCTCGACCGCGCGAAGTTCCTGGGCCTCATCAACGCGGGCCTCAGCCCGTTTCTCTGTTGGTGGAACAAGTTTCCGTTCAATGAATTCTTCGTCGCCATGGTCGCCCTCCTGGGATTCTGCGCGCTGATTTTTCTGGATTACCTCAACGTGGTTCTGTTGCGCCTGAGCGCCATGCTGCCCGATGAGACCTTGCGGCAGGAGGCCCGACAGTTCACGCCGCTGAATCGCGTCTTGTTGCTTGCGGCCCTGCTGTTGTCCGTGGCGCACCTGGTCCTGCAACAGTGGGCCCTCCACGCGCTGTTCGCCGGCCGGTTGCTGGTGCTCATGGATCGCGTCGGGCTCTGGCTGATCATTCTGCTTGTGCTCCTGCCACTGGCCATGACCATGGCCTTGCTCTGGAAAACCAAGGAAGTCATCTTCGACAGCGTGTTCGGGGCGCAAGAATAGCGGGGCTATGGCTCGCGACCGCACCGCACCGCCTACTGCCGCTCGTACTCACCCTTGCCGAGCTTCTTGAACACGCTGAACCCGGCCTTCTTGGCGTCAGTGATCGAGAGGGGCTTGAGCTTGGTGGGCGTGTTGAAACCGGTGATCACCTTGCGCACAGGCTTCTTGCAGGCCGGGCAATGCGTCAACGCCTTCGCGCTCAGGGGGCGCATCAAAGTGAACCGCCCGCCGCACACCGCGCAGTCGCCTTCGCAAAGTTCGTATTCGTACAATGGCATCGTCGTGAATCCACCTTCCCCAGTCTGCCGCCCGAAGTCAACCAGTTGCCCGAAAGCACGACGCCGATGCGAGGAAACGCCCCTCTGCCTTCAGCGCCGCCAGTAACCGACTTCGTGCTTCGCTGGCTTCAACCGGCTTTCGCCGTCTTGAGGTCCAGCTTGGCCAGGATGGGTCTCAGCGCCGCGACCCACTTGCCGTAACCCGTGGCGTTCGGATGTAGCAAGTCCGGAAACTCCTCCTTCTTCGCGTTGCCAGCGGCGTCAGCGAAGAGACTCCAAGTGTCGCAACAAATCCAGTGCTTGTTGCGCTTGACCAGCTTGTCCACAAGCGCATTGAGCTTCTGAATCTTGTCGGCCGGGCGCTGCTTGCTCGCATCGCTCGGCATGACCCGGCACACGATCACCGGCAGTTTGCGATTGGCTTTCTTCAGGGCCGCGAGGATGGCCTTGACGTTCTCGGCCACCTCTTCCGGATCCGCGCCGATGCCGATGTCATTCGTGCCGATGAGCAAGACGATCGCGGCGGGCTGCAGTTCCACCACGTCTTCCTGCAGCCGGTAAAGGATGCCGCGAGTCGTGTCGCCACTGATGCCGCGGTTGGCGCAGCGGTACTCCGGGAAATACTTCTGCGGGTCCCCCCAACCTTGGGTAATCGAATCGCCGAGGAATACCAGCGCGCCATGGCTGGCGGCCTTGTTGGCCCGGAACTCGGCGCGTCGTTGCGTCCACACCTTGTCAAACCAGTCACCCTTCTGGGCCGGGCCTTTGCCGGGCAACATCTCTGCCGTGGGCGCTTTGCCTGCGGGCTCGATTGGATGGGTTTCTTGCGCGTGGAGGGGCGGAAACGCCGGCAACAGCAGAGCGAATGCGAGGCACAGCGCACGTGGATGCCGCGGCAGGAGCGGGAAAAGCGATTTCGTATTCACGCGCCGCAGTGTGCCCAAGAGTGCGGATGCTGCCAACGCGATTCTTGGGATGCGGCGGACGCTAGCGCTTCTCGGTCCACCGGCTACGCTCGCGACGTAAGCACCAGCCACACGGCCCCGGCGGTCACGTCTTTGACACCAGGGGAATCGCCCGCGCGATCGGCGTGGGGCTCTTTGGGCCAGGTGATTGAGGCGCCGAGGCACGCCGTTGCCGGCTGGCAGGAGTAAGGCCAGGGCGGGCGACTCGAAGGGATTGGCATGGATGCCCACTTGCTCCAGCCGAGCCTGGACTTACTCACTCAACTGGCCGGTCGTCCAGGACTCCAACTGGTTGGCCGCCGGGAGCCGGTAAACCGAGGGCAGGCTGAAGGTGCCGGACTGGAGCGTGTCTTGCGCGATGAGTTGGCGCACCAACACGTTGATGGTCAGGTGCGGATATTATTGCCGCCACTCCAGCAGCGCCTGACACGCTTCCGGGCTGAGGGCCTTGCGGAAGCCCTTCTCTTTGCGAGGTCGGCGATGCAGCGTCTCAAACCCCTGGTGGCGCAACAGATAATACCAGCCCTCCAGCGTGGAGGCGGAATAGGTTTTGCCGCCCCAGGTCCGTTCGCTGGCCAGCGCGGTGG
>CAYJNU010000127.1:0-12103 GCA_964371005.1 uncultured Verrucomicrobiota bacterium | reverse complement strand
GGGCCAGCGTGAAGTTTTGTTTTAACCGGGCCACGTCAATGCTGGACCCGGGAGAATTCCTTTGTTGGTGATCATGATGCAACAACAGCAGCCCACTCCGTGAAGGCGGTTGTGCCGGTATGAATCCGGTTGGTCATCCGAATTCGTCAGGTGTTTTAGAGAAAAGGGAAACGCGCGGCGAACGCCCAAGGAGATTGGCCTATCCGCAAAGCGGATCCTGCTCAGAGAGCAATCCCAGCCCCGGCACGATGATCTCAACGCCGGAATTTGGATGAGAGCTGTTCGTCGCGCACCCCTTTGTCGCACCAGCCCGGCTGGGCTTCAAGTCGAAGTTGTTCACAAACAACATCCCACCACGGAGGCCGGATGGCAGACGAAGCACAGTTGCCACAGGATTTGCGCTCGCCAGCAGACGCGTCGGTGGTTCGCCAAAGCAGTTCCGCGCATCGGCGGATTCAAAACAAGGATAACAGCCGCGATCAGCTATTAACCACCACGGTAATGATCCGTAGGTTCGACTCCCACAACCGGGTCGCGGCAGTGAGACGAGCGCGCAAGCGCAGCTTGATGGCGGCGCCGCGAGAATCTCCTTCAGGAGGTTCTCCCGCTGCCGGAAAGCGGTTTCCTGCTTCGGACTTAGTGTCTGTAGCGGCGTCCTGCGGATGCCGTTGTGTAACCTTTTCCACGTTCGCGGCTCAACTCCTCTGACGCGTCATGAAATGTGAAGAACTTCTGAAGATGTTGAACGAATACGTGGACGGCACGGTGGACCCGGGCCTCTGCGCCGAGTTCGAGAAACACATGGCGGGGTGCAATCCCTGCCAGGTCGTCGTGGACAACATCCGCAAGACGATCACCCTCTACAAGAACGGCCAGCCGTGCGAACTGCCGACCGAGTTTCGCGAGCGCCTGCACGGCGCCCTGCGGCAACGCTGGAAGGAAACGCACACCGCGAGTTCCAAGTGATCTTGGGCCCTCGGACTTGAAGCCAGCTCGAAATATGGCCTCAAAAGAAGACCGCGTAGAAGAACTGCAACTTCGATGGAGCGCGACGGGTCTCCGGTCGCCGTGTGCCGACAGGCAAGAAACCGCTGCTCATTCTGACATTGTGCTGCGGGTGCGGGTGCGGGGTGCGGAGGCCGCCCGCACTCCGACGGGGTCGCGGCCGGTTTTGCTTTGGGATCTCTGAGTTTGCTTTTGGCTGTTTCAACTGCACCTTGATGTCACTCCTGTTGAATGTCCTTATGAAATGGATCGTTGTTCTTATCGTTGTCGTGTTTGTGGTCTTCGCATTGAAGCTCAGGGCTTCAGGGACGCTCCCTGCGGAAGCCGCGCGCCAACATCTCAAGGAGGGTGCGTTGGTGGTGGACGTTCGCACGGTTGCGGAATACAACGCCGGCCACCTGACCAACACAATAAACATCCCGCTCGACCAGGTGGAAAAAGAACTGCCACGCCGCGTGACCGACAAAAGCAAGGTGGTGCTGGTGCATTGCCGGAGTGGACGGCGTAGTGGGATTGCGGAAAAGGAGCTGCGCGCGCTCGGCTACACCAACGTGTTCAACATCGGCTCGTACGGACAGGCGGAGGAGGTCGTCAACGGCGGCAGATAGTCGGAAGCATCCATCAGCCAGAAACACAATGAGTGGAACCAAAGTAGTCATCATTGGCGGCGTGGCCGCCGGCGCGTCGTGCGCCGCGCGCGCCCGGCGCCTCAGCGAATCCGCGCAGATCACCTTGATCGAACGGGGGCCGGACGTCTCGTTCGCCAACTGCGGCCTGCCGTATTTCATCGGCGGCGAGATCAAGCAACGCGACGCGCTTGCCGTGCAAACCCCGCACACCCTCAAGGCCATGCTCGCCATCGAGGTGCGCACCAGCACTGAGGCGGTAAGTGTTGACCGCCCCGGCAAGCGTGTGCAGTTGCGCAACCTCGCCGCCGGCACCACGGAGTGGCTCGCCTACGACAAACTCGTCCTGGCTCCCGGCGCCGTGCCGTTGCGACCCGCCCTGCCGGGCATTGACGACCCGCGCCTGTTCACTCTGCGTTCGTTGCAGGACATGGACCGCATCAAAGCCGCCGCTGCGACCGTCCAACGCGTCGTGGTGATCGGCGCGGGCTTCATTGGCCTCGAAATGGCCGAGCAGTTCGTCCGGCTGGGCAAACAGGTTACCTTGGTTGAACTCCAGAATCAGGTGCTGCCTCCGCTCGATCCGGCCATGACGCGTCTGATGGAGGACGAATTGCGCCGGCACGAAGTCGAACTCATCCTGGGCGACGCCATTGAAGCATTTGCCAGCGGGGACTCCCTGACCTGTCACCTGAAGTCCGGGCGCGCCGTGGATGCTGACCTCGTGGTGCTCAGCATCGGGGTGCGGCCCGACACCTCCCTCGCCAAGGACGCCGGTCTTGAACTCGGCAATCGCGGGCACATCCGCGTGAATGCGTTCATGCAAACCAACGATCCGGACATCTACGCTGCCGGTGATGCAATCGAGGTTCAAGATTTCGTGAGCGGAGAAGTCACCGCCGTGCCGCTGGGCGGGCCGGCCAATCGCCAGGGCCGGTTGGCGGCGGACCACATTTTCCGACCGGAGCAGACGCGGCCTTATCCGGGCGCGCTGGGGACAGCCATCGTGCGCGCTTTTGATGTCGCTGCGGGCCTGACGGGCTGGTCGGAGAAACGGCTTCGAGCGGCTGGGCGCACTTATCGCGCCGTCTTGGTGAACGACAACCATCACGCCAGCTATTATCCAGGCGCAAAACCCCTATTGCTCAAGCTGCTCTGGGCGCCGGACACGGGCCGCGTCCTTGGCGCGCAAGTCACGGGAACGGCAGGCGTGGACAAACGCCTCGACGTGCTGGCCACGGCCATTGCGGGTGAATTGACCATTGACGACCTCGCGCAACTCGAACTCGCCTACGCGCCACCGTTTGGCGCCGCCAAGGACATCGTCAACCTCGCCGGTTTTACCGCCTGCAACACTCGCGACGGGTTGGTCACGCCCGTGGACGACATACCGGACGATCCCGCAGTGCAGGTGCTGGACGTGCGTCCGCCCGCGTTGGTCCAGGCCCATCCGGTGCCGCGCAAGGGTGTGATCAACATTCCCTTCGTCGCGTTGCGCCAGCGGCTCGGCGAACTCGACCGCAACCGTCCCGTCGTCACGGTTTGCGCGCTGGGCAAGACCTCCTATTTTGCCGCGCGTGTGCTGGCCCAAAACGGCTTCACTGTGAGCAGCCTCACGGGCGGAATTCGTGCCCACTACGATCCGCGCTCGCCTGCCAAACTGCCCACGCCATAACCGCGCATCTTCGATACATTCATGAAACACCGTGCTCTCACCGTTTTTCGTCAACCGCCGCATCGGTTGAACTGTGCGCAATCCGTCCTCCACGCCTTTCAGGAAGTCACCGGCCAGACCCATCTGTCGTTGGCGGACTTCAAGTTCTATGGGGGCGGGCGGGCGCCGGGCGGACTGTGCGGGGCGCTGCACGCCGCTTGCACGGTCGTGCCGGAAAAGGCCGACGAATTGAAGGCGCGCTTCGCCGCGCGTCTGGGCTCGCTCCATTGCCGTGAACTCCGCGCCGCCCGACAACACCCGTGCGAGATTTGCGTGAGCCATGCCGCCGAATTGATCGAGGGGGAAGCAGGCTCGGGAAGATCCACCTCACGCGCCTGACGATGAACTGGACGTTGCTGCTGGTGGTGGGCACGGTCATTGCGCTGTTGTTTGTCGCGCCCAAGTTGTTCTTTGTCTCGGCCGAGGCGGCGCGTCAATACCTGCGGGAGGGCGCACTGCTGGTGGACGTGCGCACCGCTGAGGAATATCGCGGGGGCCACCTGACGGGCGCAGTGAACATCCCCTTGGACGAGCTGTCCGAGAAGCTGCCGCCGCGTTTCACCGACAAGGGCAAGGTCGTGTTGCTTCATTGTCTGAGCGGAACGCGTAGTGGGATCGCCCGGCGGCAGTTGAAAGCCCTGGGTTACGTCAACGTCTTCAATCTCGGGTCCTACGGTCGGGCGCAACGCATTGTCAAAACAGCCGGACGCTGACAACGTCCGCACCGCGGGCCGCGCCTCTGTCCACCAACCGTGAAAATCCTGGTCATCGAAGACGAGAAGAAGATCGCCGCGTTCGTCCGCAAAGGATTGGAAGCGGCGGGCTTCGTGTTGGACGTCTGCCATCACGGAGACGAGGGCTACACCCTGGCCACCACTCGACCGTATGACGCCCTGGTTCTGGATATCATGCTGCCGGGCCGCGATGGCTTGAGCATTCTGCGCAACCTGCGCGAACGCAAACTCAGCCTGCCCGTCATCCTGCTCACCGCACGAAGCGAACTGAACGAGCGCCTGGAAGGTTTGAACCTAGGCGCGGATGATTATCTGACCAAACCCTTTCATATCGAAGAGTTGATCGCGCGCCTGCACGCCGTAACGCGGCGGGCGGCGGGCACAAGTCAGAGCATCCTTTCAGTGGCGGACCTCACGATGAACCTGCTGACGCGCGAAGTGCTCCGGGCCAGCCAGCGTATCGAACTCACCGCGCGCGAGTTCTCCCTCCTCGAGCACCTGATGCGCTCCCCCGGACGCGTTCTGACGCGCGTCGAGATTGTCGAACGGGTCTGGGACTACAACTTCGATCCGGGCACGAACCTGGTGGACGTTTACGTCCAACGCCTGCGCAAAAAGGTGGACGGCGAGTTTGCCAACAAGCTGATCGAGACCATTCGCGGTGTGGGGTATCGGATCAAGGCGGAGGGACGCTGAAGCCGGAGAAGGTGGCAACGCTGCCGAGGAACGCCTTTCGTAGCGCCCGGAGTTGACTGGGTTGTCCACGATGATTCCGGGCTTTGGCGCAGAGCCGCATTGTGCCTGATGGCCGAGTTGATTGCGGCTATCGTTCCTCTGCTGCGAGGTGGCTTCACATTGCCGGCCAAAACTGAGGACTTACGGGGCTTAAGTTCAAACACATCTGCGCGCTTGACTTCCTGTGCAAGGGGCGTAAGCCGACGGATGAACCCTGTGCAAAGTCGTTCTGTCGAACATTGAGACCCGTGAGAGCCGGGTCGCTTTGCGCGCAAATTCTTGTTGATTCAACATGAATGCGACAGTTCCTTACTGGACGAGGATTCTCACTTGCGGCCTTTTGTGTGGCTGGCTGACTGCCGCTGCGTTGGCGCAAGACTGCGTGTATTCACCGCCCGAACTGCAAGGTGATTACACCTTCAGGGGCGAGTGCATCACGAATACGCCTGGCCGGCAGCACCTCCGGACGGAGATCGGCTTGATCCAGTCAGACACCAACGAGGTCCGGTGGGCCATCGTCCGCGTGCCCCCGACGAATCCGCCCGCCCCGGGCTGGCCGCTCTTGCTGGCGCTGCACGGCTTGCACCATAACGCCGCCACCATGGAAGAGGGCCACACCAACCTGATCGCTGCCGCCGCCGAGCAGGGCGTCGTGCTGGCGTTCTTGAATGGCAGCGAAGCGCCAAATGGGATCGGCCGAGTCTGGTACATGTTCGGAGGCGGGCCGGCGCTGGTGGACCTGAACTACGTGGAAGGAGCGATTCTGTGGTTGCAGCACTTCCTGCCCATTGACCCGAAGCGCACCTTCGTGTCCGGCATGTCCGGCGGGGCCGGCATGACGCAGCGGGTGGCCGCCGAGCGCCCCAATCGCGTCAAGGCGGGCGCGGCGTTCTGCCTGAGCAGCGGCATGTCCAAAACGCTCGACGGAGTGCGCTACGAGATTCCCACGCCGTTGGCCCCCATCTCCACGTATTTGGTTCGAGGCGGCGAAGACCCGAAAATTCCGCCGGACGGGACGGTCAATGCTGATGGGCATATCTGGGATACGGTGGCCAAGCAGTTGGAGTTTTGGGTCACCGCCGCCGGGGGCACGATGGATCAGGTGAGCAACGTGGTGGTGGACCTGGACACCACCCGCCACACCTACGCCGGCAGCAGCGCGCTCGTCGAAATGACTTTTATTCAAAGCTTGGGCCACGAGTGGCCGACCAACTACGACCGCCCAGTGCTCGATTGGTTGCTGGCGTTGCCGGCGGATCCAACGATCCGCCAGGACGGCCCGAGGGTCGTGATCACCTACCCCAGCGGCACACTCCAGTCGGCCTTGAACGTGACCGGTCCGTGGACCGACGTGGAAGGCGCCACCAGCCCGCATTCAACGCTGCGACTCCCATCGGAACGCTACTTCCGCACCCGGCGCTAGTGAAGGTGATTTGTGACCTGTCACGGGATCAACCGAAAACAGAGAAGACAACAACTGTGGCCCGAAGAATGAAAAGCAATGCGTTTCTCAAAGCGTTCCTGCCGGCTATGATTCGCCCCGATGGGAGCGTTCCGCGGAAGCCCCATGTGTTCAACTGGAAGATCCCCGCGCTTGTCGTCGCCACCGTCTTCCTTGGGTTCGCCTCTGCCCTGTCTCAAGGGCCGGTCCTGGAGTTCCGGTCGTGCGGCACCAACCAGGCGGCCTTGAGTTGGTTCGCTCACACCAACGCCGCCTACGTGATCGAACGCGCCTCCGTCCTGACCAACTGGGGCGTGTTGACAATCCCCCAAGCCGCACCGTCCGGCGGGGGCGCGCTGACCGGCCTCGTGCAAACGACGCTGCCGCAGCAGTTCTATCGCGTCGCCGCGCTGCCCTTGACCAACTCGCCGGTGCCGACGCAACCGGGCATCTACCCAAACTTGGGATTGGTCCACGCCGGAGTGCCGCGCCAATACTGGCTGGCCATTCCCTCCAACTACACTGGGGCTACGTCCGCGCCCCTCGCGCTCATCCTGCACGGGCACGGCCAGACGGCCAGTTCCTTCGCCAGCCGGCATCCCGATCTCTTTGCGGAGGCCGAGGCGCGCGGTCTGATTCTCGCGCTGCCCCAGGGGCTGGAAACGATCATCGGCACCGAATGGAACAACAGCGATCCCGAGGTCGGGCAGTCGCTCGGCGGTGATGACCTCGGTTTCCTGCTGGCGCTGATCGAGCGGTTGGACGGCGCGCTCAATCTGGACCGCCGGCGCATCTATGCGGGAGGATTCTCCGCCGGTGGCGCGATGTGCCACTACCTGGGAGCGCGCACGACCAATGTCTTTGCCGCCCTAGCCGCCGTCGGATCGGGCTTGGGCCGGGGCGCGCCCGACCGGCCATTCGTGCCTCCGCCCGCAGCGGGGCCGATGCCGGTGCTGACCGTCAATGCCACCAACGATTGCGGCTGGCCGTACTGGGGAGGACTCTCCGACGGCCTCCTGGTCACGGCGGCGTTTGACGCGGTGAGTTACTGGACCAACGCGAACGGTTGCACCCCGCCCGCGACGGTGACGACGAATCTTGTGATCGGCACCGTCAACCGCATCAACGCGTGCGGTCCCAAGCCGCCCGAGAGCCAGGTGCAGACGAACGCGGTCGTCGCCGTTCGCTGGTCGCACTGTCTGGCGGACGTGGAAACGATCTTCGTCACGCTGACCGATGGCGGCCATCAATGGCCCGACGCCGACGCCGGGGTCGGTTTCAACGCCAATGAAGCCGTGCTGACTTTCTTCCTGCGCCACGCGCGTCTCTGAGTTCTGCGCCCCCAGGCCATGGGACGACTCAAAAAGAGGAACCGCGGTGATAAAAAAAAGTTCGAAATCCGGAAGCCGAAGTCCGAAACAAATCCGAAAGCCGAATAACGAAAGGCAGCAACCATGAAAACGCACCCGACGCAATCAACCCGTAGTTGGATGTTTAGTATTCGATGTTTGATGTTCAGAATTCCCCTCCTTCTCCTCGCGGTGCTATCTGCGGCCAGCAGCCTGAACCTCCACGCCCAGACCGCCACCTGGACCGAGATCACGCATTCCACGTCTCCGGCGTTTGCGCATCACGACATGACTTACGATGGCGCGCGTCACCGGCTCATCGTGGCGGGGCGCACCTCGATCATGCAGAACCCTTTCGCTATCTATGCCGGCGCGGGGGATGGCTCATGGAGGCAACTGCCATCGCCATCCCCCGCCCTGCCCGGACGGGAGGACATTGAGCTGGCCTACGATTCGCACCGCGACCGCGTCGTGCTTTACACCACCGCCACGAATCTCGTCTGGGAATTCGACGGCACGAATTGGAGCGTCATCACCGCGGCGACCACGCCCGTGCAATGCACGGACGGCGCGCAGATGCAGTACGACCCTTTGCGCCGCAAGACGGTACTGATCGGCGCCGCCGGTTGGCCTGGCGTGGACGCGCCTTCCGAAACCTGGCTCTGGGACGGCACCGACTGGACGCTGGCCGCCGGCACGAGCAGTTCGCCTCCGGGAGCAGCGGGCGGCGGCCTGGCCTTCAATGCCGCCCGCGGCGAGATGGTCCTGCTCACCCTGCGCACAATGCAGACCTGGACCTTCAACGGCACGACGTGGACGAAGCGCGCGCCCGCCACCACGCCAGCGCCGGGAGTCTGGGTGTTCGATCTGGCCTTTCATCCGCCGTCCGGGCTGGTGATCTTCTACGGTGGAGAGTGCGTGAACGAGGCGGAGCCGTGGAACTCCACTTACCCGACCAACACCCGGGCGTGGAATGGCGCCGATTGGACGAAACTCGCGCCAGCAACCGTTCCCCCGCCGGACATTGATTTTGCGTTCACGTATTTCCCGGAGCGCGGCGGGTTGGTGATGCATGGCGGCTGGGGACCAGGCGGCGGGTGGGGTTTCCGCACCAACGTCTGGCTGCTCACGATCGAGAGCGCCGCTCCACCCGCGATCCGCCTCACCAGCATCCAGCCTGATATTGCCACGATCAATCTCGTCTCCACCGGCCAGGTTCAAGCGGGCGCCGCGCAAGTCCTCCAGGCTTCGGCCAATCTGGCTTTGACCAGTGCCTGGGCCAACGTGCAGACCAATCCCGCCCCTGCGGCCACCAACCTTTGGACCGTGCCGCGCGAAGGTCCGCAGAAGTTCTTCCGCATCCGTGAACAACCCTGAGAACCTGCTGCGTGTCTGCAAGAGCCACCCCCCCTGTCGAAAGGAAAGAACCATGAATACGGGGATCACAAATCCGAAACCCGAGAACCGAAAGGCAGTGACTATGAAAAAGAAGCTGATCCGAACCCCGTCCACTTCGACGTTCGGCGTTCGCTGTTCGCTGTTCGATGTTCCCCTCCTCACTTTCCTGTTGCTGTCCACCGCCGGCATTGTCGGCGCCACCGTGCGTTACGTGGACGTGAACAGCACCAGCCCGGCGTCGCCCTTCACGTCGTGGGCCTCTGCCGCCAGGAGCATCCAGGACGCCGTGGATGCAGCAGCGGCGGGTGACGAGATCGTGGTGACCAACGGCGTCTATGCCACCGGCGGACGCGCGGTGTACGGCACCCTGACCAATCGCGTGGCCGTGGACAAAGCGGTAACGGTGCGGAGTGTCAACGGCCCGCAGTTCACGATCATCCAGGGCAATCAACTGCCCGGCACGACGATCGGCAACGGCGCGATACGGTGCGTGTATCTGACCAACGGCGCCAGCCTGACAGGCTTCACGCTTACCCAGGGAGCCACGCGGACTTCGGGGGACGCCACCCGCGAACGCAGCGGTGGCGGCTTGTTGTGTGAATCGACGTCCGCGGTCGCCGCCAATTGTGTGCTGGTCGCCAACGCGGCGGAGAATTTCGGCGGCGGAGTGCGGGGAGGCACACTGAATAACTGTCTGCTGACGCGCAACTCGGCGTACGCGGGCGGCGGCGCCAGTTCGGCCACGCTCAATAACTGCACACTGACGGGCAACTCGGCCAAGAGGGGATCGGGATCGGATTCCGGCACGTTGAACAACTGCATCATCTACTTCAATCTCGTCAGCACTAATTACTTCGGCGGCACGTTGAATTACTGTTGCACCACGCCACTCCCGCCGAGCGGCACGAACAATCGCTCGGCCGATCCTCAACTGGCCAGCGCCTGCTATTTGAGCGCCGGTTCGCCCTGTCGCGGAGCCGGCAGCGCCAGTTTCGCAACCCGCACCGACATTGATGGCGAAGTCTGGGCCTCCCCGCCGTCTATTGGTTGCGATGAGTACTGCCCTGGGGCGGTGACCGGACCGTTGAGCGTGAGCCTGACGGCCTCGCCCACGACCGTGGCCGCCGGATTCCCCATCGACCTCACCGGCACGATTGAAGGCCGAACCTCGAGGAGCGTGTGGGAGTTCGGCGATGGCTCAACCACCACGAATCAGCCTTGGACGAGCCACGTCTGGACCGCGCCGGGCGATTACGCTGTGGTTTCGCGGGCATTCAATGAGACCTACCCCGGAGGCGTGAGCGCGACCGGAATGGTCCACGTGCTCGCTCCGCCGGTGCATCACGTGGCGGCCGGCAGCAGCAATCCATCGCCGCCTTACACCAACTGGGCGACGGCTGCCCGGTCCATCCAAGACGCAGTGGACGCCGCGACGCTCCCGGGCGCGGTGGTGTTGGTGAGCAACGGAGTTTATGCCACTGGCGGACGCGCGGTGTCGGGCACTATGACCAACCGCGTGGCCGTGACGAAGCCTTTGAACCTGCGGAGCGTCAATGGCCCCCAGTTCACGCTGATCCAGGGCCGTCAGTTGCCCGGGACCATCCACGGCGACGGCGCGATTCGCTGCGTGTATCTGACCAACGGCGCCAGCCTGTCCGGCTTCACCTTGACCAATGGAGCAACGCGGGGATCAGGGGCGACCTCCGCCGAGCGCAATGGGGGCGGGCTGTACTGCGCGGCGACAGACGCGGTCGTTACCAACTGCGTGCTCGCCGGCAACGCGGCTCATTTGTTTGGCGGCGGAGCGTATTCTGGCGCGTTGAGCGACTGCGTGCTGACCGGCAACATGGCAAGGGATTCCGGCGGCGGGGCGTATTCCAGCACCCTGAACCGCTCCATCCTGAGCAGCAACTCGGCTTCCTCGGGCGGGGGAGCGTTTGCCGGCTTTCTCAACAACTGCACACTGGCTGGCAACTCCGCCACCCTCGGCGGCGGGGTGTATGAGTCCATTCTGAATACCTGCGCGCTCAGCGGCAATTCGGCGAGTTCGTCTGGTGGCGGGGCCTATCGGGGCACCTTGAACAGGTGCACGCTGACGGCCAATTCTTCCGGGTACGGTGGCGGAGCGTATTACAGCACGGCCAACAACTGTATTCTTTACTTCAATGCGGCTCCGTCTCAGACGAATTACGCGGGCGGCACCTTGAGTCACTGCTGCACAACGCCACTGCCATCAAGTGGCACGAACAACATCGCGCTCGATCCGCAACTGGCCAGCGCCTCCCACTTGAGCGCCGCTTCGCCGTGTCGCGGGGCCGGCAGCGCCAGTTTCGCGACCGGCACCGACATTGACGGTGAACCTTGGGCCACCCCGCCCTCGATTGGATGCGACGAGTTCCGCCCCGGAAGCGTGACCGGGCCGCTGAGCGTGCGGATTATGACGACAATCACCAATGTCATGGCGGGCTATCCGGTGGAACTAACCGCCTTGATCGAGGGACGGACCACCACCAGCGTGTGGCAGTTCGGACACGGCCTCACTGCGAGCAATCAGCCCTGCGTGACCCATGTGTGGGCGACGCCCGGCGACTACGCCGTGATCTTGAGGGCCTTCAACGAGAGCCAGCCGCTGGGCGTGGACGCGACCTAGACGATCCACGTGGCGGGACCAACCATGCACTATGTCGCGGCCGGCAGTCCCCATCCGGTCCCACCCTATACCTCGTGGGCCACGGCGGCGGCAACCATCGAGGAAGCCGTGAGCGAAGCTTACGGCGGGAGCGTGGTCTTGGTAACCAACGGCACGTATTACCCGCGCGCGCAATTGAGGATTGATCTGGGCTTCGCGCTGACCAGCGTGAACGGGCCAGCCTCCACGGTCATTGACGGCTCGCGCATGGTGTCCAACGGGTGCGTGCGCCTCAATCACACCGAGGCGTTGGTGGCGGGTTTCACCATCACGAGTGGCAATTCGCCGACCAACGGCGGTGGCGTGTGGTGTGCCAAGGGAGTGGTGAGCAATTGCTTCATCACGTTGAACCGTGCCGCGAATCGGGGCGGCGGGGTCCATCTCGAGCCGGGCGGTGAGATGTGCCATTCGG
>CAYJNU010000126.1:6851-18154 GCA_964371005.1 uncultured Verrucomicrobiota bacterium | reverse complement strand
GGATTCGGCAGCGCCGAACAGGAGTTCGGCGCTCCACACCGTGCGTTGGCCGGGGTCCGCCGGGGCATTGTGGAAACCGTGAGTTCCAACTTCCCAGTGACCCACGCAAACCGCTACCATTGCTTAACCGTGGAACCCAAATGAAAAGCCACCCTGGAATTCGGAGTGTCTGCGTGGGCATCACTCTCCTGATCAGCGCAGACACCCGGGCGCAGACCGCCGCAGGCTCACTCTTACCTGAGCAACCTGCCGGGGTCACGCTTTGGTGGGCCTCCTCCAGCGCCAACAAGATTCGACCCGACCAGCCTCCGCCAACTGAGCAGGGCTCTGCGCTCCTGCTAAACTGCGCCCGCAATGAACGCGAGGCCGTCCAGCTTCTTCTGCGTTCCACCAACCGGGTCCAGGATTTCAGGATCACGTGCAGCGCCCTGACCGGCCCGAACGGTGCGGAGATCGCGTCGAGCCAGATCGAAGTCCTTCAGGTCATGTATCTCGATATCTCCGAGCCCACGGATCGCGCCTCCAAGAAGGGACTGTGGCCGGACCCACTACTGCCGATCGACGGCCCGTTGGAGTTGAAGCCGGACTGCAACCATGCATTCTGGATTCGGGTTTATGTTTCGCCCCAGCATCCAGCAGGAACATATCGCGGCACGGTTGAATTGCGCGCCAAAGGTCTTGAAGCCCGCGTTCCTGTTGAACTCACGGTCTATGACTTCGCCCTGCCAGACCGTATGACCTGCACGACGGCATTCGGTTTCTCGCCGGGCAATGTCTTTCGCTATCACGGGTTGAAGACCGACGAGCAGAAGCGGCGGGTGCTGGAGAAGTATTGGGCGAACCTGGCCGCGCACCATATCTCCCCCTACGACCCCGCCCCACTCGATCAACTCCAAGTGAAATGGCCGGACATTCATCCGCCGAAGACTGTTTGGGACAACTGGACCGGCCTCCGCATCGTGAGCAACGAGGTGCACTCCGGTCAGGGCGCGCTGTTGATTTACGACGACAAGATCAATGAGAACGTCACCGTGGGCTACGAGCCGCTCATCAAGATTCCGCCCAAAGGACTCCGGGTGAAGTCCTGGTATCGCACCGCTGTCCCCGGACACCGCTTCATCGTGACCCTGAATCATTTCGACGCGAACCGGGAATGGATGTCCGGCCGCAACAACGACATCACCCTCAAAGGCAGCGGCGGATGGCAGAACATTGACGAGTTGCTCACGAGCTTTCCGCCGGGCGCCGAATCTGTGCGCTTCAACGCTCGCGCCACCGTCTGGACAGATGGCGGCGAGGAAGTCGGACTGGTCTGGTTCGACGACATCTCCATCACCGATCCGGAAACGGGGAAGGAACTCGTGGAAGGCGGTGATTTCGAGCGCAAGCCACGCACCGATCCGGTCGTGCCACTCGACCAACTCAAGGTCCAATTTGACTTCAGCGCGTGGGATCAAGCCATGACTCAGGCCATCGACCGGAATCATTTCAATGCCTTCCGAGCCGACATCCCCGGCATTGGCGGCGGGACGTTCCACGAAATTTCACCTCCCAATCTGCTGGGTTTTGATGAAGACACACCGGAGTATCCGGTGCTGTTCGATTCCTACTGTCGGCAGTTGGAGGCGCACCTGGCAACGAAGGGCTGGCTTGATGAAGCGTTCATCTACTGGTTCGACGAGCCGAGCGCAGATCAATACCCGTTCGTCATGAATGGTTTCGCCAAGCTCAAGCGCTCCTGCCCGCGCATCGCCCGGATGTTGACCGAGCAAGTCGAGCCCACCCTCATCGGCGGACCGGACATCTGGTGCAGCATCACCGACAACTACGATCACGCCCGCGCCGAGGAACGCCGGAAGCACGGCGAGAAGTTCTGGTGGTACGTATGCACCGGCCCGAAAGCGCCCTACGCCGGCTTGTTCATTGATCATCCCGCGCCCGAGATGCGCATCTGGCTGTGGCAAACGTTCCAGCGCAACACCGAAGGCATCCTCGTCTGGGAAACCACCTACTGGACCAGCGACGCCGCCTACCCGAATGCCGGGCAACCGCAGAATCCCTATGCTGATCCGATGAGTTGGACCTCCGGTTACAGCACGCCGGCTGGCGATCGTCGGCCTTGGGGCAACGGCGACGGGCGCTTCATCTACCCGCCACTGGCGGCCGCCAACGCTCAGAGAGATACGCCGGTCTTTGACGGACCGGTGGATTCGATTCGCTGGGAGCAGTTACGGGACGGCATCGAGGATTACGAATACCTCTGCATCTTGCGGCGGCGACTGGCCGAACGCCGTTCCGCCCTACCGGCTGAAACGTACGAACGCCTTGCTCGCCTGGTGGAAGTCCCCGCGACCATCACCCGCAGCTTGACCGAATTCGCGAGTGACGGTGCGCCGATCGAACAGCAACGTGGCCGCGTGGCACGAGGCATTGAAGAACTCCGGTAGTTCTGGATTCTCGCAGATGCTCCTCGCTGAAGTCGCTCGGCCCGAGGTTCCGGCTCCGCCCCGGAATCCCGGTCAATAGATGTGCGCCAAAAGCCCGGCCGGGATGGCCGGAAGTGGTTTCTTTATCGGATTTGCCCGTGGTGCTTCGTTGCCGATGGTTGCTCCACATTCATCCCCCGGCCGCCTGCCGTTCCCTCCGAAGCGACAGAGGATCGCGTTGAGTCCTGTCCCGGCTCACGCAGCCCTGACAGCAGGTTTGCTTTGCAGCGCGGCAATCATGCTCCCGAAAACCAGGCGACCATCGGAACTGCCGAGAATGTCTTCGCAAGCGCGCTCAGGGTGCGGCATGAGCCCAGCCACGTTGCGCGCAGCGTTGCAGACCCCGGCGATATTCAGCAGTGAGCCGTTCGGATTTGCCAGATCGGTCAGTTCACCCTGGGCGCTGCAATACTGCCAGAGGATTTGATTCTTCGCCTGCAATTCCGCCAGCGTGGCTTCGTCGGCAAAATAGCAGCCCTCGCCGTGCGCGATGGGCACTTTGAGCAGTTTGCCTGCAGGGATCTCGTTTGTGAACGGAGAATCCGCGGTCGTTGCCCTGAGGAAGACGTGTTCGCAGTGGAACTGGAGATCGCGGTTGCGCACCAGCGCGCCCGGCAGGAGGCCGGCCTCAGTCAGCACTTGAAAACCGTTGCAGATGCCGAGGACGAGTCCCCCGTGGTCGGCAAACTGTTTCACGGCCTGCATCACCGGGCTGAACCGCGCGATCGCGCCGCAGCGAAGGTAATCACCATAGCTGAAACCGCCGGGCACGATGACCGCATCGGCGTCGCCGAGCGATGTGTCCTTGTGCCAGACGTAGCGGGAGGAGTGACCCAGCACCCGCGCCGCGTGGATGGCGTCCTGGTCGCAGTTGCTGGCTGGAAATTGGAGGACGGCGAAGTTCATGCTCTAGTCAGTGGTCGGTAGTCAGTGGCCAGTAGTCGGGGGTCAGTAGTCGGGGGTCAGTTGCTACTGACGACGGACTACGGACTACTGACGTTCCATCATTCGATCTCCAGCTTGTAGTCCTCGATAATCGGGTTACTGAGGAACTTGTGGCAGGCGTCGTCCAGCGCGCGCTGGGCGGCGGCGCGATCCGTGCCGGGCGCGAGGTCCACCTCGATGAACTTGCCCACATGCACGCCAGTCACGCCGGTGTAGCCCATGTGCGCCAGGGCGCTTTCCACGGTCTTGCCCTGCGGGTCCACGACCGCTTTCTTCGGAGTAATGATGATTTTCGCTTTCATGCTTGCAGCGGTTTCGCACCGCCATCGGACGGAGGCATGTTGGGCAAAGCCGTGCCGCCGGGCGAGGTTTTTCTGGGGGCCTTGGGCGCGCGGCGGGTTGGATGGGGCTTGGGCAAAAAGCCAGTCCCCATGGCTGGCGGCAACCTGAAAGGTCGCCGGCACGATCACAAGCTGGAGGCTTGTGCCACTACGATCCCTACGGCGACACGCGGGGCTTGAGTTTGTCGCCCAACCAGACGCGGTAATCCTTGATGCGCCCGCCCACGCCTTCGTTGCCCTGGCGCGGGGTGTAACGGAAACCCGCGACGGCCTCGGATTTGCCGAGATCAATGATCAGGCTGTGCGGGTGGTTCGGTGACGCGCTACCCCATTGGGTGTGCCAGAAGTTCGCCGTCTGGCCGTCAACCGCGTTGCCGGCGCTGCCGTCTTCCTTTTCGGTTTCCTCACTGTCCACGCTGGCGATCGTCCAACCAGTCGCGCTGAGCGGTTTGCCGTCGGCGTCCAGTAGGCCCAACTCAGCGATGGCGGCGTAGGGTTTGCCATCGTGTGCGTTGAGCGATTCGAGGGCGAAGTAACGGCCTTTCAGCGGCGCGGGAAACTTGATCACCCGCACGACGGCGCCCGGCGCGAAACTGCCGGTGAAAGCAGGTTGCGGCGCGTCCACGTCGAGCACTGGCTTCTTGGCCTTCCGTGCGAAATCCAGTTCCGGCCGAAGCTGGTCGAGCATCGGCGTGTCCAGCGCTGCCACCACCGACTTTTCTGGCCCGAGCAAATCGAGGATCACGATCTCGTTCTCGCCCGGCTTCAGCCACGGGCCGGGCACATACATCGTCTGCTGCGGGCCTATGTTCCAGTAGCGTCCCAAGTGATGGCCGTTGATCCATGCATAACCCTTGCCCCACGTTCGCATATCCAGGAAGCAATCGCCGGGCTGGGCCGCGTTCACGCGGGCGCGATAGACCGCCGGTCCAGCGGGTTTGGCGGCGGCAAATTTAAGTCCGCCGAGCATCTTGCCATCGAACGGCAGGTTGAATATCTGCCAGCCCTTCAACTCTGCGCCCGCGAGCGTTACCGGGCCTTGAATGCCTTTGCGATCATGCACCTCGGGGCCGAAGTTCACGCGGCCCATGGCCTCAACTAGGATGTCCAGCGTGGCCTCGGCCTTGCGTTCGGGAACAGCGACCTTGAAGGTTTGGCTCCGACGATCCGTGAAGCCGATGCGCTCGCCGTTCAGGAAAACCTGTCCGATGTCGTGGATGGCTTTTGCCTCCAGCGTCGTCGCCGGGCCAGCGGGCAGCTTCGTGCGATAGACGATACAGCCGAAGTCCTGGTCGTAGTGCTCGAAGTTTCGCGGTTGGTCTTCCACCCGTGGCGTGGGCAGGTTGGCGAGGAGCGGCGCGAACTCCTTCACCTCGACCGGTGCAATGCGGATGAGCGGATTCTTCGCCGGCGGCTCGGGAATGGTCTCGCCCGGCAACAGGTATTTGGCAAACAGGTCGCGGGTTTTGAAGAACTTGTCGGTCGTCCAACCGGCTTCGCTGATCGGCGCGTCGTAGTCGTAGCTGGATGTGTCCGGTTTGAAGGGGCGGTCCGCGCCGGTCCAAAAGCCGAAGGTCGTCCCGCCGTGCCCCATGTAGATGCTGAAGGACGCGCCCGCTTGGAGCATGTATTCGAGGTCCTTGAGATACTGATCGGTCTTGCCGAGGTGATGCGGCGCGCCCCAGGTGTCGAACCAGCCCGGATAAAACTCGCCGCACATGAGCGGGCCCTTCGGCAAGATCTCGCGCAACGCCTTGAGGCCGCCGGCGGGATCGCTGCCGAAGTTCACCACCGGAAAGAGGTCCGCGCGATAGCCTTTCTTCAGCGCGTAAGGCGGATTGCACGCAAAGAGCGGCACGTCGAAACCGCCGTCCAGCAGCGCCTGCCGCATCTCGCCCATGTAGGCCGCGTCGTCGCTGTAGAATCCGTATTCGTTCTCGACCTGCACCATGAGGATCGGGCCGCCGTGGGTGATTTGCTGCGGGCCGAGCACACGGCCGACTTCCTTGAGGTAGCGCCGCGTGGCCTCGATGAAGCGCGGGTCGCGCGTGCGGAGCTTGATGTCCTCGTGCTTGAGCAACCACCACGGCAGGCCGCCCATTTCCCACTCGGCGCACGCATACGGTCCGGGCCGCAGCACAACCCAAAGCCCGGCTTCTTGCGCGAGACGGCAGAACTCGGCGGCGTCAGCCTGACCCGACCAATTGAACTCGCCCGGGCGCGGTTCGTGCATGTTCCAGAACAGGTAGGCGCAGACCGTGTTTAGGCCCATCGCCTTCGCCATCTGGAGACGGTGCTTCCAATACTCCTTCGGCACCCGCGGCGCATGGACTTCGCCGCAGCGAATCTGGAAGCGCTGCCCGTCGAGCAGGAAGTCATTCGTCCCGATGGAGAAGAAGTGTTTGGCTTGGGCGGATGCGCCGAGCGGCAGCAAGGCCGCGGCAACAAGGGCAAAGAGGATTGGTTTCATGTTTCGAGTGGGCGCGCCAGCGTCTTGGAGTGCGGCAGCCCTCTGCCGCTTTGGGTGGCGCAAAGCAGGCAGCAATTGTCACAGGATTCGCACTGGTTCCAAGAAAGCGGCAGAGGGCTGCCGCACTCCAAAACCTGGCGGAGATTGCTGCGCTTCATGTGCCGACTATTTCACCGCTGGCAACGCCCAGCGATCCTGCCATTTCACCGCCGGCTTGCCGTCGGCTTCGGACTCCACCGGCAGCCAGACGTAATGCGAGTCTGCGAGTTGCCATTGCTTCCAGCGGTCAAACAGCGCGATGAACGTGTCCTTCTTGCCTTGGACCGGCAACACAAAGGTGCTCTGGCAGAAAAACGTCTTGTCTGCGTCCGTGCCGCGACACGGATTGCCCAGTTCCGTCCATGGGCCAAAGATGTTGTCCGCCACGGCCGACCGCGCAGCATTCGGCGCCCAACCGGTGCAACCCGAGGCGAAGAGGTAATACTTGCTGCCGCGCTTGAACACCGCCGGGGCTTCCATTGAGCGCCCGATGAAGATGCGCGCATACTTGCCAGCCGGCTTCAGGTAATCGTCGGTGAGCAGCGACACGTGCATGGTCGCATTTTCCTCGGAGGCGTAGAAATGGTAGGCCTTACCGTCGTCGTCCTGGAACAGCGTCATGTCGCGGGCCATCTGGCCACCGGCAAGATCGCGAACGAGCGGCGCGGGCTTGCCGTCGGCAGGTTGCTTGTCCTGCTCGGTGACGTTCACCGGCCAGACGCCAGCGTTCGGGCGGAAGCTGCCGAGGTATTTGAACGGCCCGGTCGGCGAATCGCTTACCGCCACGCCGGACCGGGCGGCCTTGTAGTCCGCGCTGTCCACGTGCAGCCAGAGGACGAATTGTTTCGTCTTAGCGTTGAAGATCACTTTGGGGCGTTCGAGCACCTTGTCGCAGTGTAAATCGTGATCCGGGTCTTCGGGAACGGACGGCAGTGCCACGCCTTCGTTCTTCCAATCGTAGAGGTTCGTCGAGGAATAGCAGGAGACACCGCCAGCTACGACCCGCGTGCCTCCCCAGGAGTGGTTGGCCTTGGTCACGTAGGTCCGGCCTTCCTTGAGCTCGCCGTACCAGTAGTAAACGCCGGCATGAAACAAAATGCCTCCGCCGTGAGCGTTGATCGGCTGGCCAGCGGCGTCGCGCCAAACCTCGCCTGGGACAAAAGCGGGAGACGCAGTCTCGGCGGTGGTTGAGAAACTCAACGCGGCAATCACCGCTACGACGCAGAGAGCGAAGATTCGTTTCATCTTTTCAGAGCATTCTACCGCCGACCAGAACAGCGAAAGCGACCCGCGCGAGGCGCGATCACCTTCCCAGCATCCCCGGCATGCCGCCACCACCCATGCGCGCCATCATCTTCTGGAACTTGCCCATCTTCTTCATCATCTGCTGCATCTGCCCGAACTTGTTGAGCAGAGTGTTGAGTTCGGTCACGGTCACGCCGCTGCCCTTGGCGATGCGTTGACGCCGTTTGGCGTTGAGAATCTGCGGGCTCTTGCGTTCCTTGGGCGTCATGCCGCAGATCATCGCCTCCATGTGCTTGAACTCCTTCTCCTGCTTCGAGAGGTCCGCGCCCTTGATGGCTTCCGAACCGCCCGGCAGCATTTTTACGATGTTCTCCAGCGGTCCAAGCTTCTTCATTTGGCGCAACTGATCGAGGAAATCCTCCAATGTGAATTCCCCCTTGCGCATCTTCTCTTCCATGCGCTTCGCGTCGTCGAGGTCCACGGCCTCGGCGGCTTTCTCGACGAGGCTGACCACGTCGCCCATGCCGAGGATGCGCGAGGCCATGCGTTCTGGATGGAACGGCTCGAACTCGTCCAACTTCTCGCCCACCCCGGCGAACTTAATGGGTTTGCCCACCACCGCTTTGAAACTCAGAGCCGCGCCACCGCGGGCATCGCCGTCCAGCTTCGTGAGGATGGCGCCGGTGATCGTGAGGGCCTGATCGAAATGCGTCGCCACGTTCACCGCTTCCTGGCCGGTAGCCGCATCGAGCACGAGCAGGATTTCCTGCGGTTTCACCAGGTCGCGCAGGCTGACGAGTTCCTGCACGAGCGGCTCGTCAATCTGGAGGCGGCCCGCGGTATCGAAGATCAGCACGTTGCGGCTGTTGGCGCGGGCAAAGTCCAGCGCCTCGCGGGCAATTCTCAACACGTCTGTTTCGCCGCGTTTCACGAACGTCGGAAGCTGGAGTTGCTTGCCGAGCGTCTCGAGCTGGTCCATCGCCGCCGGGCGATACACATCCGCCGCGACCAGCAACGGCTGGCGACCCTGCTTGGCCAGCAATCGGGCGAGCTTGCCGCTGGAGGTTGTTTTGCCCGAGCCATGCAAGCCGACCATCAGGAGGCAGGTTGGGTTCGCGCTGAGATTGAGCGCGGCGTTGGTCGAGCCGAGCAGGTCCACCAGCTCGTCGTGGATGACCTTGACGACCTGTTGACCCGGCTGGATGCTGGGGACGACCTCCATGCCGAGGGCCTTGGTCTTGACGCGCTCGATAAAGTCGCGGGCGACCTTGAAATTCACGTCTGCTTCGAGCAACGCCATGCGGACCTCGCGCAAGGCGTCGGCCACGTTGGACTCGGAGAGTTTGCCGAGGCCGCGCAGGTTGCGAAAGGCGTTCTGGAGCTTGCCGCTCAGGGAATCGAACATCGGGCCAGCCTAGGAGAGCGGAAGCGGGTTGACAAGGGCGGGCGCGCATGTGGGCGCAGGTGTGTTGGAACTTGTGTCAGCTTCTCAAAGGCCGCCGGCGCACGCCCCACTCAGTTTGGGGGACACTCGCGCCATTGCTCCTCGCCAGACGGCAACTGGGAAGTGGTGTTCCGCAGTTGCTGGCGATCGGCCTGGACGGGGCGATGGGCCGCTCACCTACCATCACTTTGGTGAAGCGGGGATCATGACGATTCCTTTCCCGAACATTTGCCAGCCGACCGATTTGAAGCTATTCCTTTGGCCCGAACATAGCGACCGAACCGACATGGCTGAACAACTGCGACTACTCGAACCCGTCATGGTAGGTGACTTGCACCTGCCGAATCGCGTCATCATGGCGCCACTCACACGTTGCCGGGCCAGCGCGGGTCGCGTGCCCAACGCGCTCATGCGCGATTACTACGTCCAGCGCGCCTCGGCGGGACTGATTCTCAGCGAGGCCACCGCGGTTTCACCCAAGGGGGTGGGTTACCCGGACACGCCGGGAATCTGGTCGGCAGAACAGGTGCAGGAGTGGAAGGTGATTACCGAGGCCGTGCATGCGGCGGGCGGGCGGATGTTTCTTCAGCTCTGGCACGTCGGTCGTGTGTCCGATCCGTTCTACCTTGATGGGGAATTGCCAGTGGCGCCAAGCGCCATCGCCCCGAGTGGCCACGTCAGCCTGATGCGACCGAAGAAGGCATTCGTAACTCCGCGCGCTTTGGAGACGAGCGAGATTCCCGGAATTGTTGCTGCCTACCGCAAAGGGGCAGAGAATGCGCAGGCCGCCGGGTTCGACGGCGTGGAAATCCACGGGGCGAACGGCTACCTGTTGGACCAGTTTCTCCAGGACAGCACCAACAAACGCACGGACGCATACGGCGGTCCAATCGCAAACCGCGCCCGTCTGATGCTCGAGGTTACCGATGCCTGCATCGCCGTCTGGGGCGCGAGTCGGGTGGGCATGCACCTCGCACCGCGGGGGGATGCCCACGGCATGGGCGACTCCAATCCGGCGGCGACTTTCGGCTACGCGGCGCGGGAGCTTGGCCGACGGCGGATCGCATTCATTTGCGCCCGGGAATCGGTTGGCCCAAACCGGCACGGCCCCGAACTGAAGAAGGCTTTCGGTGGTCCGTACATCGCCAACGAAGCCCACACGCTCGACAGCGCCGAACTCTTGCTGAAGCAGGGCGAGGCGGACGCCGTGGCGTTTGGGAAGTTGTTCATTGCCAACCCGGATTTGCCGCGGCGCTTCGCGCGCAACGCGCCGCTCAACCCGCCGGACGCGGATACGTTCTACGCGCCGGGGATGAAGGGTTACACGGATTACCCGGCGCTTCCGGCCTGACCCCGCACCCGGCCCAGCGGACATTCCTTCACTGCCGTTTTGGATTCAACGTCCGAGTCCGGCCCGGGGTGATTCGGCTCCAACAGGCAGGCCGCCGGTACTTCTGCCACATGGCGGGGTCTCAATCCCGGCGGCGTGTCTCGATCTGCACCCGGTACAGATAGCGGATCACCTCGATGGAAACAGTGGTGGCGGCGGCCGGTTTCACTTGGGATGCAGACGATTTCTCGGCGCGTATCTTTTCCAACTCGCCCGCGTCGAGCCAGTAGCCGCCGCAGTTGGGGCAGTGGTCCACTTCGACCTGGCGCTTGGCGCTGAAGAAATGGCGTTTGAGCTTGATGCCTTCGCAGCGCGGGCAGGCGCGCTTGCGGGCGAAATCAACTTGAACCGCAGGGTTGCGCGGGATGTTCAGCAGCGGCTCCCCCGCCGCTTCATGCTGTTCGTCCACACGCTGGAGTTCAAAGAGATCAAACCAAATGCCGCCGCACCCGCCACGGCAGACGTCCACGACGACGCCGCCGACCTGCGTTTCGGTTAGTTCTCGGGAACACGCCGGGCATTTCATAGCGCCGCCATTCTAAGCCGAGCCGCGCCAAACTCAACTCGGTTGCCTGTCCGTCAGACACGTCGGACCGCGTCGGACCTGTCCGACTCGACTGGCGCGGCTCACAGCAACTGCGTCCGGCCCGGAATGTAAACCGGATAGCTCCCGTCCGGCCCGGGTTTGACCGGCGGCTCCATGCCATCGTGGCAGTCCTCTGGCTTGGGTTGGAAGCAGAAGTCAGAGGCGTTGGCCTGTTCCCATGAAACTTCCTTGCCCGTGTAGCAGGAAAGTTGGCCCATGATCGTGGTCAGCGTGCTGCGCGTCATGTAATCGCCGTTGTTGATCGGCTGGCCGGAGCGGATGCCGGCGAAGAGCCGGTTGTGTTCGATCTGGTAGGGATTGGTGAGTGCGCCCTCCTCGGGCTTCCAGCGCCAGCTT
>CAYJNU010000126.1:4151-6841 GCA_964371005.1 uncultured Verrucomicrobiota bacterium | reverse complement strand
CCCGTGATGCGGCAGGCGGTGATGTTTGCCTGACCCTTGCTGCCAAGAATGATGCTGGACGACTCGTCGTAGCAACCCGTCGTGGTGCGGCAGAAGGCATACACGCGCACGCCGTTCGGGAACTCGTAGATCACCGAATGATGGTCGAAGACGTTGCCATAGACCGGCTCGGTCATCGTCGAGCGTCCGCCCAGGCCGTGACACTTGATGGGCGCGGCCTCCTTCAACGCCCAGCGGGCGCGGTCCATGTTGTGGACGAGCGATTGCGGCACGTCGTCGCCGGAAAGCCAGGTAAAATGGTATTGCGTGCTGCATTGCCATTCGAGTTCGCTCAAGCCGGGCTTGCGCTCGGTGATGCCGTAGGGCGCGCGGAGGAAATTCTCCTCGATGGAGATGATGTCGCCGATCGCCCCGTCGTGGATGCGCTGAACGGTTTCTTGATAGCCGGGGTGGTAACGGCTGTGCAGGCCCGAGACGATCGAGAGCTTCTTCTCCTTCGCCAGATCGATCGCGGCTTGTAGCATCTTGATGCCCAGCGGATCAATGCCGTGCGGCTTTTCGACAAAGACGTGCTTCCCGGCTTGGATGGCGGCCAAGGCGTGCAGCGGATGGAACTTCGCCGCGTTGGCAATGCACACCACATCGCAGGCTTCGAGGACCTGCTTGTAAGCGTCGAACCCGGTGAGACAATGGTCATCGGCGACTTGGAGCTGCTCTGCCTTTCCGTCCTTGGCCAACTCCGCCTTGATCGCGTCGCGCGCACCCTTGACGCGGTCCATGAAGATGTCGCACATGGCCACGAGGCGGGTGCCGGGATCGGCCTTGAGAGCTTGCGCTCCGGCGCCGGTGTTGCGCCCACCGCAGCCGATCATGCCGACTTTGAGAATGTCGCTCCCGGCGGCATGAGCCGCGGCGGCGACGCTCAACGTGGCGGCAGCCGTGGTCTTCGGCTTGGTAGCACAACCAGCGAACAGCGCGGTTGCCCCGCCGGCAATGCCAGCGGTGGAGGTTCTTAGGAAATCACGGCGGGTGACGGTGGAGGAGGTGTGTTGTGTGGTCTGGTTCATAGGTCAGGTTTGGTTGATTGTGGAACTCGAAAGCCGATGAGAAGAAATCCAAGACGCTCCTCGGCGTCAGCAATCTCCGCATCAGTCGGTGATCTGAACGGGATGTTCTCAGGTGTACTCATGTGACGAGCGCAAGGTGACCAACGACCCAGATGGCGGTGAACCGCGCAACGGAACTGAAACCGCTTTGTCGCGTTGGCTCCAGCACATGGTTGACTACGTCCTCATTCATTCTCCAGATTTTCCGAGCAAATACAGCACAGGCAATCCAAGCGGAACAGCGATAACAAGAGCCAGCCAACCACGCATATGAAACACGCCTGCTAGGATTCCGAATGCGATAAACACGCAGAAACCCCAGCAGCAAAAGAATGAAGCATAGGCGCAAACCAGTGAAACCGATTGTCCACATCTCTTTTCAAGCAAACCGCCGACAACCACAAACAGAATGGCGAGCCCTACCAAGCAGAACGGAAGGAGCACCACCGGATAGGCTAGTGCGTCCATAGTCGTCTGAAGTTGCCCAACGGAGGCTCCGGCACGACGGGAGCCATTTCGGGCTTCCTTCGCATTTTCATTTCGTTTCCTTGATACCAAGTTCCTTGAGCGTCGCGCGTATCCAGCGGAGCGATTGCTCAATCATCGGCCCGCCCTGGCCTTCGCATTCGATGCTCAGGACGCCGTCGTAGCCGGCGTCCCGGAGCATGGCGAGACATTTCTTGATGTTGCCGGCGTTCACGCCGCCGCCGAGCGAACAGGCGCTCACGGCGATGCCCGTGTCCTTGCCGCGCAACGCGGCAGCGAGGGATTCGGAGACATCCTTCACGTGGACGTGGCTGACCTTCTTGATGAAGCGCTTCAGGAATTTCACCGGGTCGTTGCCGGCAATGAAGGTGTTGCCCGTGTCCATGTTCATCCGCAGCCACGGGCTCTTCACGAAGGTCAGCATCTCCGCCATGCGGTCCGGATTCGTCGTGAAGTAACCGTGCGGCTCGATGTTGACGACAATCTTGTGGGCTTCGGCTACAACCATGATCTGCTCGTAGCTGCGCTTCATCAGCGACATCGCCTCCGGTTCTTTCAGCCCTTCGGGCGCATGGAGGCCGTCGGTGGTGTCCACGCACGGGCAGCCAATCTGCGCCGCCCAGGCGATGGACTTCATCACGTAGGGCACGCCGCGCAACGGGCCGTCCGCCTGCGAGAGCGGATAGGCGGCATCCACCTGCGAGAAGCGCACGCCGAACTTGTCCATCTTGCGCCGGAGGAGGGCCGGGTCTTCGTAGAGCGCCACGTGCGGCTGGTAGCCGAGGCCGTGAATCCAGCTCACGCCGTCAATGAGGCCGCACTCGATGTAATGCACCTTGTTCTTCTGCGCCCACGCGAGGCACTTGTCGAACGACCAGTAGGCGGAGTTGAAGGCGTCGGTGTGGAATCCGATTTTCATGAGTTGTTCGTGGGTTTGTAAGCGTGCGGCCAGTCAAATGCAAACGCGATCTTCTCACCCGGGATAGTGGCGCAAGCCTTTGGCTTGCGGCGGTGTCACAAGCCTCCGGCTTGTGCAAGTAGTGCCAGCCCGGTTTGTGTCGGTATCGCAAGCCTTGCTGGTGGGGTTGGCGTGGGGCG
>CAYJNU010000126.1:0-4141 GCA_964371005.1 uncultured Verrucomicrobiota bacterium | reverse complement strand
GCTTGGGAACGGAATGGCGCTACGGGCAACCTGAAAGGTTGCGGCACGGCGGCAAGCTGAAAGCTCGCGCCACTGCGAGGGCCTGCGCTACCAGGCCGGGGGGCTGACGCGAGATGCATCCGCATTTCCATCATTCCTGTTACTCACCGTTACCGGCCGCCCAAGCGCAACCCTGCCGGATCAGTTGCGGCACGGAGGAGTTCGTGAACGCCTTTACATCGTGGCCGAGCGTGGTCAGGAAAACGCGGCCCTTGCCGTAGTCGCGGACGAACGCCATCGGGTGATCCTTCTTGTCCACTTTCGAGTTGGCGTCCGCCACGATGTGAATCGGCGCGTCGCCGGTGAGGCAGGTGTAAAGCTCGTCGTCCGTCTCGAAGTCTGCCAGCCCGCGTGTCACCGGATGATCCTTATCCACGATGCGCACCGTGAAGGGGCCGCGCCGATCGTGCTGCGGACCGTTGGGCCCGTGCCAGACGCGGCCGATGATGTTCTGAAACTCCGGCCATTCTCCGTACCATGCGCCACAGGCAAAGTGAACACTCACCAAGCCGCCGCCGTTCGCCACGTAGCGCCGCAGGTTCTCTCGCGCCGCTGCACCGGGGCCGGGCGTTTCCCAATTCTGGAAATGCAACAGCACAACGGCGTAGTTTGTGAGGATCGCGGAGTCGAGGGCCGCGGGATCTTCAACAATGCGCACGTGGAAGCGGGCATCTTCCTCCAGCAACTTGCGCAGGCTCGGCGCCGTTTCGCGCCAGACGTGGCCGGGATAATCCTGGCCGGTGACCAACAGCACCTTGATTTGACTCGGAGGCGGCTCGGCTGCGTTTGAAGTCGCGACGATGCAAAAGCCCAGCAGGATGACGGCCGCGCGAAGCAAGGAAGTCCCCGGGCCGGCTTTCGTGAGCGGAGGCGTGACGTGGTTCATGGCTGGAGGAGTCTAATTGGCCCGCAGAAACATTTCCAGTCCCGCGAGTTTGTCGGTGTTGATCAAATCCACGCCAGCTTCGCGCAATACCTGCCAGACCTCGGTCCGGTCCGGCGCGCCCCAGAAGCGGACCCGCCGGCCTTGCGCATGGGCCCTGGCCACAATCTCCCTGAGCCGCGCCAGCTCGGTCGCCGGCATCTCGCCGTCACCACGCCACTGAAACGTCCGCCCCCATGGACTGCTGATCCACGGGATGAGGTCCGCGGACGCGTTGGAATCTAAATCCGCCAGCTCACCGTCAAACGCGGCGTAGCGGGTGGTTTCGCCGGCGAACATTTCGCGCGACCGGTTACCGCTGATGATGACCAGGACGGCGCGGGTTTGCTTCCTGCCGTCACGGAAGGTTGTGAGCATGTCCGCGTAATCCGTGAGCGTGGCGCGCAAGGCCGGATACAGCGTGCGCCAGTCGGACTTGAGGTCAATCAGCAGCGTCAACTCCGGTCCGCCGCGAAAGACACGGCCGCGGTTTTGCTTCACACGTTCCCGCAGCGGGTCGAGATAGAGCGCCTGCAACGTCCGATCCGAGCGGGTCTTCTTCACGTCGTGCGCGACGAGCAGTTGCCCGTCCATCAGGAAGATGTCTGCTTCCACGCTGCAGAAGCCGTGATCGAGGGCATCGAGCAAGGGGCGGGTGTGGGCGTAATCGTTGTGGGCGTGAGCGTGAACCAGCGCCGTCGCCCGCCCGCCCGTCTGCACGCAACCGGCAGTTGCCAGAACGAACACCAGGGCACAGATGGAAAGACAGGCGGCACTTCGAAACCGCTCACGAAGGCGGTGGCGGCGGAGGCGGGTGCCCCCGGCTTGTCCGAGGAAAGGCACGATCCTGCGGTCAGCAGGGCAGTGCGGAGCGCAGGTTGTGGTTTCCATCTTGGACGGATGGGTCAGACTTTCAGACTCCGACTTTTGCGGCCACTCATTGCGTCTCAGGTCCTCTGTTGTGAAAGGCAGATCGCGATCCATGCGACGGGAGTCTGCCGGTGGAATGAAGTTTGGCAATCGCAAACCCAGGAAGCGCAAGCATCGGGACAGCAGAAGAACCGCTCGCAAACGAACTCCTAACCGGCGCAGCCGGAACCAAGAGGTTGGGGCAAATTGGGCGGTATGGAAATGACACCTGCCCCCGCGGGTTCGGAGTCGAGTTCACTGGCTGTGCGGTTTGCCTCAGGCGACGGCGCCCGGTTCAGCGCGCTGCATCTCCGAACGATTGTCCAAAGCGGCTTGCACGAGATCGGCGACCCAGGGCATTGAAACTGCGCCTGCGGAGCCACGGACACAGGGCCGGGTTTGCCATGATGACCTATTCAGGTTTGGGAATATCAGTGAAGCAGCGTGGGTGGCCATCGCGCCGCAGCAGAAAATAGCGGGGCGGTTCGTAATGATTCTCCGCGGTGAAGGGGGCGGCGAACTTGTCTCCACAAAGGTCGCGGCGCACGAAATAGGCGTTGATGCCGCCGAGGTCACAGCCCACCAGCGCATAACCCAACTCCGCGCCAAGCCGCTCATAGGCCTTCAAGCTCGCCCCCATGTAGGCGGTGCAATTGTGGACCAGTTCGGGGCGGTACTCGACCGTCCAGTCCACAGCGGCGGGCCACGAGGCGTTGTATTCCATCACCACCACGCGCGGCCGGTAATCCTTGAGCGCGCGCCAGACGAACCAGGTGTTGCGATCAATGTCCAAGGAGAACAGGTCGAACTCCGGTGGGACTTTCAGCTCAGTGAAGAGGCTGCCGATGTTCTCCGCGCTGATGAAAGCCTGGCGCAAAACAAGGCTGCCCTTGGCCAACGGCTGCCAAAAGTGCTCCCGGATTTGGGCGACGGATTTCTCGTCCCCTTCCAGCCAGCAACCCTCCCAGCCCTGGGCCAGCCAGAACACGGTGATATTCTCCAAGCCGTCGCCCACACCCACTTCCACGAAGCGCCGGTCGGTCGTTCCGATGCGCCGAAAAATCTCCGCGAGGGCGCCGTCCTCGCCGTTCTGGGAAAAGACTTGCTGCTCGAACCGGTGCAGCCGTTTGGGGTCGGCGTAGCGCGGCTGAGCGAGCAGTTCCTGAATGAACCGGTGTTGCAGCAGCAGGGTTTGGCGATCCAGATTGCCGGGCGCGGCGAACGCCTTGCGCACGCTTTGCTGGGCGAAGCCCGAGGGGATCAGCTTGTTGAGGAGGCTTTGGAGTATCCCTTTCATACACTGGACGCTGCCCGGTCGGGCAATGGGTTGGCACGCTCCAACTCAGAGCGGCCCTCGAGTTCGGCGGCGACGAGGTCCTGCACCATCTGCTCAAAGGTCCACGACCGCTTCCACCCAAGTTCAGCTTCCGCCTTGCGCGGGTTGCCGCAAAGGCCGTTCGTGACTTGCTGCTGGCTGCTGGTGCGGGCGGTGGTTTTGACGAACTCGCGCCAGTCCAAACCGGCAGCGCGAAAGGCGGTGGCGACGAAATCCGCGACGCGGCGTTGCTGGCCGGAAGCGAAGACGTAATTGCCCGGCTTCGCGGCCTGGAGCGAGAGCCACATGGCATTCACGATGTCGCGGGCGTCGCTCCAGTCGCGCTCGGCGCTGAGGTCGCCTAACTGAAGCTCCTTCGCTTCGCCGCGCTTGATGGCGGCCACGCCGAGGGTCAGGCGGCGGCTCAGGTAGTTCGGCGGGCGCAACGGCGATTCGTGGTTGTAGAGCATGCCCACGGCGACGAACTGCCCATACTTCTCGCGATGCAACCGTCCGAACTGGTCGGCCGCGAGCTTGGCGATGCCGTAGGGCGCCGCCGGCTGCTTCAACGTGGTTTCGCTCTGCGGCGTCTCGGCGGGCACGCCGAAGACTTCCGCGGACGAGGCCAGGAAGATGCGCGCGTTCGGGCAAAGCTCGCGCGCGGCTTCGAGGAGGCGCAGCGTGCCGAGTGTGATCGAAAGCACGCTTTCCTCCGGGACGAGAAAGCTCTGGCGCGAGTCCGTCAAGCCGGCGAGGTGATAGATTTCGTCGGGCTGGGCGGACTTGAGGAAGCGGACGAGCGAGAACGGGTCTTCCAGCGAGCCGGTCTGCCAGCGGACGGCGTTGAACTCGTCGGCGGGATAGCGGCGGCGCAGGACCGGCTCTTCGCGGTCGAAGGGGAACTGGAGCAGCCCGTGGACTTCGTAGCCGCGCCGCAGTAACCCGCGGGCGAGATA
>CAYJNU010000125.1:0-18158 GCA_964371005.1 uncultured Verrucomicrobiota bacterium | reverse complement strand
CCCTCAACCGCCGGTAACGCAAATCGCCGGGGCAATGATACGCCCCGGGGTTGTTGGCATAGGGATAAAGCGGTGAATTCGTTTTGATCTGATCTTTGGTGCGTTCTTCCGCCACCGAGGGCGGAGTGCCCGCCGGGATGTCCGAGGCTGAATAGATGCCCGCTCCGTTGAAAGTTCTCGTGCCCAGAGTGTAGGGCATCATCATGTCCTGATTGTCCCCGGCATACATGGTCCAGGCGAGGGCCAGTTGTTTCTGGTTGCTGTGGCAGGCGGCCATCGTGGCCTTGAGCTTGGCCCTGGACAGAGCCGGCAGCAGCATGGCCGCGAGAATGGCGATGATGGCGATGACCACGAGGAGTTCAATCAGCGTGAAGGCGCGCGAAGCCGCGGGCGGTGCCCCGAGCAAACGCCAAATTCGGAGAGGCGGGGTGTTCATGGCTTGATTCGCTGCTATAATGCCGCCGAAGCCGCCACGGAACAAGCGCGAATTCTTGCGAGGCAACGCAGTGACCGTGGGTGCGTTCAGCTACACCTCCCGGCCCGAACATGAGGCATCAGCGCGCCCGCTTACACATTACCGGCTTGTCGCAAGGGCTTCACAGTCCGCAGGGACCGCCTGGGGCCAAGGTCTGCGGAGTGTAAAGCAAGTTGGTTTGCGGGTCATTGTGGTCGCCAGGGTGCCGGGGGACGGGCTTGGCCGGCTGCCCTTTGTTGCGAGGCTCATGCAGGCTCACCACCGGTTCTGAAGAAACCGCGCCACCGCCGCCGCGCGTGACCGGACGTGGAACTTGTCGTAGATATTGCGGAGGTGGGCCTCGACCGTCAGCGCACTGATCGCCAGCGCTTCAGCGACTTCCTTCGTCCGATAGCCCTTGGCAACGAAACCTAGGATTTCCTCTTCGCGGGCGGTGAGATTATGCGCCATCTCGGAGGGGGCAGCCGGGCGATGAAACGACTGCACCAGCATGCGAGCGATCTGACTCGACATGGGGGAGCCACCGCGATGCACCTCCTCAATGGCCGCAAGGATCGCCGCGGGTGACGTGCTTTTGACGAGGTACCCGGTGGCGCCCGCGGCTAGTGACTCGAACACCCGCTGGCTGTCCGCCTCGATCGTCAACATCACGATTTGCAATTGCGGCAACTGCTCCTTGAGTTGCCTCACGCATTCAATCCCGGAACGTCCGGGCAGATTGATGTCCATTAAAACCACCTCCGGCAGCGCCTGTGGGATTGTCCGGAGCGCTTCCTCGGTGCTCGCGCACGTGCAGACGCACTCGAAACCGGGCGAGGCGTTGAGAATGGAGGCCATCCCCTCGCGCACGGAGGTGGTGTCTTCCACAATGGCAACTCGGATGTTCGACATGGCGTTCGCAGTCTGGATGATTATTCGAGCCGGCGCAAAGGAACATGAATCGTGAGGTGGGTGCCCAGTCCCAGTTCGCTCTGAATGGTGAAGCTCCCGCCCAGGGCGGCGACGCGACGATGCATGTTGTCCAATCCCCGGCCCGAGTGGAGCGTGCCCGCGGTGAGATTGGCCAGGTCACCTTGGGCGCTGCGGTCGCAGCCCGGCCGCGGCGCCGGATTTGCCTGGAAGCCGCGACCGTTGTCGGCAATGGTCACCAGCAGACCGTCTTCCGAGGTGCGCAGGCGAAGATGCACCTCGCTGGCCACCGCGTGGCGGGCAACGTTGTTCAAGGCTTCCTTCACCACGAGCAGCAGATGGTGGCGGGTCTCGGCGGACAAAGCGCGGTCGGGCAGGCGCTCCGGAATGTCCAGGCGGCAACGCAGGCCAGCGGTCCTCAGGAAACCCTCGACGTAGTCGCAGACATAAGTGCAGAAACTCTCCAGCGTATCGCATTGCGGGCTGAGCGACCAGACCACCTCTCGCATCTGACCCGCCAGCCCACGCACCGCGCCGGCAATGTCCTCGAGGTCCTGCTGGGCCGCCTCCTGCTGGCTCAGTTGTTGGCGCGCAACCTCGATCTGCATGCCGATGCCGGTGAGGTTTGCTCCGAGATCGTCGTGCAAATCCTTCGCAATTCGGCTGCGTTCTTCGCTCAAGGCCTGTTGCTGTCGGAACTCGTGGAGGCGTTGTCGCGACCGCATCCGATGCGAATGCCAGCCCAGTCCTGTGCCAATAGCGGCAAGAACGCAAAGTGCGAAGAACGGCCAGGTCTGGTAGAAATGCGGCGCGAGCGAGAAGGCGAACTCGGCGGGCGTCGTGCTCCAGTATCCGTGATGATTGCACGCCTCCACGCGGAAGCGGTAGCTGCCGGGGCGCAGGTTGGTGTAGAACGCCTGCCGGCGACTGTCGGCTTCGCGCCAATCCTGATCATGCCCCTCCAACCGAAAGCGAAATCGCGCCTTCTCCGGGTCAATAAATGTGTTGGCGGTATAACGAATCTCCAACACGCGCGCGCGGCCCGGCGGCAACTGGATTGACGTCGGGACGCGTGCGTCGGCCGCAATGCGCGTTTTTCGGACTTCGGACTTCGAGCTTGTTTCGGATTTCGGATTTCGGGTTTCGGGTTTCACCAAGCCCCCATCCTTAAACACCGTTTCCTCATCCACGCGCACTTCCTCAATGACGACGCCTGGCGGCACCTCGTTGTCCCGGAGCTTCTCAGGATTAACAATGACCACGCCCCGTGTGGTGGGAAACCAGAGTTCCCCATTGGGCAGTGCGACTGCGTTGGGCTGCTGATCGCCGTTGCCTTCGCTGCTGCCCATGCCGTCCGCCTCACCGTAGCTGACGCAGAACACCCGGTCGGCCCGACCGTCGGCTACGGCGTTCAAATCTGCCTTCTTCATGCGCCAGATGCCCCGATTGCCGAACGTCCAGTAATTGCTCCGCCGATCTTCGAGCAAGGCGTAGGCGAGGTTGTCGAACAGCCCCTCCTGCATCGTCACGGCGCGGACTTCGTCTCCGCGGATGCGATTCACACCGTTGGGTGTCCCGACCCATACTGTACCATCCGGTTCCGCGCGCAACGGCCATGCGTTATCGTGCAGCAAGCCGTCGGGCGTCGCGTAGCGGCGGATTCGTCCCTCCTTCAGTTGATGAATGCCGCCGCGTTCCGAGCCGACCCAGAGGCTGCCCTCCGGTCCCTCCGCCAAGCCGGACACCTCGTTGTCCGCCAAGCCGTCTTTCGTAGTCCAGAGTCGATACCCGCCCGCGTGACGCTGCCACAGGCCCTGCTGCGTCGTGATCCAGAGCGATCGCGCGCGATCTTCCAGCATCCCTTGCACGCGACGCCTTGCGGTGCCGCCAATCGCTGGGCTGTCCACCGGCGTGATCACCCCGTCGCGCAAGGTTTGCAAGCCATGATGGTCCAGCCCGCACCAGACTTCGCCCGAACTGTCCTCGAGAACGGGGCGAACGCGTTGGATGCTTCCGCTATTCCCCATTCCGCTCTGGTTGGTATGGACGACGAATTGCCCATTATGGAAATCCACCAACCCGTAAGTCGTCGCCAGCCAGACCCGCCCGTCCCGGCCTGGCGCGACAGAGTAGACTTCATCCATCGCGAAGTACGATCCGGTCAGCAGGGAGACAACCGAACGAGGTTGGAGGCGATAGAGGCCGCCGGCGCCCGAACCAACCCAGACGTTGCCCTCGCGGTCGGGCAGCACACAGCGGAGATCATCGGGATCGCTGATCCCCTCCGCGCGCCCGAAGCTAGTGAACCTGTCATCGCGGAATCGGCGCAGCGGTTGGGGGCCTCGGGAGACAATCCAGATGCTGCCCTGCAAATCCTCCGCCAGCGCTTCGACCGACCGGTTGCCGGGGGCGTCATCGGTCGCGAACCGCGAAAGCCCGCCATCCCAGCGCATCAGCTCGCCCGGCCGGCCCGCCCACAAACGTCCGGACCGGTCTTCGATCACAGCCCCGATGTCAGTGACTCCGAGTCCAGTCATTTCATTCAATGCCTCGACGGTACCGGATTGAGGGTTGAGCCGATGCCAGACCATCACCCGGCCGGCATAGCAGCTTGACTTGACCCATAGCCGATCCTGCGTGCCAAGGAATACTCGCTCAATTTCCGCGTCGCCCCCGAGAAGGGAGCCGGTGACATCCTTCACGCTGAAAGCGCGGTCGACCTTCCCGTCGATGAAGTGAAACAAACCGTGGACCTTCGCGACCCACAGGCCGCCCTCCCGGGCAGCGCAGATGTGCTGGATGCGTCCCGGGAACGGCGCGGCATCCAGGGAAACCGCTGTGAACCGTCCTTCCTGAAAACACAGCAAGTGTTCCCACGAATTCAGCCAGAGCTGGCCGCGGGCGTCTTCAGCCAGCCCGCGAACGTTTAGCGTCTCCGGGTCGAGCACGCTCAATTCGTTGACAAACGCTGTGAGGCGCAGTCCGTCGAAGCGGGCCAGGCCGTAGCGGGTGCCGATCCACAGATAACCATCTCGCGTCTGGAGCAGGGCGTTGGCCGTGTTTTGTGGCAGGCCCTGCTCGCTGGTCCAATACGTGACGCGGTACTGGTCGGCCCGGGTGGTCCGCATGTGAACGCTGCTCTCCGTTTGGGCGCTGCAGGTGTATGCCGCGCCCAACGCCAGCCGCAAGATGAATGCGAGCGTCTTCAACGAATGCCTGCCCACCAGCCTGCCAGCCGCGGCGGGCATTGTCACAGCCAAAGGCATATTCTCCGCTCCGTCCGAACACGCTCGAGCCTCACCGGCCTTGCGTACTGGAGCGCAGCACAATCTCCTTCCGTTCCGGATGCCGGCAGAGAAATGCATCGCCGAAGCTGAGCGAATGCGGACACTGGATGGGATGGGCCACCAGGCAGTCGGTGTAATCGCCGAAACCCGCAGGCTTTGCGCGGCAGACGGTTGGGTCGGGGAGCATACGCTCACTGGGAACCTTCGCCGCAGCGCCGGAGTCACTAAAGCGCGACGGGAGAGTTGGTGCTTCCTGGTTGGTGATGAATTGGTTCCCGGCTGCGTTCGGCACGGGTTGGGATGCTTCCCGTGGGTTGAAGAGTGATGCGGTGATCATGGTAAACTCGTTTCTCCAAAGGGCTGCATTCGAAACTCGACAGCGTTTCTGATGTGGATTGCTGCCACCGGGCACCCAGTCTGGCTTGGGTGTAAGCATGACCCTCTGGTTGCAGCGTTTCGCCCGCGCCAGTCGGAGAGCTGGCGGGGTGCGCCGAACGCGGTGCAAAAACCCTTCACGAGCGGTGATTCTGCTCGCATCAAACGCAGTCGCATATCCCGAAAAACCAGTAGAGACAGCAGAATGATCGGGCCGGAGGAGGCGTCTTCTACTGGTTTTCCTGTAGGGTCAATTCCCGTGGGCGGTCAACACCCGCAGTCTGCAAGGGATGAGGCGAGTGGTGCAGGTCGGCGGACGCAGGGTCTCGGCATTGGATCACGTGCGAAATCTCACCCGGCGTGGCGAGGTCGCGACCACACGCCACGGAGTTTGACCCGGATGCCGGGAAAGAGAATGTGAACAAAGGGATCGGACTGCCTGGCGTCCATTCGCTTGTCGCCATTCGTTTGTCTCAGCTACCGGGAAACGGAAACGGTTGGGCTGTTCGCGGCAGGCCGAAGACGATGGATTGCCTTGTCCCCTCGCAGCGGGAGCGGCTAGCTAGCCACACCACGGACGGGTGCGTTTCGAGCTTGGCCCGGCCACCGCGGTGAACACCCGGCGGGCGAGGGTGGCGTTCTCCTCGATTTGCCAGTCGAACATGCCCACGAGGATGAAGTCCGCGCCGCTATTGAACGCGTACGGGAACGCCGCACGGGTGGAGATGGCCCCGGCGGCCAGAATCTTGAAGGCGATCCAGGGCTTCTTGACCTCGGCCATGACGTCCACGACGGCCTGTGGGTCCTTGCACCAGGAGTTGTCGTTCGCGCCCACCGCCCCGGAATCATCCGGCCGCTGCGCGCTGAAATAGTCGTGCGAGTGGAAGGTCTTCACGTAGAAATCGGGATCGAGTTTCTGCTGCTCGCTTTCCACGACGACGCGCAGATCGTGCGCGCCAATTCCTCCCAGTCGTTTCCGGGCCTTGATGAACTGTACCATCTGCGCGACTTTCTCGAACTGGTTTCGGTCCAGCAATCCCTCCGCGTTGTCGCCGGTCATGTGGACGGCGGTGGCGCCCTCGTCGATGGCTTTACGCGCTTGGTCGAAGCCGCCGTTGCCATCCAGCCGCACCTGGGAGATCCACTTCATCTTCCCGCCGTGCTTCCAATGGTCGAAGAGGGGCTGGTTGTTGTCCATGACCCAGGAGTTGAGGGTGGTGATCCCCTGGCGCTCGGCGAGTTCGAGGGTTTCGCGAATCTTGGCGTCGGTGTTGTAGTGGCGCATGAGGTGCGAGACATACGAGAGGTCCCGCGCATGTGCCCAGCCGGCGATGAGATTGCCGCCCAGCATCATGCGGCTGAATTCCTGGTCCTTGATCTTCCCCAGCGGCAGTGGCTGGTGCGACGTCGCGGTTGAAGCTCCGGCCGGTGGCGACTTTTCAGGACTGCTGTCTTGCGCGCGCAGGCTCAGCGGAAGAGCCGCGGAAGCCAGCAAGGAAGATTTCACGAATCCGCGTCGAGTGATTTCCCGTTTCATGTGCGAGTCATATCACGAGACGCCGGGGTGTCAAGGCTGCGCAGACTCCCAAGCCCGAAACGATGGGCTCTTGGGGAGCTTCCTCGATCCGAAACTCGCGCATCGGAACCTTGAATCCAGCAACGTGCTGCCGTGCGTCCCGCCGGTAGAACCACTGTCTTTCCTGGAAGTGAGAACTGCCGGTGAAACGCGCGGCAGGACGTATCGGTTCCTGGAAAGAAGCTGAATCTTCCGGCGGGACGCCGAAAGCGCGTTGGAAGCCGCGCAGGAATCGGACAGTCCTCAAGGGCCACCACTTCCCGCGTGCGTCGGCGGCGCATTCGTGTTTTCATTGGGCCATGAACAAGACCGCCACCTGCTTTGAGGGACTCTTGGATTGTTACTTTGAAACCTGGCTGAAGGCCGCGCCCGCGTTCGCAACGGTCATTGGCATCAAATCCGCCGAAGGCAAGCTGGGCGAACTCTCACCGGCCTTCGTGGCCAAGCGCGAACGGGCCCGCCAGACCGCCTTGCGCGAGCTTGATGGACTCTCCCCGCGCGAATTGACGCACGAGCAACAACTGGATTGGCTCGCCCTGCGCTCCCTGTTGCTCAAGGAATGCGAGGATCACGCCCGCCACCGGCACACGCTGGAACCGAATGCGCCCGAGCAGGTGCTGAACATTCTCTTTCACGAGCTCATGCGTGGCGACGACGAGCCGGCCCGGGCCGCGCGGAATCTGCGCTCGTTGCTCAAACAAGTGCCCGGCTTTCTCGACGCCGCCGCCAGCCTGGTCACCAACCCGGAGCGCGTCTGGCTGCGGGTGATGGAGCAGACCGTCACCGGCGCCGCCGCGTTGCTGAAGGGTGCGGAGCAGTTCCTGGCCAAGGTGCAACCAGGTCCATCCGACACTGGATTGATTACATCCGCGCAGCACGCCCTGGAGCGCTATCGCGACGCCGTCAAAGTCTGCCCCCTGGCTCCGGAGAATTCCTTTGCCGTTGGCCCAGAGCGATTGCAGCGGCGCGTGCGAGATGAACTGGGTTTGGATTACACGCTCGGGCAGGTGGAAGCGCTCGCCTTGGGCGAGGCGGCGCGGGTGGGCGCGTTGCTGCAAGCCGAGTGCGCACGGTTTGGCCGGAAGGCCAGCGCAGAGACGATCCTTGCCGAGCTGCGCGGTCAATGGCGACCGGAGCAACCGTTGCTGGAGCTTTACCGGCGCACGACGCGCGACGTGGCGAAGGCGTTCCGGGCCTCGCGTGCCGTCACGTTCCCGAAAGGGGATGAATTGGTGGTGAAGCCCGTGCCGGAATTCCTCCGCGCGCTGATTCCCACCGCCGCTTACTCGCAGCCCGGTGCGTTCGAAAAACGTCAGCGCGGCATTTTTTGGGTGAACGACCTGAGCGTGCTCAAGCAGACCGAGGCGGACAAGTTGGCGGAGCAGCAACAGCACTTCGGCTTGCCACTGACCTGCGGCCACGAAGCGTACCCGGGCCACCACCTTCAGTTCGTGACACAGAATCGCCATCCGCGCAAATGGCGTCGGCTCTTCGCCCACGCCGTCTTCTACGAAGGCTGGACGCTCTGGTGCGAGCAAATGATGGTGGACCTGAAGATTGACCGTTCACCCTGGCTGCGCGTGCAACAACTGCACGACGCGCTCTGGCGTTGTCATCGCATTCTCGTGGACCTGCGGCTGCAAACGGGTCGCTACCGTTACGAGCAAGCCGTGAAACACATGGAGAAGCATCTGGGCTTCACGCAGGCCCGCGCGCAGGCCGATGTGAACTGGTACACCACCCAACCCGCCGTGCCGATGAGCTACTGGCTGGGCCGGTTGGAAAACGCTCGCCTCCATCAGCGGTTGGTCGTGGGACGTGGCTGGAGCTTGCAGCGGTTCAACGATTGGCTGCTCAGCTTCGGCACGCTCCCGCAGGCCTGGATTGAGAAGTACGGGCTGGATTGAGCGCGGGGCGTCAGGCTGAAATCGCCGCATGAAGGTTCTCGTCACCGGCGCGACCGGGTTCGTGGGGCAGGAAGTATTGCGGGGATTGGTCGCCGCGGGCCACACGCCGCGCATGCTTGCGCGGAGACCGGAGTCGCGGATCGTGAAGGTGTTGGTCGAGAAGTTCGACGTTAGCTTGAGTTCCGGCAACGTTCTGGAGGCCAATTCCCTGGCGGCGGCCATGACCGGCGTGGACGCGGTGATGCACCTGGTCGGGATCATCAGCGAGATCGGCGAGCAAACCTTCGAGAACCTGCATACGCGCGCGACGCAAAACGTGGTGACCGCCGCGGAGCGGGCGGGTGTCCGACGGTTCGTTCACATGAGCGCGTTGGGCGCGCGGCCCAACGCTGCTTCCCGCTATCATCAAACCAAGTGGGCCGCGGAGGAACTCGTGCGGGCGAGCCGGCTCGACTGGACGATCTTTCGACCTTCGCTCATCTACGGTCCGCAGGATCATTTCGTGAACCTGTTTGCGAAGCTGGCGAAGTACTCGCCGATGCTGCCGGTGATGGGCGCGGGCACATCGCTGCTTCAGCCGGTGGGGGTTGAGGACGTGGCGACAGGTTTCGTCAGGGCTTTGACGGAGCCAAGGTCGGTTGGGCAGACATGCGATCTCTGCGGCCCGGAGCGGTTGACGTTGCCTGAGATGCTACGGACAATTCTGGCTGTGACCGGGCGCAGACGCTGCATCGTGCGCGTGCCGATGGCGTTCGCCAGGGTGCAGGCCCGCTTGCTGGAGGCACTTTGCCCAGTCTTGCTCCGTTGCGCCCCGCCGCTAAACCGGGATCAACTCATCATGTTGCAGGAGGACAACACCGGCGACCCCGGGCCCGCAGCGGGGCTTCTCGGGCTAAACCCAATCGCCTTTCGCGAAGGCATCTCGCGGTGGCTGAAGCCGCGAAGCTGATCCAGCGTGAGCTTCGGCCCGTCGCCTGGTCCAACCGAACATGAAGCGTCGGTGGAGCAATAAGGCATCGCGAGCGTTCACGCTGGTTGAGTTGCTGACGGTCATGGCGGTGGTGGGCGTCATGGCAGGCTTGATGTTTCCGGTGTTGGCGAAGGCGAAGTCCAGAGCGGGTCGAACGGTCTGCGTGAACAATTTGAAACAGGTCAACGCTGCTGTGCGGCTGTATTGCGATGACCACAACGACACGTTTCCGCTCACGAATTTCGTCACGTTGGACTACAAGCCGTTGATTTCACCGTATCTGGGACTGTCCGGCGCGGCTTGGACCAATGGCGGGGTTTTCTGGTGCTCAGCGAGCGAGAAATCCATGGTCATCGATCCGCTCCCGCCGTTTGCCATCGTCGCACGGGGGCGATTCAAGATGGAATATCATCTGTATCGCTTCAATGGAGGCAACGCCGCCACCAACACACGGCCGGGCATCGCGGGTCTCAAGTCCACTTCGATCAGGTCCCCCGCCAGGACCGTGGTGGTGGCCGATGCGTCGGCGTTCATCGGTCAGGCCTGGCATGAGCAGAAGTATTACGACTATCAACTCGGCAGACACGCGTGGAATGAACTGAGTTTCGGCGACGGGCACGCGGCCTACACGAGGATCTTCCGGCCGCCAACCGGTGTTCCCAGTGAGCAGGATCCCCCTGCCGGATACGACTATCGGTGGAGCGGCCAATGATGGCGGGACGCAACAGCCTGCCAGACCGGGCCTGATCAAGGCTGTCAGACCTCAATCGCGTATGCCTTGATCTTGTTGTAGAGCGTCTGACGGCCGATGCCCAGGCGTTTGGCGGCTTCCAGCTTGTTCCCGCCCGTGTCTTTGAGCATCTGCACAATGGCGTTGCGCTCCACCCCTTCGAGCAACGTGAAATTGGTGTCCATCATCTCGCTGCCCTCGGGCCGGGACCGCGCCACGGAGATGTCTCGCGCGTCCACCATCGAGCCTTCGCAGAGGAGCACCGCGCGTTGGATTTCGTTCTGGAGTTGACGCACGTTCCCCGGCCAGTCGTAGCCGGTCAGGCGCTCGACGGCGCCGGGCGTGAAGCCGGTCACGACGTTGTTGGCCTGGGCGCTGAAGCGTTTCATGAAGGCGTTGGCCAGCGGCATGATGTCATCGCGCCGCTCGCGCAACGGCGGCAGATGCACCGAGATCGCGCTGATCCGGTAATAGAGATCCTCGCGCAGCTTGGCGTCCTTGATGGCGTCCTCGGGCTTGCGATTGGTGGCGGTGAGGATGCGGCAGTTGGTCTTGTAGCTGGACTTGCCGCCCACCGGCCGGACCTCCTGGTCCTGGAGCACGCGCAGGAGCTTGCTCTGCGTGTCCACGGGCATTTCGGAAATCTCGTCGAGGAACAGCGTGCCGCCTTCGGCAATCCGGAACAAGCCGTCACGATCCGCGTGCGCGCCGGTGAAGGCGCCTTTAACCGAGCCAAACAGCTCGCTCTCAATCAATTCACGGGGCAGCGCGGCACAGTTGACCTTGATGATCTTGCCCTTGTTGCGTTTGCTCAGGGTGTGGATGAGGTCGGCGATGACTTCTTTGCCGGTGCCGCTTTCACCCGTAATCAGGATGGCCACATCGGTGGGGGCGAGGCGTTCGACCGTGCGAACGACCGACTGCATGGAGGGGCTCTTGAAGACCGGCGAATTGACGCCGCTCATGGTCTCCAGTGCGCGGCGCAAGGCGCTGTTCTCCTGGCGTTGCTCCTTGTGCTCACACGCGCACTTCACGTCCGCCAGCAGCTTCTCCATTTCGAACGGTTTGCTGACGAAGTTGTAGGCGCCCAGCCGGCCGGCTTCCAAGGCCACGTCCATCGTGCCGTGGCCGCTGAGCATGATGACTTCGGTCTCGGGCCATTCGCGCTTGATGAGCGGCAGCAAGGTCAGACCGATCTCCTCCGGCGCTTTGCCGGAGATCTCCGGCAGCTTGTAATCGAGCAACACGATGTCCGGTTGCTCCCGCCCAAAGGTCTCACGCACCGCCGCCCCGCAGTCCGCCTTGCTGAGGTCGTAACCGTTAAGCGAAAGGATGGAGCCGAGCAACTCCCGCATGTCGGGATCATCGTCCACCAAGAGAATTTTTGCCTTCATAGATCGGATTTCCGGTTTGCCGCACTGACCTGAACAAATGTGGTGAAGATCGCCCGGTGACCCGGGTAACGATCGGCCAGGCGCTCCGGGTGAAACTGAACGGACAGCAAGAACGGCAGGCTTCCGGCATTTTCCGGTCGTAACTCCAAGCCTTCCACCACCCCGTCCGGGCTTTTCGCCACCACTTGCAACGCGCCGGCCACCCGTGCCACCGCCTGGTGATGCGTGCTATTCACGCCCAGCGCTCGCGTGCCCACTATTCTGTGGAGCAGTGACCCCGCTGTCAACCGCACTTCATGGGCGATGTCGCTCTTCAACTCGGGACAGCGGTGCCGGATCGCCCGCTTCATTTCCGTCGGAATGTCCAGCACCAGTGTTCCTCCCAGGGCCACATTCAATACTTGATGCCCGCGGCAAATCGCCAGTAACGGTTTGCATTGGCGGAAGACCTCCTCGATCACCATGAACTCGCGCAAGTCGCGCTCCCCGTTGTCCGGCGTGACCTTCGCCATCGCTTTCAACCGGCGGGAAGCCTTCGGCGCGGAAAGCCGCGGGTCCACGTCCTCTCCGCCCGTCAACAGCACGCCATCCGCCCGCGCCACGCACGCGGCGACGAGTTGGCGCGAAGTGGTAGCCGGCATGACCAGGGGCAGGGCGCCTGCGTCCACGAGTGCCCGCTGATAGTTCATCGAGAGGCTGATGGAGAGGTCTTGAAACTCCACACCCTGCGCCTCAATGTCCGGGGACACCAGAATGAGCGGCGGTTTGTTCATCGAAGAAAGAGTAGCGCCACCGCGGACTCGATGTCAGGGAAAAACTCCGCTCCCAGGGCCTGCGTCCGGGCGCTTGGAGGAAGTCCGCGATGCGAACGGATGCTGACGAAACGCGAGGCGGGATTGGCGGACGACGCTGCTACGCGATCGCGCCCTTGATCAGTCTCATCAAGTCCGCATAGGTGTCCACGGCGGGAAACTGCGGGAATTGTGCCTTCACGCTGGCGGGGGCATGGAAGAGAAAACCGACGTGAGCCTCGGTCAGCATGGCGGTATCGTTGAAGGAATCGCCGGCGGCAATGACGTGGAAATTCAAGAGTTTGAAAGCGGCCACCGCCCGCTGCTTCTGCTCCGGCACCCGAAGTTGGTAGTTGATGACGCGATCATTCTCGACGACGAGCCGGTGACAGAGAAGCGTCGGCCAGCCGAGGTGGTGGAGCAGGGGAGTGGCGAACTGCTCGAAGGTGTCCGAGAGGATGATGACCTGCACGAAGGAGCGGAGTTCATCGAGGAACTCCTTGCCGCCAGGGAGGGGAGACAACCCGCCGATCACGCGCTGGATGTCGGAGAGTTTCAATTCGTGCTGGTCCAGAAGCGCGAGCCGTCCACGCATCAGCTTGTCGTAGTCCGGCTCGTCCCGCGTGGTTCGTTGCAGTTCGGGAATGCCGGTCTGCTCGGCGACGGCAATCCAAATCTCGGGAGTGAGGACTCCTTCCATGTCCAGGGTGACGAGCGATTGTTTCACGGCGCGGGAGTGTTTCAAAACCACGACGGAGTGTCCAGCGGTTCGCACGGTTTCACTTTCGTCACAGTCAGCGCTGATTGACAACACCGAGCCGGCCGCTACGCTCAGACCCGGAAACCAAGCTATGAAGTCCTTTGTCGTCTTGCTCGTTGGACTGGCGCTCGGTGCGGCGGGCGTCTGGTTGTTCGTGACGTATCGCGATGCGCCGGCCGTGCGGCAATTTGAAGAACGGTTCGGCCACACCACCGCCGACGTGCGCGAAGCCGTGTCCAATAGACTCGATGGCGTGCGCTTGCGTCCGGCGGATATTCAGGAGGAACTCGCTCACACCGGTCAAGTGGTCCGTCGCGCGGCCAGCGATGTCGGCCGGGCCGTCGCGGATGCGACCGCGGATGCCCGCACGACCGCCGTCATCAAGGCGCGCTTCGTCGCCGACCAGCGGCTTTCTGCCCTACGCATCTCGGTCAACTGCACGGACGGACGCGTGACGCTTTCCGGGACGGTTTCCAACATGGAAGACATCAGTCACGCCATGCTGTTGGCGATGGAAAGCGACGGTGTGCGCGAGGTGGTATCCACCCTTCAGGTCAAGAAGTGAGGTCGTGAGATGCGCTGGAGGCGGTCGCACTTGAAGCCTTGGGCTTTTCAGCCAGCGGCGGCCTTCAATCCACCACCTTCGGCGGAGGTGGCGCGGCGGTGGCGGCAAATGCTCGTGCCAGATGAGTGGTGCTCAAGCTGAAGACGGCCCCAGGTTCAGTTTGACGGGCCGGGTCCAGCAACGAGGCCAGCCGGGCCGGTTCCAAGCCGGCAATCTCCAGCGCGACTTCGCGGACGCTGCGTCCCTGTTCTTGCGCGAGCCGGGCGATGTTGGCCGCCTGGTCATGGCCGATCACCGGGGCGAGCGCGGCACTCATGGCGAGGCTGCGTTCCAACGTGCTCTCGCAACGGGCGTGATCCGCTTCAATGCCGCACACGCACTGGCGGGCGAACGACCGTGAGGCGGCGGACAGGAGATCCACGCTCTGCAGGAGGTTGTAAGCGGCGACCGTGATCATGGTGTTCAGTTGAAACTCGCCAAACGTGCCCGCCGCGGCCACGGCGGCATCATTACCGATGACCTGCAGCCCCACCTTGATGACCATCTCGCAGAGCACCGGGTTGACCTTGCCGGGCAAGGTCGCGGTGCCGGGTTGCGCGGGGGGCAGTTTGAGCTCACCCAACCCACAGCGCGGGCCGGAACCGAGCCAGCGAATGTCGTTGGCAATCTTGATCAGACTGACGGCAGCGGTTCTGAGTGCGCCGCTGGCCTCAACGAGTTCGTCCAAGTTCGCCTGTGCATCGAAATGGTTCGTGGCTTCGAGCAGCGCCAGACCGGTTTCCGTTGCGATACCGGAAATGGTCAGGCGGGCGAAGTCCTTGTGCGTGTTGATGCCGGTGCCGACCGCGGTGCCACCCAGCGCCAATTGGCCCAGACTATCTTCGGTGTTCCAAAGGCGGTTGACGGCGTGCTCCATCTGGCTCGCAAAGCCGCTGAATTCCTGCCCCAGCCGAATGGGGGTGGCATCCTGCAGGTGTGTGCGGGCGATTTTGAGCACCGGGTGGAACTCCCGGGATTTCTTGAGCAGGGCGGCATGGAGTTCATTGAGAGCCGGGATCACCTGATGCACGATGCCATCCAGCGCCGCGATGTGGACGGCGGTGGGGATGACGTCGTTGCTGGATTGGCCACGGTTGACGTGATCGTTTGGATGAACGATTTTCTCGCCAAGCTTGCCACCCAGAATCTCGGTGGCGCGATGCGCAATCACCTCATTGGCGTTCATGTTCGTGGAGGTGCCAGACGCGGTTTGGAAAATATCCACGACGAAATGCGCGTCCCACTGCCCCGCGATCACTTCCTGCGCCGCCCGCTGGATGGCAACTGCAATCCGGGAAGGCACCAAGCCGAGGCCTTCGTTAGTAACGGCGGCGTGCTTCTTGATCAAGCCCAACGCCCAGATGAACTGGCGCGGGAAACGCAGGTTACTGACGGGGAAACTGTTCAGGGCGCGGGCGGTTTGCGCACCGTAGTAGGCAGTGGCCGGCACCCGCACTTCGCCAAGCGCATCGGCCTCCAGGCGAAATTCCTCGCTCATGCGGAAGACTTTAATCCTGCGGGCGCAGAAACGCTAGGAGGAAACCGCAAGCGAGATGCCGGGTCACTCTTGGGGGGACTGCCCGCCGCACGTTGAAGTTCCGAACCTGTTAAAGCCGCTTGGCCAATTCCATTTGGCTGTGCTCGAAGACTTCCTTGTGCAGCGAGCGCCCATGCGAATCCATGGTGACCACGGCTGGGAAATCCACGACGTCCAATTCCCAAATCGCTTCCGGGGCGCCGAATTCCTCGAAGAAATAGACATTCCGCACCTTCTTGATGCAGTCGGCCAGGACTTGTGCGGCGCCGCCCACGGCGTGCAAATAAGCGCAGCCGTGTTCGTTGCACGCGGCCAGGGTCCGTTCGCCCATGCCACCTTTGCCAATCACACCCCGCACGCCGAAGTCGCGAATGATCTGCCATTGATACGGCTCTTCGCGAATGGACGTGGTCGGGCCGGCGGCATTGCATTTCCACGTTCCATCCTCCTGCTTCAACATCACCGGACCGCAGTGATAGATGATCCCGTCGCTCAGGCTCACTCCCGGAGGCAGCTCGCCGCCCTCGTGCAAATACTTGTGGACCGCATCCCGTCCGGTGAACACAACGCCGGAAATCAGCACTTCGTCGCCAACTTTCAAGGCGCGAATCTGCTCTTCGGTGAAGGGAAAACTCAGTTTGATCATGGGAAATCCTCGGGTTACCTCAGTAAAGCCAACGGCTGATTCTCTCGCTGGCGTCCAACGTCACGCCTTGCCTCCGATATGCCCAGCACATGTAGCTGATGCTGACGAAGAAGGACGCGGGTAGCCGGTTCACGGCGCAGATTTTCGCCCCGAGCAGCGTCGTCTGCCCCCCGAAACCCATGGGGCCAATGCCGAGGGCGTTGGCGGTCTTGACGATGTCCTGTTCCAGCGCGTCCAGTTCGGGACTGGGATTCCGGTCGTCGAGCTTGCGCAAAAGCTGCTGCTTGCTGAACTCGTAGCCCGTGGCGCGGTCCCCGCCGATGCAGATGCCGAGAACTCCCGGCCCGCAGCCCTTTCCTTGTGCTTGAAGCACCGCGTCGAGGATCGCCTTGCGGCAACCGTCGAGATCGCGGTTGGCCTTCAGTTTCTCCTGCGGCAACGAGTATTGCGCGCCGACGTTTTCGCAGCCGCCGCCTTTGAGAATGAGTCGCACGCTGACTTCCGGCGAACGGTGCTGGTGGAAATGCACCGTCGGGGAACCAGGGCCCACGTTCGTTCCGTCGTTCTTGCCGGTGAGGGAGTCCACGGAGTTCTGGCGCAGGTAGCCCTTCTTGGTCGCGAGCTTCACCGCCTCGCGTGCGGCTTCCTCGAAAGCCATTTGGTCAAAGCCGATGGGGCAATCCACGTAGAAGATGATGCTGCCGGTGTCCTGGCAGATCGGCTGGGACTTACTTCGCGCCAAGGCGATGTTCTGATCTACAATCTTCAGCGCGTTCTTGGCGATCGAGCCCTGCTGCTCCCGTTCGAGGGCGGCGAGAATGGCCTGGTGCATGTCGTCAGGAATTTCCGCCGAGGTGCGGCGGATCAACTCCAGCAAGGATGTCTGCAATTCACTCATAAAGTCACCGGCATGGTATAGGTGAAAGCGGTGAGTGGCAATCGGCGGGATGACACAGTCGGGATGGCACCGTGTGGATCGAACCTTCTACGATTACCTGCTGTTCCCGGGCGGATTCAACGCCTACTTCAGCGCCCGCAATGCGAGCGTCTTCCAGAGCAGGCCGGTGTTGTTGGTGATCAATCCGTCCACGCCCATATCAAGGAGTTCGTTGGCGGCGGCGGGATCGTCAATGGTGTAAACCCAGACCTTCAATCCGCGTTGGTGGGCAAGGGCAACGCTCGCTTTCGATACGTCCTTGTTCCAGACGGCGACTTTCGCCCCGGTTTTGGCCAACTCGTCCAGCCACTGGGCATTCAGCGATTTGTCCTTAAAGGTGGGCTTGCTGCCATCCGCCAGCTTGCCAGGAGCGCCCAATGCGCCCAGCACCTGATCCGGTTGCAGCGCATGGAACTCCCGAAGAAACTGCCAGTCGAACGATTGCACGACGAGCCGGTTGATCAGCTTCTTTTCGGTCAGGAGTTTCGCCATGGTGGCAGGGTCGCCCTCCTTGCGTTCGATCAGCGTCATGCCGCCGCTGCCTTGGATTGTGTCGAGCGCTTCGGCCAATGTTGACAGCTTGGTGTCCGCGAATCGAGGATCGAACCACTTACCGGCGTCGAGGGTCTTCAGTTCGGCCACCGTCTTCGAGGCTACCGCGATTTTGGCACTGCCCCATTGGTTGGTGGCGTCAGTCGTTCTGTCCAGTGTGTAATCATGGCTCACGACGGGCAGACCTTCCTTGCAGTGGTGACTGTCCAATTCCACGAAGTCGGCTCCGGCTTTCACCGCGAGCTCGAAGGACGGAAGCGTGTTTTCGGGCGCGATTGAAGGATACCCGCGATGCCCGATGATCAGCGGGCGGTGCGCTTGGACCAGATCCAACGCGGGCGTCTTCATATCTTGGGCAGAGCTGGAGGGCGAAACGGCATGGGAGCAGAGGACTGCACTCACGAGAACAAAACGAGGAAAAAACGGTTTCACGGCGCGAAGCTGTACGCGGCCAAGCAATGTCGCAAGTTCAAAGGCTGAATAAACATCCAGCGAAACATCTCGTTTCGAAGTGCGTCGGAACGAGCCGCTTGGACGCGGGATGAAGGAAAGGATTTGACAATGCGACCTCGAAGTTCAAATGATGTCCAAAATTGTCCAAAGCACGGACATTCTGGTGAAATGATATGCAACTGACCGTTCGCGATGTCGCCGAGTTGTTGAACATCTCGGAGAAGACGGTTTACCGCTGGGTCGAAGACGGGAAGC
>CAYJNU010000124.1:0-18183 GCA_964371005.1 uncultured Verrucomicrobiota bacterium | reverse complement strand
ATACCGGTGCGCGTGGCCAGACCTCATGCCGTAAAAGACCCGCATCATCCGCCCGCATCGCCCGCACCGCACCAGGCCGGTCAACAACGCCCGTCCCCCTCGGGCAGACTTGCGAGCCGTCCGTTGTTGCATGTGCGCGTTCTCAGTCAGCATTTTCTGATGGGTCTCAAACTGCTCCCACGTGATGTAACCCGGATGATGGTCGCGGATCAAAACATTCCAGGCCTCCATCGGCTTATGGTGTCCCATGCTCTTGCGGGCTCGGCCATCAATGATCTGAGTTCGCTGGGTCGTCCGGCCGAACACGTACGCCCCGGCGTACATCGGATGATTGATGACTTGCGAGATCGTGTGATAGGCGTGTTCCCGCCATTCAATTCGCGAACCCGTTGGGCTCTGGCGATAGACCGGCAGCTTGACTCCGGCTTGCATGGTCCAAAGGAAAACCTGGCGTGCACTCCCGAGCTCATGGAATTTGGAAAAGACCAGACGGATGGTTTCGGCGACGCGCTCATCGGGATCGATCTCGATTCGGCCCAACTCATCCCAACAAAAGCCCGGGGGCAACGCGAAACGCAATTCGCCGCGCCGGGCCTTTGCGTCCCTGGCGGCAAGTCCCCGCTGACGCAGTAGACTCAACTCATACTCGGACATCGTTCCTTTGAGCCCAAGCAGCAGCCGATCATTGATCAGCCGAGGATCGTAGATGCCATCGTGGTCGATGACCAAAGTGTTGACCAAGGCGCAGAGATCAATGAGGTGGTGCCAGTCCCGTCCGTTGCGGGCCAGGCGAGATGCCTCAATGCAGAAGACCGATCCAACGGAGCCACCACAGACGGCGGCAACCATCTTTTGAAAGCCCGGACGTTCGACCAGGCCCGAGCCGGACCGACCCAGGTCATCGTCAATGATCGACACCGACACGAAGCCCAGTTCCCGAGCCGAGTCCGCCAGGGCGTACTGACGGCGCTTGCTCTCGGTGTGCTCGAGCACTTGTCCGATCGTCGATTGACGCACGTAAACAATGGCCCCACGGCGAAGGTGCTCAGGCGTGATCTTTGGATTCATCGTCGCCCTCCTTTCTGCCTGGATTTACTCGTGATTCGACGCCGAGTGCCTCGAGCATCAGATCGGCCAGGACCTTTAGCAGATCTTCCCTTCTTGCCGGGTCCAGATGTGGGCTTGGCTCTTGGTGGATGGCCAGAGTGAACTGGCCGCATATTGTTGTTCGCGGTCTTTTCATCAGACGGATTCTTCCTTTCTCCATCCAATGATTCCGAGATTGAGCACGGCGTCGAGCCATACGACAACAGAGCGCGAAGTTCGTTAAGTGCGCTCACCGAGGCCTGAGGCGGGCCCAACAACATCGCCGCACAGGTCGCTTCGTCGGCCATCCATGCGGGCAACTCTCGTGAAAGACCCTTTCGAATCTCGACGTCAATGACCTCGCTCCCTTTCCGTCCTCTTCTGCGGATCAAGGGCAACCTTTGCCCATGCAGGGGATGCCACCTGTATGCAATCACGACGGTGCCCAATCGGTATGCTGAATGTTGTTTGCTCCCACAATCGGATCAAGCTGCTGTACTTTGACGGCACGGGGGTGTGCGTGCTGGCCAAACGGCTGGAACTCGGCACCTTCCACTGGCCGCAGAGTGCGGGCGAACCGAACGCGAAGCTCCGGCTCGCGCCGCAAGCGTTGCAGTTGTTGCTGGACGGCGTGGACTTGAAAGACGGTGCGCGGCGCGCGTGGTACGAAGCGGCGTAAGCCCCGCTCACCAATTTCTTTCGCGCTGTTTGAACAAGTGCTGCGGCGGGGCGTCTGATGTCGCAATCGGATGAACGCCGCCTCGCTGCACCACGAACTCCACGCGCTGAAAACGCAAGTGGCGTCGTTGCAGCAAGCCCTCCAGCAGACGCAGCAAGCCCTCGAACAATCCCGGCAAGAGAACCGGATTTTACGCCAGAAGCTTGATGCGCTGGCCCGGCGGTTCTTCGGCAAGCAGAGCGAGCAGTTGAGTGCGGCGCAACTGGAGTTGCTCTTGCAAGGCCTGACCGAAGCAAGCGCTGAGAGTGGCGAAGCCCAGGACGAGCCCCCCTCTACGCTTTGCCCTCCGCGCACGGCCCGTACGAAGCCGCGCCGCATCCGGACGCCGGAGAACTTGGAAGTGGTGCGCGAAGTGATCGAGCCCGAGTTGGTGCAGGCCGAGCCGGAGCAGTGGAAGCAGATCGGTCAGGAGGTGAGCCGCCAGTTGGATTATCAGCCGGGCAAGTTTTTCTGGCAGGAAACGGTGCGCCCGAAATATGTGCGACGGACGCAGCGCGCACTGCCGCCCGTGGTGGCCCCCGCGCCGTGGCGCGTGGCGGATCACGGCCTGGCCGCGCCGGGCTTGTTGGCGCACTTGCTGGTGAGCAAGTACTGCGATCACTTGCCCTTTTACCGCCTCGAACAACTGTTCTGGCAACGGCACGGAGTCTTTATCGCGCGGCAACAGATGGGGCAGTGGCTGGCGCAGTGCGTGCGGTTGCTTTCGGGGATCACCGTCGCGATCTCTCGCGCGGTTGGCTCGCTCCTTCCGTTGGCTCCCAGCCGCTCAGCCCGAGGCGGCCACCGCAGGCGTGCCCTCGCCCGTCCACCACCGGGCTTCCCAGGCCTGCCACCAGCCCAGCCAGCTCACCGCCACTTCCACCCGCGCCACCAGCCGTCGCGCGTGCCGCACCAACGTCGCCGGCAGGCGCACCAACTGCCGCAGCAGCGTGGGCACCGTCCAGCTCTGGCAGGCGTCTGGCAGGCAAAGCAGTTGCACGGCTTTCATCAGGTTGTAGGCCAGCGCGCCCAACGCGTAGAACATCCGGTTGGCCGTCAGGCTCTCGCAGGGCGGATGGTGCAGGTCCAGCCCGCGCAAAACGTCCTTGAACATTTGTTCCTTGCCGCCTTTCAACCGATGCCGCGCCAGCACCGCGCCCGCGTCGCTGCGCCGCCCCTCGTGTGCCACGAACCCGTAGCGCCAGAACAAGTCGTCCGCCTTCTTCCAGCGCGCCACCGCCAGCGTGAAGGTGAAGTCGCTCTCCGCCGTCGTGTGCCGAATCCCCGCGTGGTGCTCCGTCACGTCCGTGCCGTCGCGCCACCGTGTTTTTTCCGCGGCACTCCACGCGTTCTCCGGCAGGGCGGCGGCGGTCCGTTCCGGCACCGTGGTCCACTTGTTGTAGCTCACGCTCCAGTGCGTGAACCCCGCCTGGTCAATGTCCCGCAACTGCGCCGCGCTGCTGGACCCGCTGTCGGCCAGAAAATCACTGAGGCGATCCTGCCAGAACTTCTTGTGCTGTTGCAGCCAGGGCGACAACGCCGCGCTCACATCCCCGGGCGAGCCCAGTTCGCCGGCCAGCAGAAACGGGCCGAACCAGAGCGTCTGCCAGGACAGTGCCCGATCGCCGTTGTAGTTGATCTTCGCGCCCTCGAAGGTCGGACCGAACACTTCGATCTGCGTGTCGTCGAAGAAGACCTCGGCCCGGCCCGCATAGGTCCAGCGGGCGGCGGCGGCCCGGGCGATCACCCATTCGATGAATTCGGCGGTCAAGCCCCCCACCGCCGCGATGGAGGCCGGGCTTTGCGCCCGCAGCCATTCGCCCAGTTGGGTCTGGTCAGCGAACTTGGCCGCGCGGGCCAGTTGACGGGCCAGCGGCTCGTCGTTGAGCCGCTCAGCGTCGGCCAGGCTCGCGCCGCCCGACCAGAAACAGTAGAGGAATTGCGCGACGATCAGCTCGGGACTGTAGCCGTGCGAGGTGCGGATGCGCGGGTCCAGGCCCGGCAGGCGGCGGACTTTGTTCCAGAGATCAAATTGTTGGGCCAGGGCTTCGAGGGCCGGCAGCCCGCCCAGCGTGGACTGCTTTTGGGCGGGCACGAACTGGAAGCAGAGCTTGGGCGACCGTTTGCGATACAGCGGCATGGAGAAGGAACCATCCCGCCGCCGATTTGTTCAAACATCCCTCCAAAAACTTCACCCGCCGGTGCAACCCCCAAAGCGAAGGCTAAGGTCTATGGTGGCCAACGTGTAAGACTTTACGGCCTTGCCTGATTGAATCCTCAGTTCTAGGACATCAATCCCATCCAATCTGTCGGCAATGAGATCACGCTCGCCTTGGGGTAATCGAGAGGGGTCAACTTCCAATGTCTGAATTGAGCGCGGGCAGTCAATACCTGCGCGGAAGCACCCGGCTTGATTCACACGGTATCGTAGTATCATCATATTAACTGTCGTCGTTCTCACTGTTTCGGTTGGGCATCGTTTCCACCTCAATTACGCAACTGGCAGCTTCGGAAAAACTCCAACCAACTGAGGCCAATTCTCGGGGCTGTGCCCAACTTCTTTACCTCTGATCCAATTCATCCATGGTGTCGTACTGGCGGTTGCCAGCTTTCGCGTTGCGCTTTGCCTGACGGGGAGCTCTATCCCTTGCAGTTGCGTTGGGTTGATGCAGGGATCGTGCGACCTTCAGGAAAGCGAGAGCTTCGGTGTCACAACCTAGCAGTACCACCGTTTGGTCCCGGTTAAGGACTGCCGTTGGTGTTCGGAGCACATGGAATCGTGGAACAGGGTGGTGAACGGATTCGCCCCTGATGCGCTTCCTTTGCTGAACCACACGTTTTGCCATTCTCCGCGTACGTTTTGCACTCCTAACACGCTTATGTAGGCAGCAGCCCCGCGGTTTCTAAGCGGTCTAAGCGCCGGGCAAGAGGAGTATGCTGGACTGCGAGCTACCGGTAAGCTGAAGGAGGCGCGCGTCGGCTGTCGCCGGGCGGCGGGGAGGACCGACGCCGTCGACGATACTCCTCGCCAGGGGCCGGAGCTTCCCACCGTCAATACAACCCGCACCGACGGGCTGCATTCTTCCGGAAAGGATTGGGCTGACGGCAAGTGTTCACCTTAGCCGCTGGACTGCACAGGCTCTGCCTCACTGAGCGGGCTGCTCGGAATCCTCGGGAACACCATCGTTTGTTCGTTTTCGCTGGAGGGCCATGAATTCTGGTGCGAATTCGTAAAAATACTTCCGGATCTGATCGACGAATTCCTTTTGGGTTTCATAACGAGCTCTCCCGGGCCAGTGCAGTTTCTCCGAATCAGGGAAAGCCCGGTGGAGCATTTTGAGGCCTTGGGTCCACCACTTGGGCAGGGCGGCCTCAGAAAGCGGCCTCAATTGCTTGCACTCCGTAACATCGGGGTGCTCCGGCAGAATCGCGGTCTTCTTTGCGAGGTAAATAAAGGAAATCAATGCGTAGGCGATGGCGGCGCGCGCGTCAAGGAATCGAATGCCGAATTTGGGATGATGACCACACTCACTGCCGAGTTTCAAATCCCGCAATTCCGCGAGTTGTATTTCCTCCAGCGTCCGCAGCGGGGAGAACAACAACGGCCAGTGCGTCATGTAGGGCGCGAATTGCGCCGAGGGGGAAGGCGATGCACTCCGCGTGGCCTTCTCGAGTTGCTGCACCGCGAAGATGGCCAGAAAAAGCAGATGGCCGTACGCATCCATGTCCCCCCGGAGCGAGCGTGATAAGAGGTCGTCGTAAGTGTGGAGGACATTAGCCAGATTGACTTTTCGGCGCCGTTCAGCCGCACTCAGGCGACGGTCGCGGCGGAATCTGCGCACATCAACTTGGTGTAAGTCATCCACCTCGAGCACTACCTGCCAAGCAAAATCTACGCCGGACTCCTGGACGATGCACATGAAGTAGTGTGCAAAACTCCACAAATGTGGGTCACGCAATTGTGCTGGGGCTTTCGCGGGGTTTGTCCCCGCTCGCTTGCCATTTCTCTTCATCGCAGAGCCTCGGTTGGTTTATGGCTTAAGGTCATCCCTCCTGGCGTTCAGGCAATAAACTCATCTCTCGATTTTAGCAATCTGAGTCCCCTCTGCATACCTGTTTTGCGATTCGCAAACGCCGCCTACAAAAAAGCGTATTCCTGGAAGAATCACCCCCCATGCTAACGATTAAAACGAACAATGCATCGACCCCGGCAGTGTCCGGGGCAGGAGCGGCATGAGCACCCGGCCCCCATACAACGGAGGTGATGCCCGAATACACTCGACGGCGTATCTGAACGCCCGGGAGTTTCTCGCGATGTGCCGTCTGCCCGGGCGATTGTGCGCCTGGCAGGCTGCCGTTCTCCTTGGTTTCGAAGAGCATCATATTCCTATACTGGTTGCCGCCCGGCTGCTGAAGGCTCTTGGCAGTCCCCCAAAACACGCACCGAAATTCTTCGGCCGCGATTACGTTCTCGGCTTGGCCGCCGACCAGCGCTGGCTGAGCAAAGCCAGTGATACATTAGTCGCTCACTGGGCAGTGCGCAACATCGGGAAGCAATCCAATCACGAGAATTAAGGAGAGCATCATGAACAGTAATTTCGCAGAGACGAGCCTAGATACGACGCCCGCTGAAGCGGTGCTGCCGCAACCATCGGAGACGGAGACTCTGTCTGTGGCGGAAAAGATGCGTCGGTTGACGGAATTGGAGGAGGTCATCCAGGCCGGCAAGGAGGCGTTCTTTAGAGTCGGATCAGCCCTTGCGGAGATTCGTGACCGGCGACTGTACAAGCCGGAATTCGAGACGTTCGAGGCCTATTGTGTCCAAAAGTGGGGCTTCAAGCGCGCGCATGCGCGCCGCCTCATTGAAGCTGCGATTGTGGTTCGCGAGGTGGCTCCAATTGGAGCCATTGCGAAAGAATCCCATGCGCGCGAAATCGCCCGCGTGCCCCGCGACCAGCGCGAGGCCGTCCTCCGCCATGCCACCCAACTCGCGTCCACCGCCGGGCGTCCCCTGACTGCGCAGCATATTGCCGCGGCAGCCAGGGCCGAGTCCCCGAGTACCGTCACCGCGCCGCAGAAAGTTGCGTCGGTCCTTCCCCAACTTCGCAAGTTGTGGCTGCAAGCCACGGGTAAGGAGCACAGGAGCTTCCTGGCGTGGGCCCGTCGATCGAAGTCCCAGCGCAAGGCGCGGACGGATTCCGCCAAGCTGCCGCGCAAGCCGGGACAAAGTCACAGCCAGAAGTCAGTCTCCCCCGTTGGTCTTCAGCTGGGCGGAGCCATCACCCCGATCAAGGCGTGGTACGAAGTTCCCATGTTGGCGGCGGCTTGGTTGCTAGAGCAAGGTCATGGACTGCCGGACGTGCCTTTCATCCGTCCGAGCAAGAGCGGTTTTCCGAGATCCGCCCGGCTGAAGCAATTGAGTCAGGGATCGTGGATCGACGTCCGCGATGACCGTGATCGGCTGCTACGGAAGGCGCGACGCTTGCTTTCCGCCGCTCATCAGTCCGACCTGACGTGCATCATCCGGCTCCCCAACAAGAAAGAGATCCGATTGAATCAGCCGGGCACGCCGAATTCGCAGGCCAAGGTGCCAAATCTGAGACGAACTTCTTCTGCAACGGGCAGCTAACCCTCACCCATGAACCACGATTGCTCCAAATCAAATGCTGAAGCGCTGGCTCTGGCGCGCTGCCCGGAATGTGCGGCCTGCGGCGGTTGCACGTTGGGAATTCCGGCAGTGTTTCGCATCCCTGCCGATCACTGCTCATCGACCGGCCTGAGCCGCACCTACATTTATGGCGTCACCACGCCAAGCCCGGCGAATGATTATAACCCACCGGTTGCGGCATACGAGATTAAGAAGCCCGGCGCTAAACGCGGCGTGCGACTCATCAATGGTGCCAGTTTCTGTCAGCACGTCCGATCTCATCAGATTCGGCCAGGACGTCCGGCGAAGAAGACACGCCGCCAGGTGACCAAGCAATCCATCGATCCCTCCAATCCAGATGCGAAGATGCCCGCGTCGCCGGCGCCGCTTGCGACACCGGTCACTCCGCCGCCGCCGCCACCCCCACCCGTCGAGGGTTGACGGCAAACAATCCAAGGCGAACTCATGATCACCCCGAATAAAAAGCCGATTGTTGGCGCCGGCGCGTCCACCACCACCACGAGCATGGCAATGCTGTCAATCATCGCCTCCGCACCTGATTTCCGCGGCGGAGAAAATCCAGTTCTCCTGTGTTCGCAGGCGTTCACATTACCGTTTTTCAAGGGTGCCGCAAAAAGTGAACACAGGGGAACGCCCGGGAACGCGAAGGACATACTGGGAAGGGAATCGGGAGTGCGCTGTAAGGTTCTGTTGAACCGCTCCAAAAGTGCGCCATCCCCAATATCCACGGGCCTTTTGGCCACTGACAGGCCGGGGCCTCCATTTTCCGCGGAAACCTGGCGGAAAACCCCGGCTCAACCGTTGCTCTGTTCCTCACTTGAGCTTCAGCTTCCGAAGGCCTCCGCTGTTTATCCAGGCGCCATTTGGCGCCGGAGTCGCGCTCCACTGCTTCGCCCTCGAATTCCTGCCGGCGATCATGAACTGGCCCCTCATCCGGAACGACTGCCAAACGAGTTTCCGGTCGGACACAAACACATCCAAACTGAAAAGAACAATGAAACAACTGAACGAACTTGAATCGAGCAACAACTCCAAGCGCCGCCGTGCGCGGCGCAAGGGCATACAGGTGAAGGTGGGCAACACCGTCATCAAAATCTATGTCGATGCCGATGCGGGCGAAGGCCGCAGACCGTATCGGGTGCTCTGGACGGGTGCCGACGGCGATATCCATCGCGAGATGTTCGCCACACTCGACGACGCGAGGACCTTTGCGGAAACGACCGCCCACAATCTAAACAACGGCCAACGACCATACACGCGAGCAGAGATCGATCGTCTCTTCGAGCTCGATGCGCGGGTGAAGCTTTGGGCAAAGCAACTGGCCGACCTGAACCGCACCATCGAGCAGGTCATTGCCGATGTGCTCGCCACGCACCAGGTTCTGCCGGATTGGACTCTTCTGCAGATGGCGCATGAAATCCGCCGCCGCCATTCGACGATCCGGCAGTACCTGAAGATCGACGAAGCGAGTCCGTGCTTTCTCAAGCATCTGAGGAGTGGGTTCCGACGCCAGTATAGCAGGTCCTACCTTTGTCAGCAGACCAAGTACTGCCGCGAATTTGCCGCCCGGCATGCTGGAAGGCGCATGGACTTGGTGCTCCCGCAAGAGGTGCTGGATTTTGTGAACAACTATCGGGTGCAGCCGAACTACAAGCACAAAGGGATGTCGCCGGGGACCGATGGGTTGATGGCGGCGGATGCCAAGACAAAGGAATCGGTGTACAATTGCCTCCGGCGGTTCTTTCAGTTCGCGCGTGACGTACTCTGCGCCCTGCCCGCCGAGGAACGCACCGCGGCGGAACGCGTGGAGCGGCCTCAGGTGCCTCGGAACAAGCCCGCGGTCTACCTCCCATGCGAAATCGCCGCGATGCTTGGAGGTATGCCGGACGTGGAACTGCTGCTCTTCGGCGCCGTTCAGGTATTCGCGGGCCTGCGCGGCTGCGAAGCGATCCAACTCGAAGGCGAAGACTTCAAGCGCGACGACGATGGCAATTGGATCACCATCTTTGTGCGCTACGGCAAGCGCAGTCCGCAGGGCGACGGAGCTCATCGCATTCGCCGCGCGCCAATCACGCCTCCGCTCGCGGCGCTTTTGAAGCAGCTCTCCCTGCCCAAGGGACGCCTTTTCAAGCGCTATCGCCTGGCACGTTACTTCACGGAGTTCGCCCGCTTGGCCGGCATCTCGTGGAAACACGACGCCTTAAGGCACACGTTCGTGACCTACCGACTTCTACAGGTTAAGGATCGCGGTCTGGTTGCCATGGAGGCCGGTCATACCGTGGCCGTCCAAATGGACCATTATGAGGGGTTGGTGGATCCGGCCCATGTCAAGGCATTCTGGAGCTTCGTGCCGAACGCCGCGACGCTCCCATGGCAGGCCAGAATCCCGGACGTGAAGACCCTGATTCGGCGGGGCGCCCAAATGCACCAGAATCCTGGCCAAGAACAAGGAGACGTATGCACACAGGCCTAATCCTGCTGGTCAAGGCAAACGGCCGGCAACAAGCACGGAAGAATGCTGAGGAGTTCTTGTCTGGTTACGATCGCGGTCGCGTCTGCGATTACTATGTCTTCGGAGGAGCTTGGTCGGGGATCTTGACCGGTTACGAGCCACGTGCCAATCCGGATAACTTTGAGACCTGCCACGTCTGCTGGGCCACCGGCCGGTCGCATGGCGAGACCTGCTATCATTGCTCGGGCTCCGGCCGAGCATTGAAGTTTGTTTTCAACTGGGTGCCTTACGCCGGGGACACCATGCCGCTGGTGAAGGTGAAGAAGAAGGTAGCAGAATATCTGGGAGGCTGGAGGACCAGACAATTGCAGCGGGCAAATGAGGGGATTGCCGTTGCCGAGGCGGAAGGTCGCGAGTTCTTGCTGGGCCACTACCATGGTCTGAAGGGCAATGTGCTCTGCGACGAGTTCTGCCGGGAATCGGTCGTCTACGACGTTGAGTCCCGCTCCAACAGTATGCCAGAATGCACCGATGGATATTGGGCGGCCGTGTTTGACCTTCACCGGTAACCGACCAGACGCCCAACTTGCTTTCGCAGATGGCCTTGGTGCGCTGACGCGCCTTGCCACCTCCTCCAGCGAACCGCCCGCTTTGCGTTTGGAGATTCGGTCATGAAATCCACGCCAAACGCAGCATTCATGAACGAAATGAACATGGACGGTGGGAAGTGGGTAACCAAGCGAGCGATGGCAGCACATTGGGGATGCACGGTTCGCACGGTCGGCAATCTTATGCGGCGGAAAGTCATTCCGTACGTCAAAGTCAGGGGGCTACTGCGCTTTAACCTCCATGAATGCGAAGCCGCCCTGCGTCGCTATCGAGCCAGCACACTGCTGGAACATGCTCATGCACCACCTGAGCCTGTGTTTCCGCAACCTCCCCAAGCCCCCGTTATCTCTCCGCCTCCGCCCCTGGGCGGTCCACCAACGCCGATCATCCTCCAGGGCGACTTCGAGCATGCGGAACAGGTCCTGGGCGCGGTCAGAAGTCTGTTGCCCGATCTGGAAACGGGCCGGCCTGACTTGGGGTTGCCCCTCCAGCTTGAGGCCGGGTCTTGGGTTTTGCTGTTGTATCCAGCGCGTGCGTGATCCGCGGGAATCAGGACGTGCAGATCTGATTCTCCCATCGCACAGCAAGGAGCTCCCTGACAACGTCTGCCTGAGCGCTGCGGTTCTTTTCTCTTTGATTCAACGGCGACTTCTTATGCACGAACAACTCAACACAACGCGGAACAAATGCGGCCGCTGGCGCTGTGGTCCATTTGACAGGGACGCAACTGCCCAGAGTTGCGCATCGCCTCGAAGAAGGCACTCAACCGCAGGACGAACGGTTCGTAGCGAATGAGCACGCCAGCCTCGATGTTCTTGCGCTGGGCGGCTTCGGTGAAGTTTGCGGATGTGACGATGGCAGTGCGCCGGTCCACAATCACGCACTTGGCGTGAAGGCTGGCTCGTTCCTGCCATGTCTCCGCAAGGGCGCGCGGGTCGTAAAATACCTCTGGCTGTCTCGCGCCAGGCCAGTGTTTGGTCACGAACTCGCGGGTGAAACGGCGGACGATCTCGCTCGCGAGCGACGTGTCCGTGGGCTTACGGGCGATGTCGAGGCAGAACATTACTCGGAGCGTGGGAGCTGCGTCCATGCGCTCAGCCAGTCGTTTGAACAGCCTCTTCCCGTTGTGGACGGTGTAGCCAACCAGGAGAATCTCCGTGTTGGCGTTTTCGATGATCGTCTGAAGAGTGGCAGCCGTGTCTGCTGTGGGCACGCCTGGAACTTCTGGGCCGGACAGGACCAACTCGAACAAAAGCTGCGGGTCGGCGGCGCGCTCTCGTGATTCCGCGATGGCATCGAGCATCAGGGCAATTTGTGCCGGAGCCATGCCCTGTTTCTGCAACTCCTCCAGATTCTTGTGGACGGCGGCAGCCTGCGAGCCGACGACTTGGGCGAGCGCGTGGCGGGAAAGTCCCACCGCGAGGGGGCCAGTGCGGAAGGACGCGGCGAGGGAGCGAAGCGTGGCGAGGGACAGGTTGTGCAGCGCGTCGAACATCAGATGGTGGGGGCGAAGAACTCGGCGCCGATGGCTTCCACTGTGGGCACAACCAGTGCGCGGTCCAGGAACTCGTTCCGCTGCTCACACGAAGTTTCGGCGATGAGCAAGCAGCCGTGGCACGCGCTGCCCAGTAACTGCTGGCCGTCATGACGCGCGGGAACATGGTGGGCGCAAACGGGGTCATTCGAGCAAAGCTCTCCGCACTCCAGCGCCCGACGCATGTGGCGGCTGATGTCGCGGCCAGTCATGACCAGACCGCCCAGCGTGCCCTCAGCATCAGAGGAGCCGGTGTAAATCAGAATGCCGTAGGCATCCGGCGCGGCATAAATGCGTTCGCGCAGCGACGAAGCCGGGTAGCCGCATTCGAGCGAGATGGCGGTAAGGAGGAGATGCGCCAGGGAATGGAGCATGTAGTAAGGAAGGCCGGGGAACTCGCGGGAACTCCCCTCGTGTTCGGCTTTCCACCGCATGAACCCTTCCGCAAGTTGGTCGCCACGTTTTCGCACGGCCGTTTTCTTTAACCATGTCGCGACTGCTTGGGATCGAATCTGGAGAAAAATGCCTTCGCCGCGATTCTCGACGGCCGGCAGCCATGAGGCGTCGATGCCCAGCGGCGCGCGTTTCACGTCGAGGGAAAGCTCGCCTTGGATGTCGGGGCCGGCCGCCTCGAACCGGGTGAACCCTACTTGGGCAACGACTTCGCGGAGACGATGCGCCAGCACAACGCGCTCAATAGCCGACATCCACGCGGCATTCCACTGGGGCTTGGGTAGGGTGCGGGCAAAGAAGTCACCGTCAGGCACGTCGGAGCCGAGTTCTTCCTTCGTTTCAGCCAGCGCCTCGAACTCGACTTCTTTGACGGGCCTGTCTGCCCCGCTGCCGCCATGCCGGACACGGGCGATGGCGGCCAAAACGGCTGCATCCTCAAGACCCTGAAGCTTGACCGCAATGGTTGGTATCTGTCGGACGAGCGCTAGCTTTTCGGGCGAATCCACGATGGACAAGCCCGCGTCCCAAGCGGACTGCACGACCTCGTCCACCGCTGTCTGCGTGTCGGGGATGGAAATCACCGACATGAGCTGCGGAAAATAGGCATTGCTCGCGCTGCGGATGAGGAGGCGGTTTGGCTCGCCGCACGCCTCTTTGGTTCCGGGGCCAAGCCAGGGGCGAGAACCATTGCACGAGCCGAGGGCTCGGAGTTCCATCCGAGCGGCTTGGGCCATTGGCCGTTGCTTGCTGCAATCACAGACCACCCATATCTCGTCAAGGTCGCCAGTCGTGCCGCGCTCTTCCATCCAGAGGTCGCGCGGGCAAACCATCCCGGGGCCAGCCCCATGAACGAAAGCCTTCCAGTCAATGTCACCCACGTGGCCCTTCTTGCAGGCGCGCACGAAACGCACTGGCACAACGGATTGCTTCTTGCCGTCTGCATCGCGGTATTTGCCGCCGTCGAGGCTGTTCAGGTGGACCAGCCGGCGACGGCGAAAGCCCGCCGCCGTCACCTGTGTTTGTTGCACGATGAACCATTCTGGAAAGCGCCAAGCCGTGATGTCCGGGCGGAAGCCGTAAGCCCGGTCGGACGCTGGGGGCGGTGGGCGGAGGGTGAGCGCCGGCACGCCGACAATGAGCTTGAGTTTCTCGACGAGGCGCCGTTCCTGGATGACAGGGATTTGGTTCTGGTCGTAGTGCCAATGGTCGAGTCCGGCGACGATGACAGAAGCATCCGGCAAGTCCACCATCGCACCGGGGCCAAACGTGGTGACAACCTGACTGGAGCGAAGTTCGGGCGTGTTCATGGCTTGGGCGTCCAGTCGTTTAGGTTCTTGACGCCGAGTTCCACGCTCGGCTCCACGTCGCGCATGGAGCGGTTGGCGCGGAACTTCCGCCGCACCGCTGGCAGGTTCTGAAGGTCGGGATGAAGATATTCGTAGAGCAGGCGTTGAGCGGCCCCAACCTCCTGCTGATACTGCAACTTGGTGTTTGTCTGTTGGAATTCGTCGGCAATGTTGCGCCAGTCATCGAGCAAGCGCCCGCAGCGATGCAGCACCTTGTCAAAATACTCCTGGGCTACTGTCGCACTGAGGCTCGGATCGTGGTTTCGCGCGCGATTGGCAAAGCGAATGGCGAAGCGGTCGAGCGTTGCCCGGAGCGTCAGGATTCCACCGGCCCCCAGCGGAGCCGTCAGAGCGAGATTGCCTTGGCGGCACAACGCCACGAGCGCGCCCGCCAAAGCACGGTCCAGGGCGCGAGGCGAGAACGGCGTGACGCTGGCCGCTTCAATCGCTCGGTAAAACGTCGCGTGATACATCTCGAACCGTTCGTAGTGCGATCGGTCGCGCGGCTTGTGAACGTTGAGTAGCGTCACGACGAGACCAGGGCGGTTGGGGTCGCGGCCCACACGACTGGTCGCCTGAATGTATTCCGCGCTCGTTTTGGGCTGGCCCAACACCACCATCAAGCCCAGCCGGATGATGTCCAAACCCACGGAAATCATGTTGGTAGCCAGCGCGACGTCCACGCGGTCGTCTTCGTAGAAGGGCTGGGCCAGACGCCGCTTGGCGGTGGCTACGTCGCTGGTCTGAACGCGCGAAGTGAGTTCCAGGACTTCGTAACTGATGTTGCGGTCTGAGAAGAGCACGTCCAGCGGGTCACGGCGCTTGCGACGCGAGTATTGTTGCAAGCGCGTCCGCACTTCGTCTTCCACGATGCGTCGGCTGCCTCCCAGTTCGCGAAGACTGTTGAAGTAGCCCAGCAGTGTCATGTAGGCATCCGCCGGATTCTGCCGGTTGGCCTTGCCGCCCTCGCGTTCGTAGGCTGTCTGTCCGGCGCTGAGCAGCGCGAGACCGGCGCGGAGCAGAACCACTTTCAAGCTGCGTCCCTGCGCCGCGACGCCGACGTAGAGGCGTGCGGGCGTGGTCGTGGACGGCTCCGTTACGGCAAAGAACGAATCGTGCCGGTCTGGTCCAGGGGGCGGGAACACCGCGACACAGTTCCTCTCGAACAAGGCGTGAATCTGGGCCTCGGCTCGGCGGACCGTCGCCGTGCTGGCGATGATTTTGGGGCGCAGCTTCGTTTCGCCCACCGCGCTCCTCGCCAATTCGTCAATCACCGTCTCGTAAACGCCCGCGATGGTTCCGAGCGGGCCGGAGATGAGATGCAGCTCGTCTTGGATAATGAGTTCCGGTGGTGGCAGGGCACCGCCAAGGTCTTTGCCGGACTTCTGATTGCAGGGGCCGTAGAACCCTTCCTGGTCGTAGCGGTCCACCAGACCAAAGAGCGTGCCCGTTTCGCCGGTCCACGGTAGGGCTGCGAACTTGTCCACCGTGGCGATGAGAAAAGCAGGCAACCGCCGGTAAATCGGTTCGTCCACGCCCAGGATTGGCAAGGGCCGGTCGCCAGAGAACCGGCACGACGGGTTCGCGCACACCACCCGCAGGTCGGTGGGCAGGTTCATGTTCGGTGTCAGCCGGAACGAATTGCGGTTGAACTTCGTCCCGCACCACGGGCAGTTCTCGATGGGAATCGGTGACGGGTTCCGGTCATCCCGCTGGAACCGCATCGTCTTCGTGTAGGCGGAGTATTCGGCGCTGGGGCTGGTGTCTCCCCGCCGGCCCATGCGGTTGGGCGTCGCGGCGGAACCGACCCACAAGCCGATTTCAAACGGCCATTCACCGAGCTTGGCCTTGTCCTGATCGCGTTCGATTTCCAATGCGCAAATCAGCGCGGACGCACGGCCCAATTGGTCGAGCGTGAGCAGGCGGAGCGTGTAACGCATCAGCACGCAAACGCCTGCCGAGCGAATGCCCGGATGCCGCAAGCGCCGCAAGACCATCGAAAACGCGGCGAGACCAAGATACGCCTCCGTCTTGCCGCCGCCGGTTGGAAAGAAGAGCAAGTCCACCGTTTCCCGGTCCAAGTGCGTGGGGTCAAAGACGCCGCGCAGGTTCATCAGAATGAACGCGAGCTGGAATGGATACCATCGCGGCGCTTGCACCTTGCTGGCGTCGCCCTGGTGCTTTTGAAGTTCCCGCTGCCGGGCGGCAGCGGCCATCGCCCGGTTGGCGATGCGGAACGCGTCGAGAATCTGCGGATCAGCCAGCGCGTCAATGCCAGCCTGGATACGGTCTGCCGCGTGCCGCGCCGCGAGTATCAAATCCTGTGCGGTCTGGGCGTGGCGCACTTCGAGGCCCGCTGCCTGTGCGCTCGCTTGCTGCACGTTCAGCCAGGTCCGGTAATGCGCCACGAGCGGGGAGAGCTTGGCTTGCGCTTCAGCTTGGTCCGTCAGAGCGCCAAGCGCTTCCATGTTCAGCTCGACATCGGCGATGGATGCGGGCGAAACCTTCTCCACCTCAGCGGTGGGAATCCAGGTCGTCTTTACGGCGTGGCAGACACCGCCGGGTTCGCGCTCGGCGGTCGCGGAGATGCCGTGGCCGACGGCATATTCAAACACGTCGCGGAATTGCAGGTCAGCGACCTGCTCATCCTATTCCTCCGCCAGCCCGCCCACAAGTGTGCCGCGTAAATCCGGGCGGGGCACGAATGGTTCCGGGCACACGAGCTTCAGGGAGGTCTGAAAGGCAAAGGCGCGGTAGTGCCGTTCGTTGTTGGGAGTGCGGTTGTTCACCAGGAACACCGATACCGAGCGCGTGCCAGCGGGCAGACGGCTGGAAGCGTGTCCAGCGGCAGGAACGGCGCGCACAGTTACGCTGAGCGTGAGGCCGCCGCTGTTCGGCACCGGGAATTCCCTGGGCTTACTGCCGGCGGCTGGCAGGGGAACAGGCACTGTTTCCTCGCGTGGTTCGCGGCGATAGCCCTTTGGCGGTAGCTGCGTCGGCGGTGGATTTGCGGGCAGAACGGCCCCTGCACTGTCGGAGCCGTAGGCCACGGGCTTGTCGTGCAACTCGGCGGCAGTTTCGGTCGTCGGCCCTGCGTCTCCGGGTTCGCTCGCTGCACCTTCGTAAAGATAGTCGCCCCACGCCACGATGGCTTGAAGCGCGTCCACACTTGGTGGGACTAGCACGCTCAGCCCCATCGAGGAAGGCAGCAGGCTTTTGCGTGCGGCGGCGCGGTCAGGCGGCGTGGCGTCGTCCGTCCCCTCGGTGTCACCGCCGCTGTCAATTTCCTCGTTGGAAGTCTCGTCGGTCTTCTGTTCGACCGGCGCTTCAGCAGGGACCAGAAACCCGGTGAGATACCAACGCGACGGCGCGTCCGGTAGCAACTCGTGAGCGAATGGGTGGGCGTTGTCTGGGCCAACCAAGTCGAGTTTCAATGCTTCAACCAACTCAGCGCGGACGATAGAGGAAGGGATAGGTGAAGGCATGGTTTCAGATTCCTTCCAACCGACATGGCTTCGGCGCGGCTGAATTGAGGGCGGTCACCAACAAGTCCACGTCGGTGGATGGATTCGCGGGCGGCTTCGATGCAGCATCAAAGTGATGTTGTCGAACTCGGCGCGCGTTGCGGACGGCTTGCGCGAGCTTCGGCATAAACTCTGGAAGAAGCTTCTTCGCCTCGCGCTCACTCTTGGCGTAACGCCGCCCCAACTCCTTCTCCAACAAACCGGCGGCAGCAGCACAGTTCAAGAGCGTCGGCGTGCCGTAACGAAGATGAAGAAACAGCCAGAATTCAAAGCACGGGGTCGAAGGGGCGAGAAGGATGCCATTCTTCCGGGCCAGTTCTTGAGCGGACTCCAGATTGCCGTCGGCTTGAGCCTGGTCCGTATCAAAGACAGCCCAACAATGGTCAAACTCCTGGACCTCAGCGTAGCCGAGCCGTTCGAGCTTTCGTCGGAGCGTCTGGTCCTCACGAGCATCAATTACCTTCTGCACCACATCCACAGCACAACCACCCCGCGCCGGCACGACGACCAACCGAAGAATGCCCGGCGAAAACGCTATGCGAAGCTCCGAGAAATAAACCGGTTCTGTCACCTTGCCTTCGACTCCCACCAGGAACGAGTCACCGGCCTGAACGGGAGCGGACGGCACTTCGCGGGCATCGGCCCGAAGTGCCTGCTTTTCCATTGAGGGAGGCAACCAGCGGCTACCGGCCATTGGTGCCTCCGTTCTCATCACCTGAAAGCAAACCCTCCGGGATGAACGGCACCGCACCGTAGCGGCCAGAAAGGTAGCCCCGCACGAGCGACTCTCCTT
>CAYJNU010000123.1:12578-18215 GCA_964371005.1 uncultured Verrucomicrobiota bacterium | reverse complement strand
CAAGTCTGGAATCAACCTCTCCCGCTTTTAATCACACCCCAGTAGAATACCGACCGAACTTGGAGAGAGACATGCGCCCGCCTTGATGCCATGATGCTTGGAGAAGACGCTTTGGCCGGGGAACGAATGCGACGTGGGATCAGGTTCACACGGGCTGAAGCTGGCCGCTTGTGGGGCAGGTCGGTCGCGAACGGTCCCCAGCCGCCGTGGTCTCAGGCAAATGAACACAAAAAAGACCATCAAACATAAGCGAGTGCTGGTCGCTCTCGGGTGGTACGACTACCGACTTCATCGCGGTATTGAGAAGTACGCGGAAGAGCATTCGTGGTCGCTCTCGGCCACCTTGGCGCGCGAGCAAATCATCCCGTGGGGCTGGCACGGGGACGGAGTCCTCGCCTGGCTGGGCGCGTGGGATGAATTGGCGGAGTTCGTGGAAAAACAGAACAAACCCACGGTGGACTTCAGCTTCCGGCGGCCACATCTCCATTTCCCACGCGTCCTGGAGGACCATGCCCACGCCGCCCAATTAGTCGCCGAGCATTTCCTTGCGCGCGGTTTCACAAGCTTTGCCTTCTACAGCGAAGCGCCAAACTGGTCGTACGATGAGCGAGGACAGGGCTTCATCGCCGCGTTGAAGGAACGAGAACAGGCGTGCGTCTGGTTGCAATGGCATCAATCGCCCGAGTTTCGCAGTGATCTCGACCAGTGGAACCGTCGCCAATCTTGGCTCGCCACGCGACTCGTCCGGGCACCGAAACCGCTCGCGGTGTTTGCGGCCAACGACCAGCAAGCCCTCGATGTGCTCGAATCCTGCGAACTCGCGGACCTACGGGTGCCCGACGATGTGTCCATCGTCGGAGCAGAGAATTACCTGTTAGCGCCTGACGCCATGCACACGCCCATCTCCAGCGTGGATACCAACCTCGAACTCCTCGGTTATCGCGGTGCCGAGTTATTGGATCAGATGATGCATGGACGGCGCCCACCCCGATCTCCCCTCCGCATTCCGGCTGCCGGCGTGGTGGTGCGAAAGAGCAGCGATCTGTTGGCGGTCGCGCACCGGGGCGTGTCCCGGAGTCTGCGGTTCATTTGGGATCACAGCCATGAGCCGATCGGCGTGAAAGACCTGGTATCGGTCGCCGCCATGTCGCGGCGCGGACTGCATAAAGCCTTCATTGAACAATTGGGGCGCACGCCCGGCGAGGAACTGCATCGCGTCCGAATCGAGCGCGCCAAGAAGTTACTCAAGGAAACCACGCACAAGATGGAAGTTGTGGCCGGCATGTGCGGTTACCACAGCGCAAATAGCTTCTGCGTTTCCTTTAAACAAGCCACCGGCCAGTCTCCCAAGCAATTCAGGGACAGCACGGTCCGCTGAATCCTCACCACCACGCCCGGCCAGCGGGGTGGGCCCGACTGGCCTGCACCGTTTCTTTTTGATCGTGCTTGCGACAAGTCACGCACCTGCCAGAGATGTGGCTGCGAGCCTCCCCCATTGCCCCGCCACGAATCACCAACCAGGTTTCAGCCTCAGAAGTTAAAGCTCTTTTCCGGTACGTGAACAATGTCGTAAGGCTGCATGTAGAACGGGTTTGGGTCCTCGCCGCTGAGCGCACGCTTTAGATCCAGCGTGAAGTGCCGCTGCTGACCGTTCTCCTTGCGCAGAACGGTCACACTGCCGACCTTCGCTCGGCGATGGTCAAACCCGCCGGCCTCCATGACCGCTTCCAAGGCGGTCAGTGGACGGTCCAGGGGAATGCGACCAGGCCTGAGCACCGCCCCCGACACATAAACGCTCGCCTTGGCCTCAAGCAACGTCACGGTGATTTCGTTAACGCTCAACAGATTCTTGTATCGTGCCATCAGAGCAGTTCGCAGTTCTTCCGGCGTCATTCCGATAGCCTTGAATGCCCCGATCAACGGCAACGCAACCGTGCCATCGAGTTGAATCTTCACGACTGTGTTCATGTTCGTGTCGCCTTCAAAAGCCACGCGCAAGCTGTCGCCCTCCCCCAATCGCGTGGATGTGTAGGGGGCTGCGGCAGTTGATGCACTACCGAGTTCCTTCGAAGTTCCACCCGGCTGCTGACAACCGCTCAGCGTGATCACTAGAAACAGCGTCCAAAGAAGCTGTACCGGCGAGACGCGCGGTGTTGCGGCAAGCCACCAGTGGAGCCCACGGAGGCACGTGACCAACGGGTGGGTCAAGGATTGGATTTGGACTTTGGTTTTCATGGCGAAGGTTCTGGCGTTTTGGTTACTGGTGTTGGGAAATCACAACGTTCTCGGCTGCGCCTCAGAATTGGTAGTTTGCACTCAAGGTGACACTGTTCACTTGGTAGTCTCCCTGCCCCGGCGCCGTGTCGGACGAACGCTTGGTGAACCGATATCCCAGCCCGGTCGAAAGGTGCCGAGTGAAGCGCCAGGATGCGCTCATCCCAAAGCCGTATCGCTCGAAGACCTGTTCCACGCCCACTTGCGGTTCGGTCCCATGTTCATACATTACGTTAGCGCCCAAAGCCCCCTGTTCATGAAACGCCCAAGAAATCGAGTACCGCGCACCAAGCAATTCCACCGCGTCGGTGTTGCGGTTGCCACCCACACCGGGTCGTTGGTCCAAGTTCGCCCCCTGCTGTACTTCGCGCGAGACGGTCAAACCATGGGAGATCACATCGGTCAACCGGTTTCGCGCCTCGGCGCTGATATACCAGGAAGACAGATTGTGCGCGGAATCGAAATTGTCAGCGTTGTAATGATAGAGGACGTAGCCGCCGTGCAACGCAAGATAGGTGGCCTCGGTGAGTTGCCATTGCGCGTAAGGACCTACACTGAAGTTCTGGTTGTCACCGCGTAACCCGGTGTCGTAGGACGTCAATCCTCCGCTGATCTCCAATCCGGCCTGCGTTGCTTCGGCAAAGCGGTAGCCAGCGCGCGCGAAAACCTGCTCGGTGGCACGGTTCAGGTAAGCGTAGTCGCCTGAACTCGAGTAGAGAATATGGTGGCCATACCCCGCTTCCAGCACGTATTGGCTTGGCATCCACCGGGCGCGCAAGCCAATCGTGTTTTCGAGCCGCGGGAACTCGCCCGTCCGACTGGTTGCCGGTTCGGTCAGTGCTCCCTGGTTCAACAAGTCCTGCGAATATGAAAAACGGTCGTACAGCGTGAACACCCAGTCTTTCACCGGAATATCCCATGCGATGTCCGAATCCGGCGTGAAGAATGTCCGGTCAAGATCGCTGTGTTTGGTGTATTTCTGGTAGCCAACTCCCACACCTAGACTGATTACCGAGTCTCGGGTCGCCTGCCAAGTGGCGCGGACGCTGCCCTGAGGCGAGTGAATGAAATCCTGGTCGCCATTGGATGCTTCGCTGTAGACGTTATCGTTCCATTCCAAATTGTAACCAACTCCGATGGCGTAGGTCAGCGGACCGGTTCGGATCGCGTCCCGATCAAGAATGAACTCGGTCGAACTGCGATCGCGGTATGACCGGTCGCCTTGGACGGCCGATTGCAGGGCGTCTTGCGCCGAGGTGGAGATCCCAGCGCAGAGCGAAACTGCGGAAGCTACCGCCACCACTCTGCCAGCCGAATTGGTCGAGAGAATTCTCTTCATGTGTCGCTGACTATCAAGCTTGCGCTGCATTTCGCGGGCCCCGCGATTTCTCCACCTGATCTGAGTGAAACTCGGAGTTCGTCCAGCCTCACTCACTTGCCATAGTGCCTGCCTGTCCATATCTGATGCGACCAGCTTTGGCAAGTGATTCCGCACGGCGGATTCGGCGACAGCGGTGTCCAATCGCTGTGGCGGAGTTCCTTCTCTTCCCCATACGTCCAGCGCAAACATTACGCTTTGGCGTCGCGCAGCGAGACTGACGTTGCACCGTTTTGAGGCATGGCTTCTCACTTCTGAGGACCCAAAATCATCCGCACTGACCCAAACCCAAAAACACGCCGAACGGAGTCAACTCGAAACACGTATGGCAAACCGTTGAACTTGGCGCAAAACAGGTCCTTGGAGCTCCAACGCGGCCCGACCCTCGCGAGGGTCGGCGTCCGACGCGAGCCCCCGAATGCGAACGGCTTGCACGGCTGGCACCGCCGCTGCTACCTGTCCTTGTGATACGCATGAATACGTGTTGGACATAGGTAACAAATCCCCGCGCCATTCGAGGTGCGGCAGATGGGCCGCGACCCTGCTCGCAGTCGGGATGACGCTCCGGATCGCGAGCGGCGTTACCTTGGAATGGGATGCGAGTCCCGATGCGTGGGTCGCTGGTTACGCCGTCCACTACGGCACGGTCAGCAGCAACTACACCGTCCGTCTGGACGTCGGCAACGCCACCTCCTGCACCATCTCAAATCTCACACCCGGGGCGACTTACTACTTCGTGGCGACCGCCTATACCGCCGACGGACAGGAAAGCCTGCCGTCCAACGAAGTCGCCTACACCGTGCCCTCCGACGTTTCCACCAGCCCGACCAACCAAACCCCGCAGGTCAGCGCCGGCAGCGATCAATTCGCCACCCTGCCCGCCGGAGTGACCTTGGTCGGCTCCGTTTCCGACGATGGCCTCCCGGCGATTCCGGGTACGCTGGCCGTGCAATGGTCCGTAATCACCGGACCGGGTAACGTCACGTTCGGAACCCCAACCAGCGCCACTACTGCCGCCAGTTTCTCAGTCGCCGGATCGTATCTGCTCCGTCTCACCGCCACCGACGGCGCGCTCAGCGCCTCCGACGAGTTGACCGTCACGATCCTCTCCGCCGAAGGTTCCCTCGGCACAACCCAGAACGTCGGCCAAGTCACGCTGGAATGGGATGCGAGTCCCGATGCGTGGGTCGCTGGTTACGCCGTCCACTACGGCACGGTCAGCAGCAACTACACCGTCCGTCTGGACGTCGGCAACGCCACCTCCTGCACCATCTCAAATCTCACACCCGGGGCGACTTACTACTTCGTGGCGACCGCCTATACCGCCGACGGACAGGAAAGCCTGCCGTCCAACGAAGTCGCCTACACCGTGCCCTCCGACGTTTCCACCAGCCCGACCAACCAAACCCCGCAGGTCAGCGCCGGCAGCGATCAATTCGCCACCCTGCCCGCCGGAGTGACCTTGGTCGGCTCCGTTTCCGACGATGGCCTCCCGGCGATTCCGGGTACGCTGGCCGTGCAATGGTCCGTAATCACCGGACCGGGTAACGTCACGTTCGGAACCCCAACCAGCGCCACTACTGCCGCCAGTTTCTCAGTCGCCGGATCGTATCTGCTCCGTCTCACCGCCACCGACGGCGCGCTCAGCGCCTCCGACGAGTTGACCGTCACCGTCGCCCCGGCCAACACCGCCCCCGTCGTCAGTGCCGGACCCGATCAATCCATCACACTGCCTTCAACCGCCCTGCTCGCCGCCACCGTGGCCGACGACGGCCTCCCCACCACCGGCACGCTCTGCGTCGCTTGGTCCGCCGTCAGCGGCCCGGGCAACGTCAGCTTCACCGCGACCACCAATGCCAACACGCTCGCCAGTTTCTCGAAAGCCGGAATCTACGTGCTCCGCCTCACGGCCACCGACAGCGTGCTCAGTGCCTCCGACGAGTTGACCGTCACCGTCGCCCCGGCCAACACCGCCCCCGTCGTCA
>CAYJNU010000123.1:11321-12478 GCA_964371005.1 uncultured Verrucomicrobiota bacterium | reverse complement strand
TCACACTGCCTTCAACCGCCCTGCTCGCCGCCACCGTGGCCGACGACGGCCTCCCGAAAACACCCGGCTCCGTCACCGTGCAGTGGACGCTCGCCACCGGACCAGCTGAAGTCATCTTCGACGATCCTATGTCTCCCGCCACTACGGCGAGTTTCCCGACTGCTGGTTCGTATGTGATCCATCTGACGGCCACGGACGGAGACTTGATTGCGAGCGATGAGCTGACCGTGACGGTGTCACAGGACTCCCCCGCAAATCCAGTCGGCCTTGTGATCGAAGCTGAGAGTGGCTGGCTTTCGGATCCTATGCTGGTCGGCACGAACTCCGATGCCAGCACGCTGTTCATCACCACAGTCACTCCCGAAGCGGGTGCTGCCAGCTACGGCCTCGATGTCCGAGAATCCGGGGAATACGTGATCTGGGCTCGCGTGCTCGCCTCCGGCACCACCAACGAAACGTTTTATGTCTCGGCGGACGAAGGCGTCACGAATGTCTTGCGCGCGAACGCTGACGATTCAGGCACGAATACCTGGCACTGGGTCCGAGTCACCGTCAGCGGTGTGACCACCAAAGGCGTGAGCAGTCCTCTTCCCCATCGCTTCGCTTTCGACACAGGCTATCACACGGTTACGGTCACCGGTGGAGACAGCGGAATGCTGCTCGACAAGTTCATCGTGACCAACGATCCGAATTTCGTTCCGACCGAGACCGTGCTCACGCCGCCCGCGCCAGTCATCTCGAATCTGGCCTTCACTCCCAACGGCGGTCAGGTGACTTGGAGCACAATCGTCGGCTTGTCCTATCGGCTCGTATACAAGGACAACCTGACCGATTCTCAATGGTTACCCGCTTCGCCAGAGATAGTTGCCTTCGGCGACAACCTCACGTGGACCGACGAAACCGCTGGCGCATCCAGCCGCCGTTTCTATTCGATTCTGGTAGTACGCTGAGAAGTCCGAGTCTCAGAACACTGCGAAAACAGAATCCTTGCCCACCGGCCCATTCTATTCACGCTGGCTCAAGGTCGGTAACGTCAAGCTTCACGGCGGCAGCTTGACCGATGAAATCCAGTCGCAGGAGAACCACACTGGGCCCGTATCGCTCCTCCACCCAGGCTTCCATCCCCCGCAACGGTCCCGCCTTGATGTTCACCCGCA
>CAYJNU010000123.1:0-11311 GCA_964371005.1 uncultured Verrucomicrobiota bacterium | reverse complement strand
CCCTTGCCGATTGCCGGTGCAAGACGTACTTCATGGCCGGATTCCAGCGCCACCAAAATCTCGTTCAACTGCCGACCGAATAATTCCTGGTCGAAGACCTCCAGTAAATTGGCGACATAATCGCTCTGCAGCGGAATCCGCCGCTGCTCCTGGGGAAGCCGGAGAAACGCATAGCCCGGAAACAGCGGCTTCTCAAAGACCACCGTCTTACCGCGATACTTGTGGGCAGTTTGAACCAACGGCAGCGTCACGGCGACGCCTTCGCGCTCACAGTGTTGCTTTAGTTTCTTCTCGCAACGCGGTTTGGTGTGGGCCACAGCCCACGGCGGTGTTTCTTGCACCCCGGCAGCATGGGACAGCCGACGACGTTGTCAAGATACTGGAGATTCGGAAATTCGGCAGGACGACACACCGCAGGATGCCCCGAGATGGTGAACCCACCGGATGTCTGCCGGGGCAGACCGCTTCATCCCAAAAACAGCGAAGCCGGGCTTGCGGCCCGGCTTTCTGCAACACTTTGAGAACAGACTCTAAATCGTTTCGGTCACCGGCTGCGGCGCTGCAGACCCACGCCCACTCTTGCACACGGAACACTGCACTTTTGCATCTCAATGACGGAGACAGGATACACGATCGCCGGTCTCCAACCAGTCACCAGTACTGGGGACACCACCAACTCCGGGCCGCTTTCCCTGCGTGTTTGTGGACTGCCTCAAGAGAACCAGAGAGCGCCGGCGCGCCTCCCGTCAATTGCCAGCGAGCCAGCCAAGAAACAAAGAAACCAGCCTGCGCTACGCAGGCCGGCTCTTGTGAAAACCGGAAGTGGTTGAGTTGGCTAGAAGCGGTAGCGAACGCCGGCAATCAGCCGCAGGTCGTTCCCGTCCCGCCCCGCGGACGGCTCGCTGTCGTAGTTGTCCTGCAACACGACGCGCAAGCCCATCTTCTTTGTGATGGCGGCGTCAATACCGGCCTCGGCCACGAGCAGGTACTTTTCGGTCCAGCGCTCCACGTCCGGGATGTATTCCAAGCTCTGCCAGACCTTGGTGGTGTCGGTCAATTTGTGTTCGAACCGCTCCCCAAACCGGGCTCCGAGGTAGGTGTCAGAATCGCCGCCTTCGAGTTGCTCAAACACCACCGACGGACCGGCTTCGAAGGCCAGAGTGGTGCGGGGGTTCTTGACGACGTAATAGCCGAGCAGCGGGCTGACGCGAAAGCGGTAATCCACGCCCGCGATACCGTCGTACTCGCCGTCAACGCGGATACCGCCGTAGAGACGCTCGTTGAACAGCCGGTTGTACTGGCCGAAGCCCTTCACGTACTCGGTGTTCTTCTGGGTGTCGCCGTTGATCTTGGTCTCGCCGAAACCACCCGTGATGCCGAAGGCCGCCTCGTCGCTTTCCCATTTGCGCTTTGTATCCAGGCTCAGCGTGCCGAGAAACGTGTCGCTATTCCCGCGGGTCAAGGTCGCGCCCGCCGTCGCGGTCGTTTCCCACTTCGTTTGTTCCGCAGGTTTGTTCTGGGCCAAAGCCGCGCCGCAGGCCAAGCCCAGCGCAGCCGCAACACCCAGGCGTAAGCCGTTGCGGGTCATCAAGGTCATTGTCATGTTGTTCTTTTGGTTCTGATGTTGTTCCTGCCTGCCGCCGCCGGAGCCGCCAGTCGCGACCAAACCCGGTGCAACCGATCCATCGGGGTAACTCGCACATACCGGTGCGCCCCCTCCGCCGCGGGCAGACAAGGCGCGAAAAGTATCAGGAATGAGGTCGGATGCAAGCGACCGTTCCGGGCGACTTTTCCCTCGCGTCCCTCCGCCGCTGGGGATTCCTTCTTCACCCATGCAGCCGTACCCAACTCCCGGCCCACCGGCACGCATCGGTCACGCGATCCAACTGCTCCGTGCGCTGCGGCTGTTCGCCTCCCTCGCTGGGTTCGTGGCGACCGCAGCTCAAGCAAGTATTCGTCGTCGAGCCGAAAGGTGGCTTGCCTCCGATGAAGTCGCCCTTGTTGGCAAGGGCTGCGCTCGCGGCGCTCGCCTTGGGGGTGCTGTTGCTGGGGCGTTTCCCAAGCTCTTGCTCGCCTCCGTGTCGGTCGCGTTGAAGACAGCCCGCCTATAAGCGCCGGTCTGAGTCACTCAGACAGCGTGCGCAACCGACGGGCGGTCTCCAAGCACGCGCGCCCGGAATGATATGGGCCCTTCCATTCACTGACCTTCGGTTGCGCCGTATCGGGCTTGCCGCCTTGCTTGGCACGCCAGAACCAGTCGCCGTGGACTCGATCCACGATGCTTTGCACGATGTAGTCCCAAACGCGCTTGGCAGCTTCCAGATACTTCTCTTCGTGGCTAATCTGGTAGGCATTGATGAAACCGACCAAGGCTTCCGCCTGCGGCCACCAATCCTTCCCGGCGTCCACGGTCTTTCCGTCCTTCCCCTCGTAACAAAGCCCGCCGTCGGCGCTGAGCCCTTCGCGGAGCGCAACCTCCGCCATGCGCACCGCAACTTGCTCCATCTCGTGCAGCAGCGCCTGGTCGCCGAGCACCTCGGCGGCTTCACACAACAGCCAGCTTCCCTCGATATCGTGGCCGAAGGTGTAATTGTCGGACAGCACTTTCCAAGAGTCGTCGAAGAAGTGGTGAAAGTGCTGCGTGCGCGGATCGAGGATCTTGTCGCGGAAGCACCGGATCAACTCGCGCAGGCGCTCGGCGAGTCGCGGGTCCTTCCAGGCGCGATAGAGGGTGGCAAACGCTTCCATGACGTGGAGGTTGGTATTCATGGACTTCGTCGCGCCCAATTCGTGGCCGCCGACTTGCGAGGGAACAGCGGAGTTCCAATCGCGACTGCGCGCTTCGAGATAGCCGCCGTGCTTCGGCTCGCGGGCGTGCTGATCCATCAAGGCAAAGAGTTCCTTGGCGCGAGCGAGCGCCGGGGGTGAGTTGAAGGCCAGGTGGTATTGAGCCAAGCCGTAGATGCAGAACGCCTGACCGTAAACCTGCTTGGACTCGTCAATGGGTTTGCCGCGATCGTCTAGCCGCCAGAAACCGCCGCCGTGCTTGGCGTCCCAGAAGCGGTTCATCACCCAGTCGAGCGCGCGATCGGCGAGGTCGTGATACCGCGCCTCTTGCCGCAGATCGTGCGCGGCAGCGAAGGTCCAAAGGATGCGGGTGTTCACGACCAGCCCCTTGGGTTTGGTGCGATCGGGTTTGAGATCGTTGGACAGCCAAGCCATCCAACCGCCTTGCTCGTTGTCCAGCGCCGGGCCGCTCCAGAAGGGCAGGATGTGCTCAAACAAATGGTCACCGACCCGCCGGGAAAAGTCCTTTAGTTCCTCCGCTTTCATAGCCAAAACTCCCTTTTTACGGCAGTGCGTGAGAGATTTCCACACGACCGATCTGGGTTTCGCCAGTCAAGGTGATCTTCAGGAAAGTGGCTTTTGCTCCGCCCGGTTCGTTGGCCTGATACAGCACGGGTTTCCAGTAGCCGTAATCGCCCGCACCTTGATAGTAAACCTGCTTGGCAGGCGTCACGTCGCGGTAACTCCGACCGTCCGCGGACACGGCGAACTGCAGGTCGGTCACCTCGCGCGGGTAGAAGGCAAAGACGCGAAAGCCTTCGAGCGTGGTGGGCAGCCGGTAAACCAGCGCCGAGCCCGCTTCGCCTCGCGCCCGGTGCGCGTCTTCCTTTGCCTGGCGGCAATCCCGCGAGCGAATCTCGAACTGACCCTCGCGAGCGTGCAGCCGGGTGAAGTCCGCCAGCTCGTCAACGAATGTCGCGTGTGTGACTTTCACCGGGCCGACCACGTTAGAAGGCGCTGAAGGTCCTGAATCGTTGCGAGCACGAACGCGGTAGTACCACTCGCCCGCCGTCGCGGTTTCATCCACAAAGAGCGGACGGTATTGGACGAAGCTCTCGTCCACCGGGCTGCCAACCGGCGTCCACGGGCCACTGGCCTTCGCAGCGCGCTCGACGACATAGGGGCTGGCACCAACCGAGCCTTGCCACGAAATTGCCGCAGCGTCCTTTATCGAAAGCAACTTCGGTGGCTCGGGAACTGGGATGGGTGGCGGTGTCAACCCACGAATGGCAAAGGCCTGCTGCCGAACCAAGTTCATGAAGGCGATTTCGTCGTAAGCGGCGCCGATGGGGGAGCCGGGCCAGTGGAACGCTTTGTACTGGTTGCCGCCCGCTGGCTCGCTGTGCCAGTAGAAACCGCCGTCGCGGTTGCGGAAGCGCAAACTCCACATCAGTCCACCCGCCGTGCCGGTTTCTTTGATGGCTTCCATGGCTTCCGCCATCTTCGCGTTGTCCACGAAGCCAAACTCGCCGACGACGTAAGGCTTCTTGCCTTTCGCCTTCGCCCAGTTCTCCCGAATCAACTCCGCGAACGATTTCTTCGGGCCTGGGTAGTGATGCGTGGTGACGATATCCACCTCAGGCATGTCGAGCGATTCAGGGCGCAGTTCAGTGGTGTGGTACCCGTCCATCACGAGATGGTTCTTATCGAGGCTCTTGATGTAGGCTGCAATGTCACGCGTCCATGCCGGGGGTGAGAGCAGTTCGTTCCCGGTTTCCCAACACAGGATGGCCTTGTCGTCGCAGTAGCGCACGCCGGTAAGCGTGTTGGTGCGCAGGACGAGGAAGCGGACGGTTTCCTTGAAGTCGGCGATGATCTGCGGTTCGGTCCAAAAGGCGTCCTTGGGTTTGCCGCGGAAGCCGGCGTATTCGGCGATGCCGCCCCACCAAATCCAGTTGTCCACGAATGGCACGATCACGCGGACGCCCTGGTCATTGGCAACCTGGAGCACGAGGTCCAAAGCGCGAAAGGCCTCTTCGTTGAACTTGCCCGGGCCGAGGACGTGACGGAGATCCGCAGGAGTATCGTTCGTGCGCCGGACCGCGAGCACATAAGTGCGTACCACCGTGCCGCCCATTTGCTGAACGGTTGCCAGCGCGTCAGTAACTTCAAAACGATCCGGGAAGCGCAGCGGATGCAACTCCGTGAACGGGACGTTGTCCTCGACGTAATGCAGGTTTGGGATGTTCCAGGAGATGAAACGGAACGGCTTTCCACCCTCAATCAACTGGTCGCCGCGCGCGGTAATAAAGTGATCCAAAGCGGCGGAGGCGGCTTGGGGGAACAGGGCGCATGTAACCAAGGCGCCAAATAACACCGCCACCGATTGCATCGGCCCCTTTTGTCTCGAGTTAGTTCTTCTCCAGTTTGTCATACCAGTTGAATTTGATAATGAGCGTGGTGACGACGAGCGTGACGGCGATGCCCCCGACCCACGACCAGTGCTGCAAGACCAGGTAGATTGGCAGCGCGGTGAGGCAGAGTTGCCACACGATGCCGACGCCAACGTTCGTGCAGTCGCGGCCCATGCTCTTGTTTGGGCGGAAACCAGGCGTCTCCAGCATGACCTTCTCGCGGATCGGCCCCCATGCGCCCCACGGGTTAACCTTCTTGTAGAAATCCTTGAGCGTGGCCTCGTCTTCCGCCGGGCTCAGGAACGTTCCCAGGATGCAACCAACGACGGAGATGCCGAAGATGATTGGGAACAGGTAAAGCGGGTTGTTCACGGGATGACCCAGGACCAGCTTCGCAACATCCGGCATGAACATGGCGCTGACGATGCCCGAGACCATGCCCCAGAAGTAGCCGTAGCCGTTGAACCGCCACCAATACCATTTCAGAACATTGGCCATCACATAGCCGCCGTAGAGCGCGCCCACAATCCACATCATGACGTCGGTAATGCGCGTGGTCAGCAGACCGAACAGCACGCCGACGAGCAACACGCCGAGCGAGGCCACGCGGCTCCAGTTCACTTGTGCCTTGGGCGGCATGTCGGGGTTGAAGAACCGCTTGTAGATGTCGTTGACGATGTAGGCGGGCGCGGCGTTGATCGTGGCCGCGAAGTTCGACATGAACGCGGCCATCAAACCGGCCAGCAGGAAACCGACAACGCCGGCAGGGACGTATTGCGATAGCACGATGGGGAGCAGTTTCTCGAAATCCGGCTTCTCCATGGCTTTCAGGTCGGTCATACAGAACGCCAGCGCGAGCACGGTGATGCCGGTGATCATCATGTAACGCGGGAAATAGAGGGCCAGGTTGACCATGCCATTCATCATGCACGCTTCGCGCGGATTGCGCGTGGCCAGGATGCGCTGCATGTCATAGTTTGGCGCCGGGCCGGCCAGGCTCGCCAGCACGCCCTTGAAGAACATCATGCCGAAGATGATGCCGAAAAGCTCGTTGCCATCCTGCCGGATTGCGTCGTTGACCTTGTCGAAGATTCCCGTCCAGTCCAGCCCCAGCGTGAGGCCAAAGAACGGATTGGTCCATCCGTTGGGCACGGCGTGCTGAATCATCTCCGGGCTGACCTTGTAGATCGCGATGATACCGATGGTGATGGAGGTGATCGTCAGGATCGTGAATTGCAGGACTTCGGTGATGACGACGCTGATCATGCCGCCCTTGATGGCGTAGAGCGAGGTCAGTCCTAGAATGATGATGGCGTAGATGTTCTCGTTGGTGAAGAGGCCGGTGGCCTCCTCGCCGACGAACCGCCACGGCAACATGACCACCGTGAACTTGCCAATCCCCTTGAACGCGTAAGCCAGCATCCCGATGACGTTGACCAGGGCGAAGAACACCACGCTCAAGTGCGCAAGATTCGCCCCAGTGCCGCGGCCAAAGCGAGTCTGAATCCATTCCGCGCCGGTGAGGACGTTTGAGCGCCTCAACCAGGCGCTTAGGAACATCATCAGGAAGATCTGGTTAAACACCGGCCAGAGAAACGGGAGCCAGATGCTCTTCAGCCCATAGACAAACAGGATGTAGACCATCCACATCGTGCCGCTGATATCGAACATGCCGGAAGCGTCCGAGATGCCGAGCATGTACCACGGGAGCGATTTGCCGCCGAGGAAGTACGAATCGAGGTCTTTGGAGCCCCGCCGCGACACCCAGAGTCCCACGAGGATGACGGTTAGGAAGTAGCCGACGATGATCGCGATATCAAGGGCGTGCAGTTTCATAGTTGGTCAGATACCCGAGTGCCCGAGCCTAAACAGTCGCAGGGTCACGGTGCAACAAATTCCGAAACCTTGAGGTGGCCCGAGGTGGCCCAAATGCCCAAAAGCTTTTCGGCTGAACACTGTCTGATCCTGCAGCCGCTTCCAGTCATCGGAATCTGGCACACCAGACGAAGCTTAAGCGACGAAGCCGTAATCGTAGGGTTTTCGCATCGGGCGCGTGATGAATGGCTTGGCTTCGCGAGCGCCTTCACCCACAAAAACCTCTTTGGCCTGATTCCAGCGAAGCTTTTGCCGCAATCTCAGCGAGATTGTGCCCAGATGACATAAGGACGCTGAGCGATGGCCCACGTCCACTGAGGCAATTGGATCGCGCCGCGAGCGCAGACAATTAAAGAAGTTCCCCATGTGATCGTCGCTGGCTTCCAGACGGCTCGCCGATTCCGGCAGCGGCGTGGAGATCAAATCCTCCTTACTGGCCTGCAAGTCACCCCGATTCACCCACAGCCACCCCTCCGTCCCCTCAAATCGCACCCCGTTCCGCTGGCCATTGGCCTTCACCACGCCACCATAGATATTGTCGTCCGGCGTGGATCGCACCACGTGTCTCACCCCGTTGGCGTAGGTGAAGGTAACGCGGTACTCGCTGAATGCCGTGTAGCCACCGGGGACCGGCTCAGCAAGCACCTCGGACTCAATCGCGACCGGCCCATCAAATCCCAGAGCCCAGCGCGCGATGTCATTGTGGTGCGCACCCCAATCCGTCATCGTGCCGCCGGAGTAGTCCAACCAGTAACGGAAGCTCGTATGACAGCGCTCCTTCACGTAATCCACCTTCGGCGCCTGGCCAAGGTAGAAATCCCAATTCAACGTTTCCGGAACCGGCGTGCTGGCGAACGGGCCACCCCGCAGCCCGGCGGGTAGATAGACCGTTATCTCTTTAAGCTTGCCGATGCGCCCGTTGCGTACCAATTCGCACGCCAGGCGAAATCGCCGGTCACTGCGTTGCTGCGAGCCGGTCTGGAGAACGATCTTGTGCCGTCGCACCGCTTTCACCAGACGCTGGCCTTCCGCAATGGTCAGGGTCAATGGTTTCTCCCCATAGACATCCTTGCCCGCCTGCGCTGCCGCCAGGTTCACGAGCGTGTGCCAATGATCCGGCGTGGCTTGGATGATCGCGTCAACGTCGTCGCGCTCCATGACCTCGCGAAAGTCCGCAAACCGGGCCGGGGTCCTCCCCTCATGCGTGAACTTCTGGACCGCCGCAGCCAGACGGGTTTCGTCCACGTCGCAAACGGCAACAATGTCAGCGAACCGCTGGGCGTTGGCGGCATCACCTGTGCCCATGCCCCCACAGCCCACCAGCGCGATGGCGGGACGGTCGTTGGGGCCGGGACGCTGGCTTACGGGCGCAGCGTGGGCGGCTTCCCGCTCCAGGAACCAGGTTGGCAGCCCAGCCGCCACGCCCACGAGAGTGCAGGTCTTTAGGAAAGAACGGCGAGAGAGTTGGATGCGCTTCTCGCCCGGCGGCGATGCGGTTGGTGAATGTGAAGTTCTCATGGCATTCTTTCTCCGGTGGTCACGTTCAAGCCCGGCGAAGCCGGAGGTTCTTCTCGATCAGCGCACACCGTTGCTCCACGCACAGCTTCGAGCGCATGCCATCCTCCGGCGTGTTCATGACGTAATCAAGCAGCTTGTCCACCGTGCTCGTCGCCACCTGCGTCCGCGTGTCGGATGAACCGTAGTAAATGAACACGTCGCCGTTCTTGCGCGCGACCCAGCCGTTGGCGAACACCACATTGGAAACGTCCCCCACACGCTCCTCGCCCTCCGGTGCCATGAAGTAACCGCCCGGGGCTTTGATGAGCTTCCACGGTTCGTTCAGGTGGCACAGAAACAGGTAGAGTACGTAGCGCATGCCTGAGGCGGTGTTGCGCACGCCGTGGGCGAGGTGCAGCCAGCCTTGCTTCGTCTTGATCGGCGCCGGGCCGAGGCCATTCTTCCCTTCTTTGATCGAGTGGTAAAACCGCGCATCAATGATCGTTTCCTTCCCGATCGCCGCCTTGGTGATGTCCTCGCACAAGCCCCAGCCGATCCCGTCGCCCGTGCCAGTCGCGGCAAAATCTGCCATCGGCCGCGTGTAGAACGCGTATTTGCCGTTCACGAATTCCGGGTGCAGCACGCAATTGCGCTGGTGCAGGGCGCTGGTCTTGAGATCGGCGAGCCGATCCCAGTTCACGAGATCCTTCGTCCGCGCGATGCCACAGCGGGCGATGGCCGCGGAAAGATCGCCGGGTTTGGCATCGTCGTGGCGCTCGGCGCAGAACAGTCCGTAAATCCAACCGTCCTCGTGACGAACCAAGCGGATGTCGTAAAGGTTGGTCTCCTTGGCATCCAGTTCCGGCATCCGCACCGGGTAATCCCAAAACCGAAAGCCATCCACGCCGGTCTTGCTCTCGGCCATGGCGAAGAACGACTTCCGATCCCAGCCCTCGACACGCGCCGCGAGGACGATGTTTCCGTTCCATTCGATCGCACCAACGTTGAACGTGGCGTTGATCCCCAGGCGGGTCATCAGGTGCGGGTTCGTAGCTGGATTGAAATCGTAACGCCATTCCAGCGGTGTGTGCTCGGCCGTCAGAACGGGGGACTGGTAGCGGACGAAGATGCCATTGCTGTGTTTCTGTGCTCGGTTTGGTTGGATGAGAAAACTCCCATGCTCTTGCCGTAGCTGTCTCAGTTTCTGGTGGAAAGCTCGTTTGGTCATTTAGTGCGCGTGAGAATACGAGGTTGACGCGTCGCACGCCATTTGATTTCCGGGGGGTAGAAGACAGGTTCACTCAGCCGTCCAAATCAAAGAAAAGGCCGCCTGCGCGGGCGGCCTTTGAAGTCCGTTGGCTTATCTGCTCAATGACGGCGGCGGAAGGTCAGAAGCCCAACCGTACCAATCCCAATCAAAGCCAGGGTGGCTGGCTCGGGAACTTGATAGATGGACAAGTTGTCAACGTAGTAATCAATGGGGATCGTTCCCGTCTGGACGCCAAATGCGATCTGGAACCAATTGTCTCCTGGTTCCCAACCCACGTCAGCGAAAGAGTAGTCACCATGCCAAGAATACAACGCCGTGTCGCCGTCGTTGTGCCAGCCGCTGGCGAACTGCTGTTGCGACCATCCGGCAGTGCCGTCACTATTGCCGGCAATTTGGAGGTTGAACCAATCCGAGCCGGCCACCGAGAAACTCGTGCCGTCAATCGTGACATCAAAGGCCACGCGGTAATTGGCTGCATTGTTCGCATACTCCTGCATGGTAGTCTGTTGGTTGGCTGCGCCGCCACCAGCCTGCCAGGAAAATTCCTTCTGTGGTCCGCTGCCAAGTGTCCAGCCGCCGCTGGTCATGGTGGATTGAGCGCTGCCGCCCAAGTTGGCAGACCAAGCCACATTCTGTGTAAAGTCAGGACCGATGTCGGTGTCGAATGTGTAAAGCAAGTCGGCACGTGCGGCCACCGAACCGGCCAGAAGCACGGCAACCACTGTAAGGAGGGAGCGTTGTTTCATATTGTTCCGTTTTCTCGTTTGTTCCGATTTCTGAGTAAGTTGTACCCAAGCAAACCGGCACAGTCATGTCGTCTAAAATGGTGACATGCAAGTGACGCCTCGGACTTGCCTGGGAGTGGCTTTCCCTCCAGAGCCTTCGGCCACGCCTGATTATCCAGCACAACCGGTGCGGCTCGGCGGACTGAAGCCGGCGTGTCCTGCGAGAACGTCGGCTTGGGGGTGGACGCTGAGAGCGTGCGGTCAGGCCAGGACGACGCTGGATTTCAGGTCGCCGACGATTCCTCCACCGGTCGAGGGCGATGCAGCACCAGCACGTTGCCAACGCGCATGATCAAGTGGCTCGACGTTCTTTCCGCCAACTGGGGCGCGAGCTCTCGTTTCTGCTCTTTGAACTCGGTGAACTTGATCTTCACGAGTTCGTGTTGGGCCAGTGCGACGTCCACGGAGCGGACGAAGCCGTCACTCAATCCGGCCTTGCCGATTTTGAGCATGGGCTCCAAATGCTGCGCGGCAGCCTTGAACTTGCGAATCTGCGAATTGCTCAACGGTTCCAACATTGGGGCCGAGTCTAAAGAGTCGTCACCAAAAACACCAAATCCAATTCGTCTGGCCTTGCTCGTCGAGGGGAAATTGGGGCAACTTCATCGTTCTCAGAAAGCTGGTGGTGCCGCAGGCGAGGTCAAAGGGTGGTCGGAACTCGCGGAGAAGCAGCAGTGCTCACC
>CAYJNU010000122.1:18103-18392 GCA_964371005.1 uncultured Verrucomicrobiota bacterium | reverse complement strand
CGGTGAGACTGTTCGTTGGTTTGCTGCAGCAGGCCGGCTTTTACCGCTTGCTGGCGTTCCTCATGTTGATCGCATTTCTCAAGCTGATTTTCATGCAGATGGATTACGTGTTCCCCAAGTTCGGCATTCGCGAGCTCGGGGAAGGAGCGCCGGTCGGTCGCCTCGTGGGGATCAACAATCTGCTGATTGTCTTCCTCGTGCCCCTCGTGGGGGCACTGACCCAGCGGTTTTCCGCGTATCGAATGGTGATCGTCGGCGGCGGCATCTCGGCGGTGTGGGTTTTCATCAT
>CAYJNU010000122.1:5976-18093 GCA_964371005.1 uncultured Verrucomicrobiota bacterium | reverse complement strand
TGGCGGACGGATTCATCGGGCGCTGGATTGCGCACGGCTATCTCGGGCTGCCCGGCGACGTGCATCCGTATTACGTGATGATCACTCTCTTTGTGATCCTGATGTCATTTGGCGAAGCGTTCTATTCACCCCGCGTTTATGAATACGCGGCCGCCATCGCGCCCAAGGGCCAGGAAGCCTCTTACGCCGCGCTCTCCTACATCCCGTTCCTCCTGGCAAAACTCCTCGTGGGCACGGTTTCGTTCCGGCTGCTGGCCAAGTATTGCCCGGAGGTGGGCGAGCGACACTCGGGCACCATGTGGCTGGTGGTGGGCCTGATCGCAGCAGTGGCCCCGCTCGGCTTGATTGCTTTGCGGCGATTGATCCGTGTGCCTGAGGCCGGTCGGGAGGATTGACGCTCTGGAAGTGGAGGCTCTGGCGTCAAGGACTTCCGGGCGTGGAAGGAATGTCACTTGAAACGGAATCAACACCGCGTACCACCTCAAATGGTCCCCGCGCTCGACCCAATTCAAGAATGCCGTCCGGAAGGATGCCGGATTCGCTTCATGCACGTAGATCAAGGCAAAGGTGGCCTGGCTTGCGCGAGAGCCTGATGGGGAAGGCTTATGCGGAGGAAAGGGGGCGGTAGGTTTTGCCTCCATCCCCGCTTGCTCGTTTCAATACGATATCAGCTTTGCGCCGGAATCATGCCACTCTTGCGGGCGAAGTTGAACAGGCCTCCCGCGTCCACCACCGGTCGCACGTCCCCGAGCGGCTTGAAGGAATACACCTTCCCGGTTGCCTTAACCGTCACCGTTTGGGCGTCCAAGTCCACCGTCGCCACGTCGCCGGTCTTCAGCACGTCGCAAAGCCGTTCGGTGGCTTCGCAGGGATAGAGTTCTCCGGTGGCGACGGAGTTGCGGAAGAAGATGCGGGCGAAGCTCTCGGCCAACACCACGCGGCACTGGGCCGAGCCAAGCGCGATGGGGGCGTGTTCGCGCGAACTCCCGCAGCCGAAGTTCCGCCCGGCCACGACAATGGGATACTCGCTGTCAAGCTGGCCGTCCTTGACGAAGCGCGTCGGGTATAGCGATTCCGGCAGGCCGCAGAGGGCGTAGCTGCCAAGCTTCTCGTATTCCTCGGCGATCGTGGGCACGAGGTTCAAATACTGCGCCGGGATGATCTGGTCCGTGTCAATGTTGTCGCGCACCACGAAAACCGGTCCGGTAAAGACAGATTGCATGGCGGAAGATTGCGGCGGGGCAGGGGAGTTTTCAACCAGATTTCCGCGGTGAGCGGGATCCGGCCTGCGGATCGGGGTGCGGATCGGGGTGGGATCAGGGTGCGGATGGGTGCGGCTCGGGGTGCGTTGACAGCCAGCAACGTGGCGTGCTAGCCTCACCTCCGTTACGACGGATATGGCTTCGCTGTTGAACCAACCTGTGCTGGTGCTCAACCGCTTGTGGCAGGCCGTCAATGTCTGCTCTGCCCGGCGGGCCCTGACGCTTTTGTTCCAAGGTCACGCCCAAGCGGTGCTCAACCGTACCGACGGCTCGTTTCAGACCTTCAGTTTCTCCGAGTGGCACCACTTGTCCGAGAACGAACCCCACCCCGAGAGTGTGGCGACCGTCAGCTTTCGCATCCGTATTCCACGCGTCATCATGGTGCTGGTCTTCGACCGGATGCCGAAGAAGGAAGTGAAGTTCACCCGGCAGAACATTTTTGAGCGTGACAAGAACACGTGCCAGTACTGCGGCAAGATGTTCGACCGAAAGGATCTGAACTTGGATCATGTTATCCCGCGCGACCGTGGCGGGCCGACGTCCTGGGAAAACATCGTTTGTTCCTGCATCAAATGTAACACGCGCAAGGGCAACCGCACCCCTCAGGAAGCCGCCATGCACATCATCCGCAAACCGAAGCGACCGAAGTGGCGGCCATTCGTCCAGATCAATCTCAGCCTGCACCGACACGACAGTTGGAAGCACTTCATTGATCTGGCGTACTGGAACGTGGAGTTGGGAGAAGACGCCTCATAGCCACACCCGCGCTGTGCGGGTCGCGGCGTGAAACTCGGTGGACGCGAGTCAGGGCTTGGCCGGCGTTCTGGCAGCCTCGATGAGTTCCCAGAACTTCGGATTCGATTGAAGCGCTTCATCCTCCTCGACCTTCAGCCCGTGACGGTAGAAGAAATCCTTGAGCGTATGCCGGCTGAGGATGCGATGCACCAGCAGCCCAAGTTCATGGCGCTCGAAATACACGCGGTAGTCTCCCACGCGGAAGCGATGCAACGTGCGGCCGCCCTGCTCCAGCTTGCCAAAGTCGTCAAGCTCCGTGCCAACCACTTGCTGAGGCAGGCCGCGGAACTCGCCGAGAATCTGGAGCTGCAATTCCTTGGGCATGCGAGCCAGTTCGGCCGCGCCGGTGGGCGTGAAGATGATTTGAAAGGCGTTCATAGGTCACGTTGGCGGCGGGCGTGCTTTTCAATCTCTCAAACCGCAATCCATTCACGCCTGCGCCGGGACATCTTATCCCGACGGAGGGCGAAAACAACACTTTGTGCGCGCTTGACGTTTCACCGCTGGGAATTTAGCGTCGCGTTTATGAAAGCGACCACCTTGTCCCTCTTCGTGCTCACGGGTTCGTTGATGGCCACGCACTTCGCCGCGGCGCAAGGCTACGGGAGAGCCCAACCTGGCAGTAGTGGCGGCGCCGGCACAGGGGGGTACCGCGGCGTTGGCGCGGGTTACCGCGGCACCGGACGTTACGGTGTTCCGGCCACGCCGGCGCAACCTGCGGCGGGAGTCCGACCGGCCCTGCCCGCGCAACCGATCCAGCCGGTGCCTGAGGGCGTCGTCCGTTTCAGCAGTCTGGCCACGAATACCACGTTCTATTTTCAGGCCGACGCGAACCGCAGTTTTCTGTGGATCAAGACCTCCCCCACCATGGCCAGCAATACGGTGAACCAAAAAGTGGCGACCCTTCCGCCGGCGGCGCTTGTGATGGCCGAGGCCAGCGCCGGTGAAAGGCCGGCAACCCCGGCTCCCGCCGACGCCGAAAATGCCGCCGAGCAGCGAAGGGCGTTTGAACGGCGCTATGGTCCGCCCAGGCCCGCCACCAGTGCGCCAGCAGGCACACCTTAGCCGTGGCTGCGGCTCGCCGCATCACGACCGTCCCAGCCGTTCCAGCAGCTTGGCGTGAATTCCGCCAAAGCCGCCGTTGCTGAACACGACGATGATATCGCCGCCCTGCGCCTTGCCCGCAAGATGCGCCACGATGGAATCCGCGTCCGGCAGATACGCGGTGTCTTTGCCAGCGGATTTAAGGTCGGTCATCAGCATCACCGGGTCCAGCCGCTCCTCCGGCTTGAGCAATTCGAGCCGCGCGACTTGCGATACCACCACTCCATCGGCCTGCGCGAAAGACTCCGCGAGTTCCAGTTGAAATACATTTCGCCGCGTCGTGTTACTCCGCGGTTCAAAGACCGCCCAAATCTTCTCGTGGGCGTACTTCAACCGCAAGGCCGTCAACGTCTCACGAATCGCTGTCGGGTGATGGGCAAAGTCGTCGATTACCGTCACACCGCCGGCAATGCCGCGCACTTCCATGCGCCGCTTGATGCCTCTGAACGTGTCGAACGCGGACTGGATCTGCTTGTTGGAAAGCCCGCAATGTTTCGCGGCAGCCACCACGGCCAGCGCGTTGCGCACGTTGAACTCGCCCGCCAGGTTCAGGTGGAACTTCGCGCTCGGAATCTCGAATTCGCTCGCCGTCGGGCCCAGCCGCACGTTCATCGCGCGCACGGCGTTCTGCTCGCTCAGACCAAAGCGCTTCACCGGACAGAACGTCACGTTGAGCAGCGGGGCCAGGTTCGGATCGTCGCCATTGCCCAACAGCAGGCCGTTGCGCGGCACAAGCCGGATGAAATGGCTGAACGTCTTCTGAATCGAAGCGAGGTCGGGGAAGATGTCCGCGTGATCGTACTCGACATTGTTCACGATCGCGACCTCGGGCAGGTAGTGGATGAACTTGCTGCGCTTGTCGAAGAACGCCGTGTCGTACTCGTCGCCCTCAATGATGAACCACTCGCTCTCCGTGAACCGCGCGCCTTGGCCGAGGTTGTTCGGGATGCCCCCGATGAGATAACTTGGGTTCAAGCCATTGTGCTCGAAAACCCAGGCGAGCAGCGAGGTAGTCGTCGTCTTGCCGTGAGTTCCGCTGACGACGAGGGCACGTTTGCCGCGGATGAAGAACTCGCGCAGCAGATCGGGCAACGAGCAGAATCTCAGCTTGTGATCGAGGCAGTACTCCGCTTCCGGATTCCCGCGCGAGATGGCGTTGCCGATGACGACGAGGCTGGGCTTGTGGGAGAGATTGCGCTCCGCAAAACCGTTCATCACCTCGATGCCCCGCTCGGCGAGAAACGTGGACATGGGCGGATAGACATTCTGATCCGAGCCGGTGACGGTGAGGCCCTTCTCTTTCAACGCGGCGGCGGTGGAGGCCATTGCCGTGCCGCAAATCCCGACAAAGTGAACTGACTTGATTTCGGAAAACATGCTGGGACGACGATAGGCGAATCTGCGAATCAGGAAAGCGGGAAGTTGCGGCGGTCGCGCCACCCCTCAACCCGGCGATCTGGTGGGGAACTGAGTAGCGGCCGGTCACATGCCACCAATGATCAACACCTCGCGTGTATCGTAAACCAGCAAACTTGTCTCCCCGCCAGGTGATGCTGGAAGAAACAGAAAACGCAGTGTCCAATGGTCTTCGCGCCGTTTTATCTCCAATTCATATCTGCCGGCCCATTCATTGATATCTCGGTATTCACTCAGTGCTGCAACACCGAGCGCTACTGCGGTCTGCAGATCTGCTTTGGGTCGGTTGTGGGCTCTGGATGGTGTGCCGCTGTTCAACGCGGAACAGCCTGAGAAGAACAGGGCGCATGAGAGCATGGCGATCAAGCCCAGCCAAACTGATTTGATTCCGGAAAACATGCTGGGATGACGATAGGCGAATTTGAAACTCAGGAAAGCGGGAATTTGCAGACGCTATCGCCGGGGGCGTAACCGGGCCCTGCCGCCAACGAACCGCGAACCCGTTCCGGCACTCAGCGCTCCGCCTCGTGAGAAGACCGCGAACGTTGCACCCCGCTTCGCCGCTTGAACTGCTGCGACCAAGGGACCGGTCGCGGTCCGACGGCGCAGTTTCAGTCAGGCCAGACGAGCATAGTCTCCCGCATCTCGCGCAGTTCCAGCTTGGCGGGGTCCACCACCGCGTGTTTGATGCGTAGCCGCTTCCAGGTGTAGGTGACATGGACCAGACCGTCGCGCGTCTGGATGACCGCCGGATACGCGAAGCCTTCGCCGGCCACCTCGGTTTCCAGCGTCAACGCCGCGAACCATTTCTTCCCGTCAGGCGAGAGGGCGATGTTCAACGGTGTGCGATGTTTCGCCGTGGAATCGTGGTTATAGACGAGCAACTGCCGTCCGTCCCGCAGCGTCACTGCGTCTGTGCCGGAGTTGGGATTGGGAAGTCTGGTCAGCGTCATCTTGCCCCATGTCTTGCCGCCGTTCTTCGACCAAATCTCAAACAGCCGCCCCTGACGAGTGCGGCCGATGGCCTGAAGATTGCCCCGCCCGTGGAACAGAATGCTGGGCTGGATCGCGCCGATTTCCTTGCCGTCGTTCAGCGGCGGCGTGGCCGTCCAGGTCTGACCGAGATCTGCCGAACGCTCAAAATGGACGCGCCAGCCTGCTGCCCCTTCGGTGCTGGTGCCGCAGAGGATGTCGCCATTCGCGAGTTGCACGGGTTTGTTTTTGATCGGGCCCAGTATGCCGTCGGGCAGATGTCGCGGCGCGGACCACGTTTTGCCGTCGTCCGCTGAAGTCATCAACATGCCCCACCACGTGCTCGGGCTGGGGCCGACTTTGTAGAACAGCAGCAGCGGACCGGTCTTGGGTTGGAACAGGACGGGATTCCAAGTCGGCAAGCGGTTCGTGACGAAGCCAACCCCGTTGGCGACCGCCGCCGGCGGAGTCCAAGCGCCGTTCTCCTGGCGTGAAACCCAGATGCAAACGTCTGGATGACGTTCGTGCGTGCCGCCAAACCACGCCGCAACCAAACCTGATTTCGTCTCGGCGATGGTCGAGGCGTGGCAGGAGGGGAACGGGGCGGCTTCGTAGATGAACTCGGATTTCAGAAGACCGGGCCGACCGGCGGCGAAGCAGGAAAAGGTGAGAAGAAGGGTGAGCGGAACGCCGCACCGCCAGGGCCCAGAGTGCGGCAGCCCTCTGCCGCTTCGACAGTCGTCGGAGGGCCGAAAGCGGTAGAGGGTCGCCGCACTCCAAGGCGCTGACGCAGCCGACTGGAGACCGTCGCCAGAGCGGAGGCTGGCGTTCCGATTGCAGAATTGCCCTTTCATTTGCCGACAGAGTGATCCCACCCGTTGCCGACACGCAAGATCGGATCGCCACCAACCGCGCGAGACCTTCGGACTCGCGATGGTCCAGGCGGCACGGGTCGGCCGACGGTTTACGGCACTCTCACGAGTTTCAGGCTGCGCAGGTTCATCGCCTTCCAGGTCGCCGCGTCGCGCGGGCGGATGGCGATGGTCTGCTCACCCGCTTGCGGAATCGCAACCCGGCCAACCTTCACCGTGTCGAACTTATCCCACGAACCGGTGTTCGCCGACTTCGCAGTGAGCTGCTGCCCGATGACCTCAACCACGAACTCCGCCTCGCCGTTCGCCCCGGCGCAACTGGCCGTCACGTCAAAGTCCCCGCTGGCGGGAAATCGTACTTTCCACGATACCCACTCGTCGGCCTTGTCCCAGAAGCCGATGTTGGTTCGCCCACCGCGCTCTTCCGTCGTGATTTGCTCGCCGTGCAATTCCGCGTCCTCGGCGACCAGCGTGAAGTTCCCCTTGGCATCGGGTTGAACGATGGCTGTCGTCTCCGGCACGGGCACGGCGGTGAAGTCGCGGCCGGAGATCTTCAGCGCGCAGGCGATGTCGCTGAGCTTCGTTGAGGGCAACTGCACCACGAGCGCCTCGCCGGTTTGCTCGAACCGCAGTTTGCCTTTGTGGCCAAGCAGTGTAACGCGGTTGATGCGATTGCCTTTGCCGTCCACCGGTTTCGCGAGCGACTTGATGATGAGCTTGCCGTCGTCCGGCCCGCCGAGCGCAAAGGCGTAGAGCGTCTTGCCTTTCGTCGTGAAGCGGATGTCGCGTGCCGTGTAGGCGAAGTCTTCCTTGAAATGCCCGCCTTTGCTGCGCACCGGGCCTTCGCCATAAACCTGCCACGGGCGCGTGCCGTAGATCGCGTCGCCGTTGACTTTCATCCACGCGGCGAGTTGCTCCAACGATTCCACAACTTCGGGATCGAGCGAGCCATCCGGACGCTGGACGATGTTGAGCAGCAGATTGCCGTTCTTGCTGACGATGTCCACGAGCATGTGGATCGTCCAGCTCACCGGGCGGAACTTCCAGTTCGAGTTGTAGAACCAGTCGCCGATCGAGGTGTCCGTCTGCCACGGATACGGATTGATGCCGGGCAACACTCCACGTTCCATGTCCTGCACGCACGTCCCGGTCACGAACTCGCCCGAGCCGATCTTCTTGCAGGTGTAAACGGCTTCCAGCCTCCGGTGACGCTGCAGGTCGGCGTTGTAGAAATGTGCCACGAGGCCGCGGCCCGTCTCGCCGAACGGGATGCCGCCGTCTGTGTAAAGCAGGTCCGGCTTGTAACTGTCCACGAGGTCCTGGATGCGGCTGAACCACTCCTGATGCCATTGCGGATTCGTGCTGTACCAACCCTTGTCATCCGGTGCCGCCTTCGGATGGTAGAGGTCCTCATACTTCGGGTCTGTGCCGTCGTAAGGCACGCCGGCGAGTGGCCCAGTGGCATCAGCGCCGTGGCTGGTTTGAAACCAGGTGTAGCTCGCACCGAGATGCTCCGACACGCCGAAACGCAAGCCCTGCTTCTTCGCCGCCCGCTGCCACTCGCCCACGACGTCACGCCGCGGGCCCATGTTGACGGCGTTCCAACGATGGTGCTTCGAGTTCCACAGATCGAAGTTGTCGTGATGCACGCCCATGCTGACGAAGTATTTCGCACCCGCCTTCTTGTAGAGCGCCATTAACCGGTCTGGCTCCCACTTTTCAGCCCGCCAAAGCGGGATGATATCCTTCCAGCCGTTTGTGAAAGGGTGGCCGTAGTTCTGGAGATGATGCTTATACTGGCCGTGGCCTTGCACGTAAGTGTGCTTGGCGTACCAGTCGCCAGCCATCGGGACCGCCTGCGGCCCCCAGTGCGCCCAGATGCCGAACTTGGCGTCGCGAAACCACTCGGGGCAGACGAAGTTCGTGAGCGATTCCATTGTGGGCTGGAACGGGCCTTTGGCGATGGGCAGCTCGGCGGCATGACTTGAAGTTAAGGCGACCAGGGCAAGTCCGCCCGTCAGGAGTGACTTCTTGAAGCTCGTAGCAGCGGACGTGAGTCCGCTCCATCTTCTCAGACAAGTGAGCCGGCTGACGTCGGCTGCTACGGGGCGTTGCAGGAGCAGCATAGGTGAATGGTGAGCAGGTTTTTTCATTGGTGGTGTCGTGGTGTTTGGTGAGCTTCAGAATCCGCGCAAATCCGTGCTGGAACGTTTGGGCAAACCCGGCGCAGGCGTGCGCTTGAGGACGAGATACTCGATGCCAAGCTTCTCGCAATACTCACGTTTGCCGCCCTTGTCGCCATCGTCATTCACGGCGTAGATGTCGGGCTTGAGGCGCTGAATTTCCGGATCAGCGTCCAGCCAACCTTCGCCCGTCGAGATCAACGCCTGTTTCACGTACTTGATCGAGCCGCAAACGTAGCGGCGCTCCTCCTGCGAAACGAGCGGATGACCTTTACCCTTCAGCAGCCGGATGTTCGCGTCGTGCCCAACGACGACGTAGAGGTCGCCATATGCGCTGACATCCTCGAAGAACCGCACGTGGCCGGAGTGAAACCAATCGTAACAGCCGGTAACGATGACCTTCTTGCGCCGGTCGGGTACCGCAGAGTTGGACTTTGCTGTATCGCCGACTTGCAGTCGGCTGGACGTCCATGGGCTTGCGGCGGATGGCAGGTTCACAACCTGCGACACAGCAGACTGCCAGTCTGCGCTACTACGAAGCGGAGTCGCTGTGGGATCGAGGAAGCCCTCCATTTGCGAGGCGGGCAGCGCGCGATACTCGATGCCTTGCTTCGCACAAAAGGTGCGCCGCGCTTCGTTGGCGCGACATTCGCCGTCCACCCACACGTCCGGCTTCAAACCGTTCATCGTGGGCAGCGCGTTCGGATCAGCCAACGCCTGCAGTTGAATCACTCGGCTGACCCAGCGAACGGCATTGAGGAAGTAGCCGCGCTCGGCCAGCGGAAACTTGGGTGGCTTACCCGTGAGGGCTTGCAACGTTTCATCAGGCCAGAGCAGAACTGTCAGTTCGCCCAGCTTGCTGGCTTCTTCGAGGAAGCGCAGATGCCGCGCGCGGATGTCGTCGAAACCGCCGGAGACAACGACGCTTCGGACTTCGGACTTCGGACTTCCTTCGGACTTCGGATTTCGGATTTCGGATTTCATCCCACGCGGATGTTGATCTTGAACGCTCCCGGCACGGGCTTCTCCGACACCACGAACAGATAACCCCCGCCGCAGCCGGAATACATCGCGCCGGGGTATTGCGCTTGGTAGGCGCGCAGGATCGCCTTCAAATCCACCGTGAGGGTGCGATGCTGCACGGTGCCGGGCAACAGTACCTCCCAGCACTTCATGCACTCGTTCATCGAAGCGCCGAGCGCGGCGAGGTCCATGCGCCGGATGGCGTCGAAGCAGTCCTTTCCGCTCTGCCCAAGGCGCGCAATCCAGCGGGGCAAGAGGTGCTTCTTCTCCAGCGGATTGTAGCCTTCGGGCCGTTGGCCGACGGGGAGCACGTGAATGACGCGCTCCAGCCACCGGGCGACGCGGACGCTGTTTAGCGACTCGATGTGCGCCGGAAACACACCGCCGTTCGCGGCGAAATCGTAGTCGAGCCGGCTGATGCCGGGATAGATCAACCCGATCATGTCCTGCGAACCGCTCGGCTCGGCTTTGCCTTTGTTCTCCGCGTCGTAAAGCTCGCGCACCAGATCGGCAGGCGGGCGCTTGGGCAACCGTCCCTTCCACAGCTGCGTGGCAACGTGACGCGTGCCCGTGGCCAACCCCGCCCGGTCCATGGCGCGGAAGGTGGGTTCAATGGCGACCACGACCATCGAACCGGGCGGCCTCGGGTTGAGCCGAGAGACAAACGGTTGGTCAATCCACCCGCCCGCCAGCGCAAGCCGGTAAGGAATGTGGCCGATGACGGAGGCAATGGCGCTCATGCAAAATCCGAAACTCGAAATCCGAAATCCGAAACAAATCCGAAGCCCGAAGCCCGAAACCGCCTCTGCGCGCAAGGTTCAGCCCAATGCAAGCGAAGCGCCGCCCTGGGTAACCAGGCCACACAAATGTCCGCGCCCTGAAGGGGCGCGGGTTTGTTCCCATCCAACCGCGTCGCCATTTCAATCCCACACATAACGTTCGTCGAACTCGATCTCGTCCATTCCAACCCATTCGGACCGCGACCGGTCCCCGGTCGCAGCACCCTCGAACACGACTGAGACACCAGCTTCCTTTGGCGGTGGGCCCACGCAAGAGTCTGACGAATCAGGGCATGCGGTGAACGCGAAACAACGCGGAGACCCGGTCTATTTGTCTGCGCTGCGACCGGGGGACCGGTCGCGGTCCAACTGCATGCCCACGTCCGCGAGCGGCTTGGTGCGATGCAGATTGAAGAGGAGATGAACATGATCCGCCACTGAGTTCACCGCCAACGCCGGTGATTCGAGATCCTTCAGGATGCCGCAAACGTAACGATGCAACTCCTCGCGGATGGCGTCGTCGAGCAACGGGCGGCGCTCCTTCGTGCTGAAAACGAGGTGGATCAGGTTTTTGGCGAGGGATTGGGGCATGGGGCAAGCCGGTTACGCGCGCCCTTTCAGGGCGCGGGGTGTTTTCGGGGGCGGCGGACCCAAGGGCGGCGCCGCGCTTGCCCTGGGCTGGTCCACGCCTGCGCCGTTGGCGCAGGAAGGATGGCCCGTCGGAAATGCTAGAGCCTGGCATCATGGAGATCGTGTAATCCAATCAAGCGCCGGGGCCACGCTGGAACTTGTGAGTCGCGAAGTACTCAAAAGGCGAAACAGAGCTGACAAATTGCATCTTTTTCTCACCGCATGACGCACAGGCCTCCGAGGATGGTTTCTGAAAGCAACCTCCACACTCACACTTCACAGCTCCGTCATCCGCGGCGCGCAAGGATCTGAAATACACGTTTCCGCACTTTGAACAAACTAAACCAGCACCATCGTAGAATCCGCTCGTGCATGGTGTGAACGAACGAGTGCGGCAACGTACGCACTCGTAGATGTGAATCACTTCCGCAGGGCCACGAAGTTCCACCAAAGCCGCCCACTCGGGTTGCGCGAACAGAAACATCGTATCATCGGCGCTCTGGCCGATGAGCTTCTTCGCCAGGCCTGTAATGGGTGAAAGCGCTTCTTGCCTACCGGGCTCGTAACTGAACGCTTGGGTCCACTGCTCGTACAAATTGAACAAGCAGCAACCTTCGGAGAGCTCAGGTTTCAAATCCCGAAGCAAGGCGACGGCTTCGGCGTCTCCCGTACGCTGTTGTTCAAGCAGCGAGGCAAACTGTCTGAGCTTTTCGCGGTTCATTTGCCGTCCAGACTTTCCGGACTGCCGCTACTCCACCACCCGTTTCCCCTTCTTCCGGGCGTGGTATTGCTCTTGGATCCACTTGTAGGTCGCGGCGAGGCCTTTATCGAGGGTGGTGTTCGGCTCCCACTTGAGCACCTGCTTGATGAACGTGTTGTCGGAATTGCGGCCGGCCACGCCTTGCGGTGCGGTGAGATCGTGTTCACGCCTGAGTTTCACGCCCGCGATCTTCTCCACCTTCGTCACCAGTTCGTTGATGGACACCAGCTCGTTCGAGCCCAGGTTGATCGGTGTGGCGACCAGCCGGTCGCAGTGCATGATCATGTCAATGCCCTTCACGCAGTCGTCAATGAACATGAA
>CAYJNU010000122.1:0-5876 GCA_964371005.1 uncultured Verrucomicrobiota bacterium | reverse complement strand
TCGGCCGCGAGGTTATAGACTTCCACCGCGCCTTCGCAGACGCGATGGCAATTGGCCTCGTGGCTGACATCGAGGCAGAGGTTCTCGACGCCCGGCACTTGGAGATACCATTCGTAGAGCGGCTTCTTGTCCACGGCGCGGATGCGGGTGAAGCCCTTCTTGCGGAAGTAGCGCGCGAGGTTGCCGCCGATGAATCCGCCGCCGCCGGTGATGACGATCAGGTCATCTCTCTTGATCGCGGGCCCCTTCTCAACCAGTCGTTTCGTTTCCATATCAAGTTCTGTTGTGTCGCCGGGGCGGCGTCCAGGACGCATCCGTAGTGGCGCAAGCTTGTAGCTTGCGGTGGTGCCGCAAGCCTCCGGCTTGCCGTGGATCGCTCTAACCAGCCCTGCGCGGCAACCTGAAAGGTTGCCGGGACGCCTGCAAGCTGAAAGCTTGCACCACTACGCCCACGGCCAATCGGTTATCTGGCGGCACAATACACTGGACGGTCGCGGCGGGGAATGATGATCCTTGACCGTCGCATGATGATTCTTGACTTCGGCCCATGAAACGCGCCGCCCAAAACCGGCCTGTCCGGACAACGGCCCCGGAATTCTTTTCGCCCGACGTCTCCGAAGCGCGGCGCTTTTATCTCGACCTGATGCCACCGGCGAAAACGCGCCTCTCCGTCGTTTGCGGCGGCTGCGAACATTGCACGTTCAGCTACGCCATCCACCGCACGACGTTTCCGTTCTACTCTCTCGAATACGTCGCGCGGGGACGTGGCACGCTGAAGCTGCACGGGCGATCGCACGCGCTCCAGCCGGGACGTGTGTTCGCCTACGGGCCCGGCATCCGACAGGATATCGCAGGCGATCCAGCCGAGCCGTTGGTAAAGTACTTCGTGGATTTCGCGGGCACCCAAGCCGGGACGTTGCTGCGATCGTGTCGGCTGTCACCCGGCCGGGTGGCGCAGGTTCATCCTCCACATGCGATCCAGTTGTTGTTTGACGAACTCATTGACTGCGGATTGCGGGGCACACACCAGAGCGCGGCGCTTTGCGCGAGACTCCTGGAATGTCTGGTCCTGAAACTCGCCGCCGCCCGGGCTCCCCTGGAAGGCGCGGAGACTCTGGCGTTCTCCACTTACGCACAATGCCATCGGCACATCCACCAACATTTCCGGCGCCTGCGCACGCTGGTTCAAATCGCTGACGAGTGCCACGTGAATTCCGCCTACCTCTGCCGCCTGTTTCAGCGCTACGGCCATCAAAGCCCCTATCAATACCTGCTGCGCCTGAAAATGAACCTCGCGGCGGACTTGCTGCAACAGCCCGGGGCGATGGTGAAGGGCGTGGCGGAACACGCAGGCTTCAGCGATCCGTTCCATTTCTCCCGCACGTTCAAGAGCGTCTTCGGACTCTCGCCGGATGCGTTCCGACGGTTGCGCTGAACGCCCGCTGACTACGCTTGCGCCGCTTCAACCAACACCCGGAGATTATTCGTGCTCACCCTCGGCGGCATCCCGCCGCCGCACGGGCAATCAGTGCTGTGGCCAGCCGGGAGCGGCTTGAACTCGCGCTCCTGAAGGACCGCCGGCAAATCATTCCATTGATTGTCAGTCGTTGGCTTTCTTCACAGGCAAGATGAGCAGTCCGAGGTATGAAAACCAACCCGAGAACCGGATTCGTGACCATCGGAGTGGTAGTGGCCGTTCCCGTGAACGAGGGACGTCCTTCGCCACTGCAAGGCAGCTTGTGCGCAGGAGGGAGCGGGATTGGCCGGTGGACGTGTCACGGACAAACCCGTTTCCGGTGTTGGCGCGGCAGCGGTTACAAACCCAGGCTTCTTGCGCCGCCCGTCGAATTCAGGTTGACGGTGGGGCGGGTGGTGGTGGAGGGGGTGGGGCGGGCCGGTTGATGTCTTTGAGACGCTCCCGAATCATATCCGCGCGCAGCAAATCGCGTTCGTCCGCCGCCAACTTCTCGGCGTGCATCCGTTGCAGGTGCGCCGGTTGGGTCATGATGAACAATTCATCTGTCAATGACCGCTCCACGCCGGGGAACATGCCCAAATCAACTCCCAGCCGCAGGAACGAGAGCATGTTCATCGCTTCCTTCGAGGCGATGACGTGGGCGTTCGCCAGCACTCCGTAAGCGCGTCCAATCTGGTTGAAGACCATCTTGGGGCTTTTCTCGAGGAGCTTTGCGCGGGCGTTGTCCTCGTATTCGATGACTTGCGCGAGCACCTTTTCCAGCCGTTCAACGATGGCCAACTCGGTTTCCCCGAGCGTCATCTGGTTCGACACCTGAAAGACATTGCCCAGGGCTTCCGTGCCTTCGCCGTAAAGCCCGCGCACGGCGAGGCCCAGCTTGTTCACGGACTGAATGATGGCATTCATCTGTTCGGCCAGCACGAGGCCCGGCAGGTGCAGCATGGCGCTCACGCGAATCCCGGTGCCGAGATTCGTCGGGCAGGCGGTGAGGTAGCCCAGTTCGGTGGTGAAGGCGTAATTCAGCTTCTTCTCCAGCCGCGAGTCCACGGCGTCAATGGCCGCCCAAGCCTGCCGCAGTTGCAAGCCGGGCCGCAGCGCCTGCATCCGCAGGTGATCTTCCTCGTTGATCATCATGCAGAAAGTCTCATCGCGGGTGAGCACGAGACCGCTGCCGGCGCCTTTGGCGGCATGCTCGCGGCTGATCAAATGCCGTTCGACCAGGATTTGTTTGTCCAGCGGGGTCAACTTGTCCATCGCCTCGGAGAAGCAGCCTTTAAGTTCGGTCAGGTTCTCCAGCGCCGCGCGGACATTCTCAAAGACGAGCGATCGTTCTGCCTTTTTGGCCCAGCCCGGAAACGGAAACTCGCGCATGTTGCGGGCCAGTCGGACGCGGCTGGACATGACAATGCGATCATGCGGTCCCTGGCGCCGGGCGGTTTCGGCAGGTGGGGCGAGGAAGTCGTGGATGTTCATGACCTACGCGGCGCTCACGTTCTGCAGGTGCGCCCCCAATTGCTTGATCTCGTCACGCAACAACGCCGCCTGCTCGAAATTCTCCTGCTCAATGGCTTTCGCCAACTTCTTTTGGAGCTGCCGCACGCGGTCCTTAGCATCAAGGGTCTGTCGCAGGGCCTCCGGCACCTTGCCCACGTGACGCGTGCCTTTGTGCATCGATTTGAGCAAGCCCTCCAAACCCTCCGAAAAAGTCCGGTAACAGTCCGGGCAGCCAAGGCGACCGGCCTTCTTGAAGTCGGCTTGGGTGAATCCGCAATGCGGGCACTTCAACTCCCCGCCTTCACTGGCTGCCGCTGCCTGTTCCATGTCCTGCGACGCGCCCAACCCCAGCAACAGGTCCGCGAGAGAAAAACCCGTGGGATCGTTCACCCCCTTGGTTTTGGCGCACTCTTCGCACAGATCGAGCTTTTGCATCTTGTCGCCGGCAATCTGCGTCAGATGCACTGTCGCTTCGTGTTCCTTGCAAACGCAACATTTCATGGCTGCCTGCTAGATCGGTTCACCTGACACCTGGGTTAAGGCATGATAACGCCGGACCAGCGTCTTCGTCAGCACACCTGGCTTTCCATTGCCGATCACCCGCCCATCCACCTTCACCACCGGCACGATTTCGGCGCCCGTGCCCGTGAGGAAACACTCGTCGGCGTTAAATACGTCGTAGCGCGTGAGGTTCGGCTCGGAAACGCGGCAGCCTTCCTCTTCCGCCAGTTTCATGACCACGCGCCGCGTGATGCCATAGAGCGCCCCGGCGGAGAGGGGGGGCGTGAGCAACTCGCCTTCTTTCACGAGGAACAGGTTGTCGCCCGTGCATACGGACACGAAGCCTTCTGCGTTCAGGAGAATCGCCTCCTCCACGCCCGCGTTGTTCGCCTCGATCTTCGCCAGGATGTTGTTCAGGTAATTGAGCGACTTGATCGCCGGGTTCAGCGCGCTGTGGAGATTGCGCACCGTGGGCACGGTGACGATCTCCATGCCCTTCCGGTAATACTCCTCCGGGTAGAGCTGAATCTTGCCCGCGATGATGACCACGGAACCCCGCTTGCAACGGTTTGGATTCAACCCCAACGTGCCGATTCCGCGCGTCACGAGGAGGCGGATATAGCCGTCGCGAATTTGGTTTCGTCGGCACGTCTCAACGACCGCCTGGGTGACGGCGGCGGGGGACAGCGGAATCGTGAGCAGGATCGCCTTGGCCGATGCATAAAGCCGGTCGACATGTTCTTTCAGCTTGAACACGCGACCGTTGTAGGCGCGGATGCCCTCAAAAATGCCGTCGCCGTAAAGCAGCCCGTGATCGAACACGGAGATCTTGGCGTGCGCTTCGTCGAAATATTTCCCGTCAATGTAAACTTTCATACCCGCTGCCCTTGCAACGTAGTGAATGGACTGACTCGGTGCAACTCCCCAATGCGCGGACATTTTTGCGTGACACGCGGGGCCGGGCGACTATATTGCCGCCCGCTTTAGACGACCCCATGGTCTAGCGGTTAGGACACTACCCTTTCACGGTAGTAGCCAGGGTTCGATTCCCTGTGGGGTCGCCAACCTCACTTATCTCCAATGTTTACAGGGGTTTCATGCGTGTTGCGGGTTTTCGGTATTTCCTTCGCATAACGGTAGCGCATAACGCGTCCACTGGTGTTGCGCGTGTTGCCCGGCGTTTCGCATATCAGGAAATGCCACACTGACGGCGGGGCGCCATGGCCAAGGTGGTTCCCCGAAACTGACGCACGCAATGGTGATCCTGGGCACTCCACCGCACGATTGCAGAACTGCTTATGAGGGTCATCGTGGCAAAAACAAGTGGCAACACGGGGGCGGACTTGACGCTTTGCCAACAAACCAGCCTGCGACCTTCTCGTTTTCGCTGAGACGTGCTGACGCGTGCCGAAAAAACGAAACCCTTGCACTCAACGCGCCGGCTGTGGCCCAATGGAATTGCCCGGAGAGAACCGGGCGAGAACACTAAACCAAGACCATCACATGAAGTTACGAAGCAACCTGACAGCCAGAGATGATAACCACCAAGCCAAGGTGCGCGAACTCCTGTTCCGGGATGGACACATGTCCCCACGCGCTTTAATGGGGTTGGCCGTCGAACTGGAAAGCACAGCCCTGTGCATCCGCCTTGAGGCGTGCAGAGCATGCGGCCGATGCTCCAAGGCGGGCAAGAGGCGCCGAGGGTGCGCGGTGTCCCGCGAAGGGCTGTCAGCGAATTGAGTGCTCCCGATGAAGACCAGAGCCACGTGGACCTTTGAACCGGACAGAGATGTCCGCTCGCTGGTCAGTAAGGCGATGAACCGCATTGTCGGACGGAAGGGGGGCAGGCGGGGACTGCTCACCAGGCTCTTGAACGAAGCTGTGCGTGGACACTTTGCGAGCTTGGCAGGGAAGCGGGAATTGCCGGCGTAACCACCACCAGCAAGGCAGAGCCGTCCAGCAATGGGCGGCTCTTTGCTTTTGCGTGGTCGCCCTGTCGCTACGCATGGCCTACCGCTGGCGTTCGGAGGTCTGGACGAATCCTGACACCCGCCAGAGGTGCGGCGCGTCCTGGGGCATTTCAGGAGGGTAGGACACGCGAGGGCAACGCGACCAGGGCGGCGAGGCGCGCGATCTCGTCAGGGCACTCGGCTTCTTCATCGCTGAGTGGCCCGGCAAGCCCATACTCGACCGAGTTCAGTTCCACTACTTCAGCGAGTACCATCCAAAGCGTGAAGACAAGTTCAGCGTGTTGCTTTGGCCTCACGGTTACGCCTGCGGCCCGGAGCGCGACCCCAACCGCTTTGGGCAGGGCCTCGCCGAGGCTGTGAAACTGGTTGCGGAGGACTTCCGGCGAGATGGCCTCAGAACTTTCGCCGGCTTCACCTTGCTGGACGGGCAAGCG
>CAYJNU010000121.1:0-18472 GCA_964371005.1 uncultured Verrucomicrobiota bacterium | reverse complement strand
CGCCTCAAGCTCCTCTATGCGAAATTATAGCCTGCAAAACTCAACACCGATCCTCGTCATGGCCAACTGGGCGCTCGTCATGGCCAACTGGGCGCTCGTCATGGCCAACTGGGCGATGAAGGCGGGCAACTGACAGTGCATGGCGCGGGAGGCGTGCTACTCCTCTGCCCGCCAAAGGATGCACCAGCGCTCAGGCGAAACGTGAGCTGACTGACCACCCGCATGCAACCCACGACGTTCCCCGATTCCTGCAGTCGAAACACCACGAAATGATGCTCAGCGTTGCCTCGCAAGCTGTACCAGCAGCCACTTTCCGCCTCATGACCTCGCAGCCCAGCAACCAACTCTGAGACCGATTGGGCCAGACGCCGTGCATGTTGACTGTTAAGTGAGCGAAGGTGTTCAAGGCGGCACTGGTAAATGCCAAGTAGCTCCTCACACTGGATTCCCTTATTGCCTTCCTGACGAACCATCCAGCCGGACTCGATGTCGCCAATTGCCTCGTCGGCTTCCATCAAGGCGCTGGCTCGAAGCGGGTTGGCCAACTCATCTGACATACAGCGCTGAGGATCCACTTCTGAAAGCCGACGAACGCGTGATTCCTGCAGTCAGCATGTTCTCCTATCCCGCCCGCACCATGGCGATGACGCGCTGCGCCGCTTCCTCGATCTTCACCGGCTGGAATGGGCCGTTGCGGGGCTTGATTTCCACTTCGCCTTTCGCCAGCGATTTCTCACCGATGCTCACGCGAATTGGAAAGCCCACTAGGTCGGCGTCCTTGAACTTCACGCCGGGCCGTTCGTCGCGGTCGTCGAGGATGACTTCCATACCGGCGGCAGTCAGTTCGGCGTAGAGTCTTTCCGCCAGCTTCATTCCCGCACTGTGCGGCGCGACTGTGAGCGGCGTGATGCAGACCTGGTACGGCGCGACGCTCAGCGGCCAGATGATGCCGTCCTTGTCGTTGCACTGCTCGATCACGGCTTGCAGCGTGCGCGTGACGCCGATGCCGTAGCAGCCCATTACCATCGGGTGCCGGCCGCCCGCATCGTCGAGGTAAAGCGCGCCCATCTTCTCGCTGTATTTCGTGCCGAGCTTGAAGACGTGGCCGACCTCAATGGCGCGGCGAATCTTCACGGGTTTGCCGCACTTGACACACGGCTCGCCCACGTTCACCGTCCGCAAATCCTTCCATTGGGTCACAGTGATGTCACGCTCGATGGAGACGTTCCGGAGATGGAAGCCGTCCTCGTTCGCCCCAGTGGTCATGTCGTTCGCGCCGCGCAAACGCTCGTCGGCATGGACGGAGATGTCCTTTGACTTCAGCGTCGCCGCCACGGCGCCCAAACTGCCCGGATGTGCGCCCATCGCTGCGGAGATTTCGTCAGCGGTAGCGGCGCGGAAGATCGTCGTGCCCACGGCGGCGGCGAACTTGGTTTCGTTCAATTGGTCGTCGCCGCGCACGAGCGCGATGACCGGTTTGTCCTGGACAATGAAGACCAGCGTCTTGATCTGGCGATTGGCGGGAACCTTGTGGGGGTCCTTGCTCAACGCCTCGATGGTCACGACGCCGGGCGTGGGAAATTTCTCCGGCAGGGCGCCGATTTCGCGCGCGGCGGTTTTCGGGATACCGCTGGTGGCCTTCTCCAGGTTCGCCGCGTAGCCGCACGCTTCGCAATAGACGACTTCGTTCTCGCCGGTTTCCGCCGGCACCATGAATTCGTGCGAGAACTTGCCGCCGATGACGCCGGTGTCGGCTTCGACCGGGAACGCCTTGAGCCCGCAACGCGCGAAGATGCGCGTGTAGGCGTCATACATCTTCTGGTAGGCGACCTGCGAGGCGTCGTCGGTGGTGTCGAAGCTGTAGGCGTCCTTCATGATGAACTCGCGGGCGCGCATGAGTCCGAAGCGCGGGCGGATCTCGTCGCGGAACTTCACGCTGATCTGGTAGAAGTTTTTGGGCAACTGCCGGTAGGAGTTGATCTCGGCGGCGGCGATCAGGGTGATGACCTCCTCGGCGGTCGGGCTGAGCACCCATTCACGGGCGGCGCTGTCCTTGACCTTGAAGAGCACGTCGCGGGCGGTTTCGTACCGGCCGCTTTGCTGCCAGATTTCCGGCGGCTGGAGCGCGGGCATGAGCACCTCGACGGCGCCGGCGCGGTCCATCTCCTCGCGGACGATCTGCTCGACCTTGCGGAGCGCGCGCAGTCCGAGCGGCAAGAACGTGTAAACGCCGCCTGCGAGCTTGCGGATGAGGCCGGCGCGCAACAGGAGTTTGTGGGAGAGGATTTCCGCGTCAGCCGGGGCTTCGCGGAGAGTGGCAACGAGTGTTTGTGACCAACGCATAAAATCAACGGTAGAACTTCCGGACAATTTCGCGGGGAGAGACTATCAAAGGCACGGGCAAGTCAAGCTCGCGGAACAACAGACCGAGCCGACGATGGTCCACGTCCAGCAGGTGGGAGTCGTTTGAAACCACCAGCACCGCATTCAGCACTGCGGACTCGGAAATGATCGCCGCATCGTTTCGTTCGGCGGCGGGCAGGAGGTCGGCGTGGAGCACACGGCGAGCGGCTTCCTCTGCAATGGCCGCTTCGGTGGACGTCAAGTCCACCGGCTGAAAATGCCAGCGCGGGAGGAGTTGGGTGAGCGCGGTGAGCGCGAGTTCGCGCTGTGCCGCACGGCGCTCGAACGCAGCCTGGTAGCGCAGTTCGCCAAGCGCCGTTGGTGGAACAAGGATTTCCGATGGCCGAACGCGCTCGTGGACAACCGCCAATGCCTCAATCGCGTCGTCGTGCTCCTGTGCCAGAAGCAGGGGAAAATTCGTATCAATGGCTACACGCAGCGGCTTTTGCATCGTGGCCATAGATGATTGCGAGCGCTTCCCGATGCAATCGCCGCCGTTCCTCGTCGCTCAATCTGTTGCACGCCTGCCGGGTTCGTTCGCAGGAGGCAAGTAATTCAGCGCGGTCCTTTGCCTTTTGGCTTGCAGACTTCTTTTTCATCGTGGTGGACAATGCCATAGCTCCTGATGTTCAGCAATGGCTCGGATTACTTCACCGTGTTCACCAGCGGCGACAGTCCCTGGATGCGCACCTCCAACCGATCGCCGGACTGAATGCGTCCGATGCCGCTGGGCGTTCCGGTGAGGATCACGTCGCCCGGGAGCAGGGTCAGGTTGGTGGAGATGAAGCTGACGAGCTGATAGCAGTTGAAGATGAGCTGGCTCGTGTTCGAGTTCTGCCGGAGCTGCCCGTTTTGGAAAAGCTGGATGCTCAACTCGTGCGGGTCAATCTTCGTCTCGATATACGGCCCGAGCGGCGTGAACGTATCAAACGACTTGCAGCGGCACCACTGGCCGTCCGACGCCTGAATGTTGCGGTCGCTCACGTCCTGCGCGGCGGTGTAGCCCAGGATGTAGCGCGAGGCAGCCGTGGCGGTCACATTCCGGATGCGGCGGCCGATGACGATGGCCAGCTCCGCCTCGAAATCCGTGCGATGCTGTGGGAAGGGGATTTCGATCTTGCCCCCATCAGGGATGAGCGATGTGGTGGCCTTGATCCAGAACAGCGGCTCCTTGGGCAGTGGCTTGCCGGTTTCGCGGGCGTGATCAGCGTAGTTGAGGCCCACGGCGATGATCTTGCTCGGGCTGACGGGCACGAGAGTGCGCACGCCTTTGATGGGCGTGGGCTTCTTGTCGAACGACGGCGAACCGAAGACATCTCCGCGGAGTTTATACAACTCTCCCTCCACCACTTTCGCGTAGAAGATCTCGTCGCCCTTCTGAAATCGGCCAATGGCAGCCATAATGCGTATGGGGTGCTTAACAAATTCAGGGGCGTACTCGCAAGATCAATCTCGGCACGAATTCAGACGAACGGACAAATCCGGGCACTTCAAGCTGAAGTGGATGGCCGTGCTGCGGGTGGGCCGATGTTCACACTGCCTCTTCGCTTGCCGGTGAGTACATCCCCCCTCCAGACTCGCACCGGGCAATGAAACCAGAAGCCCGATCTCATACGCATGAGCGAAACATCCATCAGGCGATCCGAAGAGTTTTTGAAGATCGCTGACCAATTTAAGCTGGGAGCGCTGACCACCGAGTCGTCGCACCCTGTTACCGCCAATCTGAGCGAGGTGGCCAAGGGCGACATCGCCGCGGGGTTACGCCTGCTCTTCGACGTGGACGACGATGTGGTTCGCGTCTATCGCGAGTTTGCCCAATCCGGCCGAGCGGTGCAGATCAGAGATGCGGTGCGCGGTTCCCTGAAGAACGGCGGCAAGCTGTTCTTCACGGGCTGCGGTTCGACTGGGCGCCTCAGCATTCAACTCGTTTCCATCTGGCGCGATTTCTGGCAGCAGCAGCGCGCCCGTGGGCTCAGATGCTCGCCTGCGCCCGAGGATTGGGAGAACCGCGCCTTCCCGGTCATGGCAGGCGGCGATTTCGCGCTCATCAAAGCCGTGGAAGGCTTCGAGGATTTCACGGAGTTCGGCAAGAAGCAGATCGGCGACCTGGGTGTGTGTGGCAAGGACGTGGTGTTTGCCATCACGGAAGGCGGCGAGACATCCTTCGTCATCGGCACGGCGTGGAAGGGGGTCGAGCTCGGCGCGAGAGTCTATTTCGTCTATAACAATCCGGACGACGTTCTTTGCCAGCATGTGCAACGCAGCCGAGAGGTGATTCAAGACGCGCGCATTGAGAAACTCAACCTCACCACCGGTCCCATGGGTATTACCGGCTCGACACGCATGCAGGCCACGAGCATTCAACTTGCCGTGCTGGTTACGGTCCTGGAAATGGTCGTGCGCGATTTGTTGAAGGAGTTGGAACCGAACGGCCCGGGCTCGCTGGATTCCTCCGCCGTGCCGGCGCAGTTCCTGGCCAGGTTGGAGGAAATGCATGCCACGCTCAAGTCGCCGGAGATTCTACAGCAACTGGCGAAGCTTACCGCGATGGAAGAAGCCGTCTATCGCGCGGGCCGGAAGAACAATTACTTCGCCGACCGGGTGGGCATTGACATGCTCACGGATACGACGGAACGCTCCCCGACTTATTGCACGCCGCCCTTCCGCAAGTTCGACGATCGGACGGCCACCGAATCGTGGGCGTTTCTCTACGTGCCTTACGCCGACTCTCTGAAGGCTTGGGAGCGAGTCTGTAAACGCACACCCAACTGCGTCGCGTGGACCGAGGCCGAAGTGCGCGCGCTCGTGCCCGAGGAAAAGCTCGCCCGCACGCTGGAGACCGTGCGGAAGATCAGCTATCCGGAACTCATGCGCTTCCGGATCGGACTGGACGGCATCAAGAATCGACCGCCCCGCCCGGGCGACAGCGCTGTGGGACTCGTGGTCGAAGCGGAGAAGAAGTCGTTGCTCAAATCCGACGGCTTTCACCACAAGCAGTTGGACGCGGCGAAGCAAGCCGGCGCCAAGACCGGTTTGATTTTCCTGGGCAGCGCCGAAGTGATGCTCGAAGCCGGGACTTTCCTGGCGCATTGGGATCCGGATTGCACCGCAGTGCTCGTGCCCGTGCCGGAGACCGATCTACTGCTCAACGGCGTCATGCGCGTCGGTTTGAAGCTGCTGTTGAACACGCTTTCCACCTGCACGATGGTCCGGCTCGGCCGCGTGATGGGCAACTACATGATCTGGGTCGTGCCGAGCAACTTGAAGCTCATTGACCGCTCGACGCGCTACATTCAGCGCCTCACGAATCTCGGCTACGAGGAAGCAAACCGCCTGCTCTTTGACGTGATCGAATACGTCGAGCCGCGCATGAAGGCCGACCAAGCCTACCCGCCGGTCGTGGGACTGGCGGTGATGCGCGTGCGCCACAACCTCGACAACGCCGCGGCGGAGAAGCGGCTTTACGAGGAGTTGGGGAAGTGAATCTGCCGGCGGTGTTGGTGGTAGCGCAGATTTGAAATCTGCTGCTGTATCGCAGGGTGGCATCCTGCTGGGCAACGTGAGGACGCAGGCTGGCGAGTTTTTCAAGGCCCTGCCGATTCCAAATCGGCCAGATGGCAGACTGGAGTCCGTGCTAAAGGATGAGGCGACCGCGCGTCAAAGCTTCCCGAGGAACTGGAGCGCATTTCGCCGGGCGAGCGCCATGATCGTACCTTGCGGGTTTACGCCGGGTGCCGTGCAGAGCAGGCTCGCGTCGTTGATCCGCAGGTTCGGAAAACCATGTAAACGCCCAAATGAATCCGTGGCACAGCGTTTCCGATCTTCGCCCATCGGGCACGAGCTGAAGAGATGGATCGTCATCAGGTTGCCCGAACCCGAAGCGAGCGACTCCGGCGTCGTCTTCAAGTCAGCCGCGCTGCGCAATGGCAAGCTCCCTGTCACGCATGGGAACACGGCTTCCGCGCCCGCGGCGAACAACAACTCCGCCAGCTTCCGCCAGCCGTCCGTCAAGTCGCGCCGATCTTTGTCTGAAATCGCGTAGCGCACCAGCGGGTCCCGGCAACCGGGCAGTGTCCGCACGGTGCCGTGACCCTCGCCGGTGATCATTGCGTAGTAATTCGCCATGTGCGGCCAGTCGCGGCTGACGGCGGCGAGCGGATCCGGATGATCCAACAACCCGAGCGCAAGATATGCCGGCGAGCTGATCGAGCAGCCGAAGCTCAGCCGCGGCGCGAACTCTTTCACCTGATGCACGGGCACACCCATGGTCGCGGAGTTCACCATTTCTGGAAACCTCGCGACCAGCTTGAGGGTCGGATGCACGCGGAGCGACTCGCCGATGTATTGCTTGATGCCGCTGCGGCGCAGCACAGCTGGCGTTTGAACCGCGCCGGCGCAAAGGAAAACCGATTCCGCTTGGATGCGGAGTTCCGTGCCGTCCGCACGTCGGGCCATAATCACCCAACGCTTCCCCTCGCGGCCAAGCCTGGCCACCCGAGTGTCCGCCCGCAGCTTACCGCCGGCCTTCAGGAGGCGCGGAACGAAAGTCTCCGTCATGGACTGACGACGCCCACCGCCCCCAGAGTCGTAACGAAACCAGCGTGGCACCTCCAGCGAACGCCAGTGCATGCGGCTTGCGCCATCGTGCAGCTTGAGCGAAGCAGGAGGCGCCGCGCCCGGCAGTAGCGAGACCGACACGTCGCGTTCGATCGCTTCAAAGTGCGGTTGCAGGTCCTTCTCGGTCAGCGCTTCGACGAGGAACTCGCGCCGCCACCGCGCCAACACCTCGGGCGGCGTGCGATGGTAGAGTCCGCTGTTGATCTCGCTGCCGCCGCCCACGCAGCGTCCCTCCACGTAAGCGATCTTGTTTGTGCCCAGCGCCACCGTCAGGCCCCCGTTGCGGTATTTTTGTTCCATCTCCAGCCGCGAGAACGGCGGGCAGGATTCCAGTGGCAAGAATGGACCTTCTTCGAGCAGCAACACCTCGCGCCCAGCCTCCGCCAGCAAGCAGGCCGTGATCGCGCCACCGGGGCCGGAGCCGACGACGGCGATTTCGCACTGTATCGTGCTGCCGGCATCCGGTCGGCAGGACTCGCTTGGTACTGTCGGTGGGACACTGACAGGACGTTCGTCGCCGGCTTTCGTGAGCCGATCGTAGAGCGCCAGCGTCGCCAGGCTTTCGTGAAAACGGATAAAGTCGCGTTGGACACTCAGCTTGCCGAGTCTCCAGGCCGCGACCTGCCAGTGGCGTTGGCCGGCGGGTTGGCGATGAAATCGCTTGCCGCGCGCCAAGCCGAGCGCGTCAAAACCCAGGCTGGCCATCAGCATCGGCGCGCCGAGATAGCCGCTCATCCGCGCATGTTCACGGAGGATGAACTGCGTCAGGTCGTTGTGCGGAGGCAGGAGTGCAGGATCGCCTGTGTGTCGTTCGGCCAGCGAATAAGCCAGCGCCGAAACCGCGTCGTGAAACCAATCCTCGAAAAGCCTCCTCATCGCCTCGTTATCCCGTCGCCAGCCAAAGCACCAGCAGCGTCAACGCGCCAATGAGATAGCTCACCCAGTCTTTGATCGCAAAGACGACCGGGTCGTCGTTCATCGCGCCGCGGTGCGCAATCAACCACACGCGGCTGATCCAGAAGAGCAGGAGCGGGCACGCGAGCAGCAGAATCGTCGGATGGGCGTAGAGCGCGCGAACGTCCTGGCTGTTGACATAGAGAGCCAGAACAAGTGCGGCCAGCCAACCGCTGCCCGTGCCGAGCGTGGCGACCAGCTCCAGATCCGCCGCCACGTAACCGCGACCGGCGGCGTTCACATGATTGCGCTGCCGCAACCCCTGCAACTCGCGGAAGCGTTTGACCAGCGCAAGGCTCAGGAAGATGAACAGGGCGAACATCAGCAGCCACGCTGAATAGGGAATCCCCGTCGCCTCGTGTCCGGCTACCAGGCGAATGATATAGAACCCCGCCAGCAGAAACACATCGAGCAACACCACCTGCTTGAGCCGCCACGAATACGCCAGCGTCAGCCCCGCGTACACCGCCAGCACCGCCAGCAACTTGAGCGAAACCCACGCCGCCACGCCGAACCCCGCCGCGAACAACACCGGCACGAGCGCGAGTCCAACTGGTAAGGGCAGTGTGCCTGCAGCAAATGGGCGGAGTCGCCGAGTGGGATGCACGCGATCATGGTCGAGGTCGAGCAGATCATTCAGCACGTAAACCGCGGATGAACAGACTGCGAACACCGCGGCCGCCCAGAGTGCCGGCTTCAAGAAAAGAGCGTCAAACAGATGATGGGACGTGAGCAGCGGCACGAAAACGATGAGGCTCTTGAGCCATTGATGCGGTCGCAAGGCCTGCAGCAGTGCCCGCCAGTGAGCGGGTTGGCAATCGAACGTCGGTCCGACCTTTGTGAGCGCCGCCGCGCGCCGGATCAGCGACGGGCTGCCGTTGACGATGACCGCCTCGCGCCCGTAAGGCCAAACTCCCAGGTCCACGGAAGAATTGCCCGCGTAGTCGAAGCCGCCTTTGCCAAAACGCTCCGCCAACTTCTGTCCCTTCGTCGCGCCCCGCAGGTTCGTTTGCCCATCGCTGGCCAGGACTTCAGCAAATAACCCGACGTGATCCGCCACACGCCGCGCCGGCGCGATGTCCGATGCCGTCACCAACGCCACCAAGCGTCCCGCCTCACGCTCCGCGCGCACATAGGTCAGAAACGATTCGGAGAAAGGCAGATTCTCGACCGGCACCTCCACACGCCGGGCCAGTTGTTGCTTCAGGTAGGCGCGTCCGTGACCCCACCACGCCAGCGCGGCGAGCGCATAAAAAGGATTCCGCCGGAGCAAGCGCACGAGGCTTTCCCACAGCATGTCGGTGCGGATCAGCGTGCCGTCGAGGTCCACGCAGAGCGGGACGGCGGCGGGTTTGGCGGTGATGGGCGGCGTGGGCATGCTGTCGCGTCGCACGGGACAGTAGCCAACGGCGTTGGCGGTTGACAAGCCCAACCGGTCTGGAAAGCTATGGCCGCGCGCCTGCGAGTAGCCGTGGCGCAAGCCTGTGGCTTGCGTCCGTATGGCCGAGCCTTCGGCTTGGCCGGAAGCGGGACTTCGGCTGCGGCGGCAACCTGAAAGGTTGCCGGCACGCTTGCAAGCCGGAGGCCTGCACCATTACGGTGGGCGCTTTGACCGCCGATGTTGACAACCTTCCGCCACCGACCGGAAACCGTCTTCGCCCTCGTGCTGCTGTGGAAGGCGGCGCTGCTCGTCTTCACCGCGCAGCCGATTCCCGCGAACGACTCCTTCTTTTACGACGGCGCGGTCGTGAACTACCTGGTCCACGGCCAATACTGCAATCCCTCGATCGCCAACGCCCTGCCCATATCCGGCAAGGAGGTCTTTTCCGCCTACCCGCCGCTTTATCAACTGGCGCTGCTGGGCTGGATGCATTGCTTCGGCACGTCGGTGCTTGCGGCAATGGGGCTGCACTTCGCCCTGTTTGCGCTTTACGCCGCGCTGCTGTTGGCGACGTTGCGCGAGTTGCGTGTGCCAGTCTGGGGAGTCCACTTCGCTGGTCTGTTTTTGCTGGGCATCACGTTTCACGATCGACCCGACTCGCTGGCGCAGGTGTTCGGCATGGCGGCGGTCTATGCCGCGGCCCGGGCATACCGCGACTATCCTCTGTTCTCGTCCTCGAAGCCGTGGGTTTGGCTGTCCGCCCTGACCGTCATCCTCTGCCTTTGCACCAGCCTGCAAATCGGCGGCGTCTACTTCCTGCTGACCTCGTTGGTAATGTTGCTGCCTTCGCGATTCCTCGTCGGGCGTCTGGCTGACCGCCGTAGCGCGGAGTTGCACTCTGCCGTATCGCCGACTTGCAGTCAGCAGCCCTGGCTGCCTCTTGCCGTGATGACCCTCGTGCCGGTGGCATTGGTGCTCGGCGTCAGATTGCTGTGGCCGCATCTGTGGGCCGGCTTTCAGGAACACGCGCAACAAACGCCTTCGCTAACATCGTGGCGGAAACCCGAACTGATGGAGGTGATCAAGGTCCTCCGCGCCGTTCCCGGGTTGCTGCTCGTACTCGCGCTGTTTCCCATCTTGTGTTGGCAGCGGAGGGTTGCCCCGGGCGAGACACTCGCCCGCAAGCAGTTCGCCATCTTACTAGCAACAAGTTCCGCTGCCATCGTGGTGCTCTTCGGGGCGCTGTTCTTCCTGACGGCGAACATGGTTTTGATCACCGCATACCTGCAACCACTCGCTGTTGGCGTGTTTCTGGCGGTGTGGGCCGGCGCGGGGAAATCACGGCTCAAGTTGGCGGCGGTGAGCGGCGGCCTGGGCCTCGCGGTCTTGCTCACCTCGACGCGCGCCCTCGGCCTCACGACCGTGGGCGTGGCCTGCGCCCGCGACGTAAGCCGGAGTCAGGCGCTTGAGACGGTTAGACGCGAACTCGCGGCGACACCGACCAGCGCCGCCATCGCCGTGTCCGCAGCCTACCTCTATGACGCGTGGCTGGAGGAAGGCCGGCTCAAGCTGATCCACTCCGACTGGCTCGGCCCGGCGGTGAAGGACCAGCCCAACGCGGAAGTGGACGCGCTCCGCGCCGTGAAGCCCACGCGGCTGATCTTGACGCAGTTCGATTACTACCGGCGCTATGTGCGGGTGCTGGCCCAACTGCAATCCACGGCGGGCGCGGTTTCCGTGCGCGTCGAAAACCTGGCCCGTGTTCAGCCACCCGACGCCTCGCCGCGCTGGCAACGCGTGGTGCAACATGTTTCGTGGGCGCCGGTGATCGTGACGCTGGAGTGGGCAGACGAAGTGCGTTGAATTCCAGATTCGGCGACCAAGTGACTTTGGTAAACCGTGGCAGGAAATGAAGAACGTCGTGCTGACAGAATTACAGGAAGCTTACTGCAAGCGAGGCAGGGAGATCGCAGGTGTGTTCGTTCTTCCTGCCGAAACGGCCATCGAGTTTGTCGGAGCTTGTCGGGATCGAGGACTCGAAATCGCTGGGGTCGAGGGGTTCAAGATCATCGGTGCGAAGATTCAGCCGCAGGAAGAGCACAGCAACGACTACTACGATCAGCCCAGATGCCATGAGGACTGTATCGCATTCCTTTCCCAAAGGCGTGGTGCCGACATCTGGTTCGAAGTTGTCGTGGCGGAGGCACCCTGACGTAATTCAAGGTCCGTAAGAGCCTTCCATAACCGATGCCTGCTGCGAGCCCGCCTCGAATTCCCCGCTTGAGATTTTCAATTCCAAATTGCAGTCTGACGACAGCAACGAATCAAACACGATGCAAACCATTCCTCTTGGCGTCAGTTCACTGGTGAGCAGCCGGCTGGCCTACGGCTGCTGGCGTGTCGCCGGCTCGTGGAATCCCGCCGAAGTCACCGCGGAATCCCGCGCGGCGGGCCGGCGGGCGATCGCTAAGGCGTACGAGGCAGGCTACACGCTCTTCGACAACGCGGACATCTATTGCCGGGGCGAGGCCGAGCGCATCCTCGGCGACGCGCTCCGTGAAATCTCCGGCCTGCGCGAGCAGGTGCTCATCGCCACCAAGTGCGGCGTCCGATTTGCCGGCGCGCCGAATCCTGATTCACCGCAACGCTACGATTTCTCCGCCGAGCACATCCTCCGTTCGTGCGACGAATCGCTGCAACGGATGGGCATCGAGACGATTGACCTCTACCAGTTGCACCGGCCGGATTATCTCGCCGACCCGCAGGAAGTGGCCATCGCGTTTAGCAAGCTACGGCTGGCCGGCAAGGTGCGTTACTTCGGCGTGAGCAATTGCCGCCCGACGCTGCTCACTGCGCTGCAATGCGCCTGTTCGATGCCCCTCATCGTGCAACAGGTGGAAATCAGTCTCCTGCAGCGCGAGACGCTCACGGACGGGACGCTCGACCAATGCCTCATTGAACGCATCACGCCGCTCGCCTGGAGTCCGCTGGCGGCGGGCTTGCTGGGCGACGGCGCGAAACGCCTGCTCAAGTGGCAGGAAGGCTACCACGCGGAAGCGACCGTGGCCGCGCTGGATGCCATCGCCCAGGTACGCGGGACGACGCGTACGGTCGTGGCGCTGGCGTGGTTGCTCAAGCATCCGAGCAAGATTGTCCCCATCGTCGGCTCGGCGAATCCGGACCGCATCCGCGAAGCGGTGCGTGCGACCGAGATCGAACTGACCCGCGAGGAGTGGTATCGCCTGCTGCTGGCGGCGCGAGGCGAACCGTTACCGTAAGCAAAGTCCGGAGTGCTGAGCGAGGTGGGAATGACGCAGGAGTCAAAACCCGTTCGCGCCTTCATCGCCATTGCGCTGCCGGAGGAGATTCGCAGACCCATCGCCGAGTTCCAGCGCGAATGGCAGGCCGGCTTATGCGGCAACTTCGTTCGCTGGACGCCTGTGGAACAGGTCCACCTGACGTTGCGTTTCCTGGGTGACGTTCCCGCGGGCACGCTGCCCAACCTCGAGACTGCACTCCACCGCGCCCTTGAGGGTTTTCGGGGCTTTGAACTCGGGGCGGGCGGGAGCGGCTGTTTCCCGGATGCGCATCGGCCCCGCGTGCTGTGGGTCGGGGTCAACGGCGATGTGGACGAGCTGGCACGGCTGCGATCGCGCGTGGCGAACGAAACGAAAGCCTGGGGCGAGAGCGAGGCACGTGAGTTCCGAGCGCACCTCACGATTGGCCGGGTCAAGGACGCGCCCGCCACGGCCGCCCGGGAGGTTGCTTTTCGGGCACAAACGCTATCTTGTGGCGACCTGGGGCGTTGGCGCGTGCATGAGGTTCTGCTGATGCGGAGCGAACTTTCGCCCGCGGGCGCCCGGCACTCGGGGTTGGCGAGGATCGGACTGTCCGCGCTGCCGACCTGCTGAGAAGGCAGAGCTGGTCTGACCCGGTGGGCAACTTCCCGGGATGCAGAATACGGAATTGCTCGTGAGGCGGCTCAACAGGGAGCTGGAGGGGACGGAATCGGAGGCCGGCTTGCCCAAGCGGGCCAGCAGCGAAGCGGTGACCTCGGTCATGCCGCAACCATAGACCGTCTGGTCATGCACCACGAACCTTCGGAAGCGGTGCGCGTCAGGGGCTGGGCCGTATTGCACCACCCCGTCGTCGGTGATGCGCAGATGGACCAGTAAAACCGCAGCCCGGAGCGCATCAGGCCGACATCAATGGTGCGGTTGGGCTTCGTGCCCCAGGCGTTTCACACTGGCGGCGGCGGAAGCACGGTATCGTAGGAGATGGGCTTGATGACCTTGCCATCACCGGTCTTGACCGTCCGGGTCTTCTCGTCGAAGAACAACGCCAGACCCAGGCGCTCGGACATTTCGGCCAGGCAGAGCACCGTGTGCGCGCGGATGGCGAGTTCGACGTTCGCCACCGGAGTCTGTCCGGAGCGGATGCAATCGAAGAAGTCTTTCTCCAGCCGTTGGATGTTTTCAACGGAAGTGCCATCATCGAACGTCTCCGATTCCATTTCGTCCGAGAAAATGCGTTCGGGCTTCAATTCCACCTTGTTCTGGCTGGAAGCAAAGTAGAGCGTAGCCTTGCGGCCGCGCAAGATGTCGGGCAGTCCCTGCTCATTGACGGTGGTGCCGACGACGAGCAGCGTTAACCCGCTCGGGAACTCGGCCAACAAATGGGTGGTGTCGGAGATTTCACGGTCGGTGGAGACTTGCTTCGTCGCGGTGCAAACGACGCGACGCGGGAACTCCGGGTTGCCGCTGGCGATCATGAGCGGCTGAAAACGGTGCGGGAGGAGGTTGCCGATGATGCCGGAGTTGTAGAGGTAGTACTTGTGCCAGGAGAAATAGTGCTCCGGATTCCAGGGAATCTTCGGCGCCCGGCCGAGCCAACGGTACCAGTCAAGGTTCTGCTCGTTCGCGTCCGCGTCTGCGGCGAAGGACCATTCGCTGTTCTTTGGGTTGTTGCGGCAGTAGCTGCCCTGGCCCCAAACCAGCGGGCCGAGCCTGCCCGCCTTGGCCCACTTGGCGGCTTGGTGCCATTTCGCATCCATGCAGCCCTGCGAGCCGATGACGTAGATCTTGCCGGTCTTCTTCACTGCGTCGTAAACCTGCCACGCTTCTTCGAGGTAACGCGTCATTGGCTTCTCGCAGAACACGTGTTTGCCGGCTTCGAGCGCGTCAGTCGAACACTGTGCGTGCCAGTTGTCCACCGGCGCGATGACCACCGCGTCAATGTCCTTGCGTTCGAGCATTCGCCGGTGATCGCGGTAACAATCCTTGTCGTCCAGGCCAATCAACTTCTTTGCGTCGTCGAGATGCTTCTGGTAAAGGTCGCAGGCCGCGACCTGTACGATGTTGTTCTTCTGGGCGTCTTCCTTTTCCAATCGAACGTGGGTCAGACCCTGTTTGCCAGTGCCGATGTAGGCAACTGCGATGCGGTTGTTGGCCCCGGCCACGTTGGCAGATGGGGACTGCTCTTGCCCGTAAACGGGTGTCTTCAAGATGCGGGTGGCGCCCGCGGCCGCAGCGAGGGTGACGGACTTGCGGAGGAAGGAACGGCGGGTTTCTCCGGCGAGGGGGTCGATGACTGAATTCTGGCTCATAGACTGGTTTGCGTTGCTAGTCGCAACGTCGTGCCGACAGGCTAACAAGCCTTGAACGCTGGAGGCAAGCGGCGTTTCCTGCGTGGCGTTTCCTGCATATGAAGATGCGCCTGGATGCGCCTTGAGCCGCTGGTGGTTGGGGAGGCCGCTTCAGGCGTGCCACGTGACCGCCCACCGTTTCTCGCCCCGCGGGCATGGAAGCCGATCCGCCGGTAAGCCGAAGATGGGGTGGAATCACCTGGAACGGATGGAGCCAGCGGCCGGGATTGAACCGGCGACAGGCGGTTTACAAAACCGCTACTCTACCACTGAGTTACGCTGGCAACCAATCGCTTGTCAATCAAGCCTTTGTGGAGACTTAAGACAAGCCGAAAAAAGACCGTTCTTGATATCTGCCGACATTTCGCCGACACTTGGCGACATGAAACGCTCGCAACGTTCAAGACGCTCGAAACCGGAGACTGTGACGGTCGGCAACATCAAGGTTTCAATCTACAAACGCACCCGACCCACCGCAATCGGAAAGGAGCGCAGCGTGTTCGAGGTTGCCGACTACACCGCAGGCACGCGCCGACTCCGCAGCTTCACAGATCACGCTGAGGCACGACGGGAAGCCGAGCGCATCGCCCGCCAGCTTTCCACCGGCGACGCCACGGCGGCCCAAATGCTGAACAGTGACGCGGCTTCCTACGGCCGGGCCCTTGAACTCCTGCGCCCCACCGGGGCAACGCTCGAAATGGCAAGCGCCACGTTCGCCAAGTGTTTCGAGATTCTTGGCAGCGACGCCATGATTGACGCCGCGAAATTCTACCGCCGACACCGGGCAGACCAGATCACCCGCAAGCGCGTTGCCGACGTTGCCGCCGAACTCGTTGCCAGCCGGGAGGCACTCGGCAAGTCGTTTCGATACCTGAAGGACCTGCGCCTGCGCCTCGCCAAGTTCTCGGAAACGTTTCAGGTGGACATCTCGACGGTGACAACCCCCGACGTGCAACGCTGGCTTGACCGGCTTCCCGTGGGCCCGCAAAGCTCGAAAAACTACCGCACCGTTTTGGGGACGCTCTTCTCGTTTGCTGAATCACGCGGCTACGTCATGGCCGGGAGCAACCCCGTTGCGAAAGTCGAGCGCGTCAAGTCGAACGGCAGCAAGATCGAGATATTCACCCCGGACGAAATCAGCCGGCTACTCGCCGCAAGCTCCCCGGAGTTTCTGCCCGTCGTGGCCATCGGCGCATTTGCCGGTTTGCGCGCTGCCGAGACTGAACGGCTGGACTGGCGAGACGTGGACTTGGCCGGCAACTTCATTCACGTCTCTGCCGAACAGTCCAAGACCGGCTCGCGCCAGCTGGTGCCGATCGTGGCGAATCTCGCCGCCTGGCTCGCACCCTACGCGAAGCGCACCGGGCAGGTATTCAACCCGAAGCCGCTAGACTTGCAGGCAGCCAGGACCGCGTGCGTTGAAGCGTCCGGCGTGGCGTGGAAACCGAACGCCCTGCGCCACTCGTTCGCCTCCTACCGGCTCGCCGAGACTCAGAACGCCGCCCAAGTCGCGCTCGAGATGGGCAACTCGCCCGCCGTCGTGTTCAAGCACTACCGCGAACTGGTGAAACCATCCGCCGCGAAAGCATGGTTCGCCATCGCGCCGGAGCAAGCCGAGAATGTCGTCTCAATCGGAAAGGTTGCCAACGGATAAAGCCATGAAGACAAACCCGACTCTCCCGCCGCCAGAGGAATGGGATTTTCGACCGACAGATCCGCTACTGCTTTCGGAGGCCATCGTCTATGAATACAGCCGGACCTGTGATAGAACGCGAACCCAAATCTGCGCCTGGCTCGACACGAAGCTGAAGCGGAAGAAAATCCGCGAGCACATCCGCGACGCAATTCTGGCAACGGAAAAAAACGATGGCGACCCGCACGACTTTTACCCCGCCGGCATATGGAAGGAGGTTTACTTGTCAGGACTGAAGGCAACGGATTCGCCAATCCTGCATGTCATCATGGAAGCGCGTCCAGATTTTCCGCGCCCGTGGACCCGGGCGAACCTTCGCGGGGAACGCAACACGAAATTTAGTCGCGTCAGTTGCTACCCGCTGGAATGGACCTTCCAACGCATCTTAGCGGATGCCGATGAAGCAGACGGACTCAAAAGAGCTCTCGAAATTGAAAGCAGGGTTGCGGCGGGCCGCGCCTACGAACTGAACATTGACTTCTACGCCGACGGGGCGCTTTCCACGATCCAAGAAATCGTTGCCGATTTCGAGAAGTGGTTGCGGGTCGAAGTGAAACGGTCGAACCTGAAGACGCGCACCGCAAAAGATGCTCAAGTCCAACAGAAGGCTTACCCGCTGAAATGCCTCGCCGCGCTGCGCTTGCGCCGCGCCGGATTCACATACGAGGCCGCCGCGAATGCGCTGCAAAGACTCGCCGCCACCAAGGAAGACGCTTGGTTCTTGCCCATGTTTGAAAACGCGCCGTCCTGGACAAAGGCCGTTCTGTTTGCCGAGAAAACCCTTGCCAAATTCGACGCTGGAAAAGTTAACTTCTAGCCGCACTCGGATAGGAGCTAATCCGTAAAGCGACCGCATGGCGCACACTGCGCGCCATGATTAACAGCGATTCCGACCTGTTCCACGGTGACGCCGCACTCGGCGAACACTTCCACCAGAAGCCTCGCACGATTCGCGACTGGCGACTGCGCCGAGGATTGCCATTCATCCGACTGACGCAGAAGTCCATCGTGTTCCGGCGTTGCGACGTGGACGCGTGGCTCGCGTCGCGTCGCGTCGCCATCGTCGCCCGCCCGCAAGGCAGCCGGAAAGCGCAGGTGGCCGCGTGAAATCGCATCTTCGCAAATCTAAAGTCAGTCGCTCAACGCAGCGTTTGATTGAGCGCCTCGCCAAGGGACTGCGACCGCGCCGCGTTCGCAGAATCGAAGGCCAAACTTCAGGGGGTGGCATGTGATCGTTCAACCCGACTTTCCGGAGCACTGGAACACGCGATTGCTCGTGGAGTTGACCGGCGACGAATCCGCGCCGTTGTCAATCATTCGATTGTGGGCGCACTGCCAACATTCGCGCCGGTCGGAATTCCCCACGATGACCCCCGCCCAACTGGCGAGCATCTGCAAATGGGGGACGCGCAAGCCGTCGTGTCACACGGCACTTTTGAAGGCCGGTTTCCTCGAACGCCTGGACGGCGCAGGCTTCGCGGCGCATCAATGGGACCATCACAACCGCCAACTTCTGCAAAAATGGGAGGCGGGCCAAAAAGGAGGCAGACCGGCAAACAGCGTAAACGCCAATGAAAGTGAGCTTTTCAAAGAACCGACCGATAACCGACCGACAACCGGGACGAAACCCGATAGACCAGACCAGACCAGACCAGAGGAGATTGACAAGAGAAGACCAGACCGACCAGACGCGATGGCGTCCCCCGTCATCACGCTGAGCGGCGATGGGACATCCGGGGGGGGGAATTCTTTGGAAGCTGTCGCCGGTTTGGTGGGTGGG
>CAYJNU010000120.1:16279-18481 GCA_964371005.1 uncultured Verrucomicrobiota bacterium | reverse complement strand
AAGAAACGCCCCATTTTCCACATCTCGCTCTATCGAAACTTGAAACACCCTCTGCAAGAGACACCAAGCTTCGCTTGGCGCACACGATTCAAGGCTGGCGGCCCGTGGACGACGTGACCCTCTCGCCCTCTCAACTGGGCCAGCCCAGCCTGGGCCTCCTGGCCGATGACTGGATGGACGGACGGTCTTACAAGATCGCCACTCCGACCAATTGGGCGGGCGACTGGCGCCAGTTCCAGCAGCTCAGCTTCGACATGCGTTGGACGGGGGAGGACGACTTTCACACGAATGTAACGCTGGTTCAGATCTTCGGAGCGAACGGCCACACGCTCAGTTGGTCAAACTCGCTGACCGGCGGGGTCTGGACGCATCGCCTGATCCCGTTCCTGCCGCAAAGCTTCGGCGTCAGTGCCGCCGAGGTCGAAGCTGTTCTGGCGCACGTCAGTGAGATGTGGATCTATGGGGAGTTCGGGGGCGCCAACGACCTCACCTACTTGGACAATGTGGTCCTTTCAACGGGCACCAACGGGCCAGCGCGGCTGACCCAGAACCTGGTGTCCCGTTTCGATGCCGGGGGCGAAGGCTGGGCGGGCTATGACAACGCCACGGTGAGTTGGGGTGAAACCAACGGCATTTCCGGAGGCGGGTTCAAGTCGGTGGACGCAGGCGGCGGCAACGCCCGCTTCCACTCCCCGGATGCCTGGATTGGCGATTGGCGGGATTTCCGCGCCTTGCGGTTCATGGTGCGAGTCCAGGCGAACACCCTGGCGGATTTCGATTCGTTCATTCAAATCGTTACCTGGAGCGGCAGCAACCTGAGCCTCACCCTGCCCAGGGCCTATCACTCCTGGACACCGTACACCGTGGAACTCACGCCGGAAACGTTCGGGGTGAGCACCAACGAGTTTGACGCCATCATGCAGGATGTGGCGTGCCTCTGGATCAACGCGGACCTGGTGAGCGGCACCGGCACCGGCGATACCACCTGGCTCGACAACGTCATGCTGTTGACCGAAACCGGGGCGGGTTTGCCGCCGGATCACTGGGCAGATTTCGAGACGGGCAACGCAGATTGGCGTTATGGCGGGTGGAGCGACACTTCGGAGACTTGGAGTTTCAACGGCCTCGCGCCGCACTACGCCACCGGAGGCAATCCTGACGGTCATTTGGAAAACACCGATACCGCCACCTGGACTTATTGGTTCACGCCCGAAGCCTGGGCGGGGGACTGGCGCGGTCTGCAATCCGTCTCCTTTGATTTCAAGATCATTACCGGCAGCAAGCTCTTCGGGACACGGATGCTTTCGCTCTGTTCGCCCTGGACCAACCTGCATGCGGCGGTTGTGACGCTCCCGGAGCCCGGAGAATGGATGCACTATGAGTTTGCCCTCACCCCGGCCACCTTCGGCGTTTCTCAGGCTGAGTTCGACCGAGTCATGCGGGATGTGGCGTTCCTGGGCATCCGCAGTGAATGGATAGACGGCACTAGCGAACGGGAGGGGCTCGACAACTACCGCTTGTCCAAGGCCACGGACGCCTATTGGGCGTGGATCGGTGGGTTCTACTCGGGCGACGATCTTACCGACGAAAACAAGGCCGGCAAGCTGGCGGATCCCGACGGCGACGGCGCGGACAACTGGAGCGAATACGTGGCGAATACCACACCGACCAACATCCTGGACGTGCTGCGGATCGAACTGCTCGCCGTCACCAATGGTGTCAGCGCTCTCCGCTTCCAGACCGCCCCGGGCCGATTTTACGGCGTGGAGGTCACCACGGACTTCGCCCAGCCCAGCCCCTGGGCTGCAGTGACAAACGATCTGGCGGGCAATGGATCGCCGATGAGCATCTCCCACGCGGCCGGTGCTGCCCCGCAGTTCTACCGGCTCAAGGTGCGCTTGAGTCCTTAAGGAGAGCGCACCAGTTCAGACCCGGATGGCGGCGGTCTTCGGGCGAGCGATGCCGCCCCCGGCCTCCGCCGCGGTTTCCGCGCGCTGAAGAACGCGATGCCCAACCGGGCTTCGGCAGCAACATTGCGGGAGTCTCCCAATTCTCCCTTCTCGGGGAACCCGGAGCCCGCGTCGAAAGACAAGACTATCGCCACCACCCGGAAGTCAATCGAACAACGCCACAAAACAAAAACCGCCCCCAGCCCGACGCTGGCGGCGGTTAGAAACCGCACACAACCCAAATTCGACAACA
>CAYJNU010000120.1:0-16269 GCA_964371005.1 uncultured Verrucomicrobiota bacterium | reverse complement strand
CCCACCCCACCAACACCCCCCAAAAAACAACCCCCCCCCCCCGCCCGGGGGGGGGCGGCGGTTCGAACCCGCACACAACCCTATTTCGCCAAGATGCGGTAGAATCGCTTGTCCACGCCGGAAACGTTGTCCACGTAGGTGGCCGTATTGCCGGTCGCGGTGACCTCACTGCCCAAGTTCACCCAGCCGCCCGTCAGGGACTCGGCAGATTGCACTTGGTATTTTGCTCCATCCCGTGCTTCCCAAGTCAGGCTGACAAACCCGGCTGCGGGCGTCACACTCAGAACCTTGAAGGCGGTCGAAGGCGGGGTGTAGCTCGAATCAATGACGAACGCCATGATGCCATTGTTCTCGTTGAGCGCGAACAAATAGGTGTTGCCACCAAAGTCCAGATCGCCATTGGCTTCGATGCTGGAATTGTAGGTCGGGAACAACTCCTGGTCGCGCAGTTGGGGGCCCGCGGCGAGGTCCGCCACGCTGTAGATCTGGATGTTCTTCTGAGCGTCGTTCGCCGCCCCCGCGAGCATCTTCAGCCCATCGTTATACGCCAGCGAGGTGATGGCACTCGAGAACTGGTCCGAACCGTAGCTCTTAAGGATCGTACCCGTGCCGGTCGCGAGGTTGTACTCCACCTGGTAAAGCTGACCGAGCCAGGTCTTACCCCAGAAGGTGTTGCCCGCTCCGAAGCTGAGGCCCAACCGGGAGAAGCCCGAGGGCGCGTCTGCCACATGGATTTCGGTCGAGGAGAAGTTCACACCGTCGGTCGTTTTCAGGATCGCCACGTAGTTGCTGTAGATGCTGGCCGCATTCCACGCGTCCATGCCGAGAAGCACCTCCGTGTTCACGCCAGCCCCACGCACGTCGAGGGTGTAGCCGCAACCCTTGTCGGGCCAGCCGACCGGGGTTGGGTCACCTTCGAATGCGACGGTAGCCACCGTGTCGAAGGCATCATTGGCCCAGCGATAAAGCTTGAACGGACTGGTGGCTGCGGTCGTAGTCAGGTTGCCCGCATAGACGACGCCGTCGTCGGCCACGTCAATCTTGTGGAGGAGTTTCGTGGCACTCGTGACCATGGTCACATCCAGCGTGTGTTTGTCTTCACCCGTGAGGGCGTCCAAGACAGCCACCGTCGGGTAGCCGCTGACGAGACTGACCACCAGAAGGTTGGAGGTCACCGGATTGAACGCCATGCCGTATTCGTTATAGCCCGTGTTCAGGTATGGGCGACTGCCCGCGGTCAGCGACCAAATGTTGGTCATCTGCGCGGTGGTGTACGATTCGACCACCGTCAAAATGGCGGGCGCGCTGTCGCGGTAGCCATCCGCATTCGATGCACGGACGGTGTACGCCCCGGCCTGATCTACCTGGATGTTGGTGAGAACCAAAGACGCGTCGGTGGCATCCGTCACAGCCTCGCCGCCGAAGTACCACTGGTAGCTGAGCGCGGTGAGGCTTTCTGCAACCACACTGAGCGTGGGGCTCGTGCCGCGATACCAAGTGCCGCTGGCCGGATGGCTGGTGATGATCGGCAGGCGCGTGATGGCGCCTGAGTCCACGCGGAACATCTTGAGGCCATTGTTGACGCCGAGGGCTACGAGGTAACCCGCGCCGAAGTCCACGTTGCCAGAGAATTCGATGTCCTCGTTGTAACTCTGGAACAACTCTTGATCCACCCACAGCGGTCCGGCGTCCGGCGCGGTCACGTCATAGATCGGCACGCTCACGGGGGTGGGAGGACTCCCATTCTGCAATCCTGCCAGCAGGCCAGAAACAGGGTCATAGCCGATTCCGGTGACCGACGAGGGAACGCTGCGGGCGCCAGTCAACGGGTAACTGTTCAGGACGAAACCGGTTCCGGTCTCCAGGTCAAACTGGACGAGGATGAGGTTGACTGTGGATTTGGCCCAGAACGTATTCGTCCCCGGACCCCAATCCAAACCCAGCCGCCCAAACTTGTCCGGCGCCTCGGGAATCGTGATCGCCGTCGAGGTGAAAAAGCCGCTCGAGTCCGTCCGCAGAATCGCCACCGTTCGGCTGGACTGGTTCCAACTGCCGCAACCGAGCAGGATCTGGGTCTCCGCTCCACCGCCGCGCACGGCGAGCGTGCCACCCCAAACGACGTTCGGCGAGGTCTGGCCATTGCCCGGATCGCCGCTGTAGAGACTGCGACCTGCCTGCGCAGGGATGGGGCCGTCGTCGGAAAGGCCGTCAATCCGGAACGGGTTGCTCCCCGTGTCCGTAGTCAAGTTGCAGAGGTAAACCCGACCGTCATCGGCCACGCCCACCTTGTTGTAGCCGCTCGAGAGCGGCAACAAGGCGGAGTAGTCAATGTAGTGCTTCTCCGCACCCGTCAGCGGATCCAACACCACCAACATGTTGGTGGGGATCATGCGCGTGAGCACCAATACGTTCGTCGTGAGCGGGTTGATGGCAACGCCGTAGGTCGTGTAGCCACCGGTGGTCGCACCCGCAGGGCGGTAGGTCAGGTAAGGGCGAGTTCCCGCGAGCGCGTTCCAGATGTTTGTGACTTGGGCAGACTGATTCCCGGGAGTCACCGTCAGCGTCCCGCTGCTGCTGGTCACCGTGCCGCCGGCATTGCTGACCACCACGCTGTAAGCGCCTGCTTGGGCGTAGGAGACTGTCGGAATCAACAGGCTCTTGTCGGTTGCCCCCGAAATGTCCACACCGCCAAACCGCCATTGATACGAGAACGGCTTGGTGCCGCTGTGACTCACGGTGAACGTGTAGTTCTCCGCACCATCCCAGACCGTGACGCTCGCGGGCGGGGTGGTGATCGTCGGCGCCAGGTAAACGCCATGCACCGAGTAGGCCAGGATGCCGTTGTTCGACTCCAGGGCGAACAGCTTCCCATCGCGCAGTGCGACCGCACCGACGGCGTTTCCGTTGGCATTGGTCGGGTTGGCGGGGAACCACCGGGTCACGTCCTGTTGCACGGGTGCGGCCGGGTCCGAAATGTCATACATCCGGAGCTTGTGACCAGCCGTGGCCGTGGTGCCGGCTTCGACGATCGCAACCAAACCGCGGCTCAGATCCACATCCAGCGGGCAGCCCGTCAGCCCGGCAATCGAGGTGGTGACGGAGGCCGTTCCCGCAGCCTTGTTGAGGGTGAAGAGCCTCAGGTTTCCGCTGGCGCTCTTGGCCCAGAAAGCATCACCCGCTCCCCAAGCAATGCCCTTTTGAGCTTCTGCCGCTGCTCCATCGGTCACGATCTTCGTCGCGGTGAAATTCGTGCCATCGGTCGTGGTGAGCAAGGCGACGTTTTTGTCCGCCGAGCCAAACAGAAGTTGGGTGTCGGTTCCGGCACCCCGCAACGCGAGCGAATCTCCGAACCGACGGTTGTTCGGGGTACCGTCGAAGTTCGACGGGTCACCGGCGTAAACCAAAACCGGCTGGGCCGCTTCGTCCGCCCACCGATACAGCTTGAAGGGCTTGGTCCCATCGTTGGCATCGACGGTGAGGTTGGCCGCGTAGATCACGCCATCGGCTGTGACCCCGACCATGTTCAGGAGAAAAGTGCCGTTGGTGATGGTCTCGGCATTGAACGGCAGCGTGCCCAGCAGTTCGCCGGTCGTCCCGTTGAGAATATGCACCGCCGTGGTCGTCGTTCGGCTGACCACCAGCACGTGGTCCGTGGCCGGATTGTAAGCCAATCCGCGAGTCAGACTCGTCGTTGCATCCATGAACGGATGGGAGGCCGCGCCCGGAGCGACGCTCCAGAGGTTCGTCAATACGTAGGATTGAGCGAAGACGGTTTGCATCCCGGCCAGGGCCAGGCAAAGCAGGGCCAGGGACAATGGCCGCAAGACAGGAGGTCTGGCGGTGTGATTTGGACGTTTGGTTTCAGAAGGCTTTTTCATGTTGTTTGAGTTCTGTGCCGCGAAGGCTAGGACGCGCCCCGGTTTCCGTCTATGACGTGTTTGCGTCAATGGAACTCACTTGGCTCCTGGCCGCATCGGGGCTCCATTGAAGCCGAGATGAAGAGACCTCAAACGTTGGTGCGTTGTCCGGCCGCAGCCCCAAGGCCTGGCCGCCGTTCTGGATTTACCCTGATTGAATTGCTGGTGGTGATCGCGATCATCGCCATCCTCGCCGGCATGTTGCTTCCCGCCCTCAGCAAGGCGAAGGCCCGTGCACAGACCATGAACTGCCTCAGCAATGCCAAGCAGTTGCAGGCCGCCTACGAGTTGTACTCGCTGGACAACGGGAACAACGTGATGGACAACTCCGTCGCCGGCGTGGCCAGCCCTGGCGACAAAGCCTGGATCAAGGGCAACGTCCAGGACTACGTGGCTGGCTACGAAGAGCACCCGAAAGGGGGCGTGCTCTGGTCCTACAACTCCTCGCTGGGCATTTATCGATGTCCAGCCAGTCGGGCCTTTGTCAAAGGCTCTGGCTGGGGCGATGCCGTCCGCGTCCCCCACAACCGGAGCTACGCCGTCTCGGTCTGGCTCGGCAGCAACCTCGGCGTGAGCAGTCCAACCATCGCCGACCAAATTGCCCAAAAGCAGACCACCGTCCGGAATACGTCCAAGACCTCGGTGTTCCTCGAGGAGAATCAGATCAGCATTGATAACGGCGCCATCGGTTTCAATCGCCTCGGGCTGGGCATGGTTTGGAATCTGCCTTCCAACCGCCATAACGGCGGCGGGAATCTTTCGTTCCTCGATGGCCATGCCGAGACTCTCAAATGGAAGGGGACGCGCCTGCGTGAGTTAAACGCCCAGTATTCAGCGGACGACACGCGCACCCAGCGCCCGTCCGCCGGCACCAATCCGCTTCACAGCCTGCCGTGGGATAAAGGCGACATAGACTACATCCGCCTAGCCGACACCGCCCCGGACCTTTGATCTGGTGGGCGGCGACACCTCGAGTTTTCCGGTGACGTGGCGGGGGGATAAGAAGGCGCAGAGCATGGCAGCGAGAACCGCCCAAAGTCGGGCAAAGACGAGATCGCCGCGGACATTCAACTTTGGCTTTCTCGACGAGTTGGCCTCCCGATACACTTCACGCGTCTTCCTCCTGTCCCGGTGATTACCGAACCCGAAACCAACCCCCCGGTTGGAGCGATCCAGTTGCCAGAAACAGATTCTCCGGCAACCTGTCGTTGACTTCCAATGGCATTTGGCTACCGTTCCGACCCTATAACGAGCTATTGAGACGCACATACTTTTATGCCTAATACGAAGTCAGCCAAGCGCCGGATGCGCAGCACTGAAAGCCGCCGCCTCCGCAACCGCGCCGTGAAAACCAAGCTGCACCGATTGGAGAAGACCTATCTGTCCGCTGTTCAAGGCGGGAAGAAGGAAGACGCCGCCAAGGCGCTGAAGAATGTCACGTCCGCTTTGGACAAGGCGGCCAAAGGCGGGGCGGTGCATCGCGCCACGGTCAACCGCAAGAAGTCGCGGCTCGCCGTGCGCCTCAACAAGGTGAAGTAGTATCCTCCCGCAGTGTCCGGTCGTTTCACGGGCCGGGCGCCTCGTGCGCTCAGGCCCTGATGACTTTTGTCCAACGGCGTTCCCCCACCGATTCGGGCACGTTTCAGCGCACGGGGAACAATCTTGAGTACCGCCATTCATGCTTCGCGAGGCGGTACGCCAGCGCGGTAGCCAGACACCCCAAACCGTACTTTACACTGGCGCTGAAGTTGATGGACGACGCTTCCGGGAAGTATTTCGTCGGGCAACTGATCTCGCCGATCGTGAAGCCGTGCCACAGGATTTGCGCCAGCATTTGGTTGTCGAACACGAAATCATCCGAGTTCGCCGTCAGCTCCAGCCGGCGCAGGAGCTCCGCTGAAAACGCCCGGTAGCCTGTGTGGTATTCCGAGAGCTTCGCGCCAAGGAGAAGGTTCTCTGCGAGCGTCAGTAAGCGGTTGGCGATGTATTTCCAAATCGGCATGCCACCCCGGAGAGCGTATCCACCCAGAATCCGGCTGCCCAACACGCAGGGATGCAGTCCGTTCGCGATCAGCGCCACCATCGCCGGAATCAATTTGGGGGTGTATTGGTAATCCGGGTGAAGCATGACCACGATGTCCGCCCCGGCCTCAAGGGCGAGACGATAACAGGTCTTCTGGTTGCCGCCGTAGCCACGATTGCGCTCATGGACATGCACTTGCACTCCCTCCAGTGAGCGGGCGACTGACGCCGTCTCATCCCGGCTGCCATCATCCACCAGGATGATGTGATCCACAATGCCCTGGTCGCGGACTTCCTGCCACGTCTGGCGCAGGGTCTTGGCGGCGTTATACGCCGGCATCACCACCACGATTCTCTTGTCGCGATACATGCAGCTTTCGAATCGTCGCCAGCCTGCCCAAGGACAGCGAGGTTTGCGAAGCGAAAAAACAAGAATCCGCGCCAACAATCCGCCGCCGGCGAATGTCGGCTCGTGGCACCAGTCAACGGTTCAGGATCGCGGGATCACCGTAGAGCGTGAACGAACCCGCGCGCGTGACCTTCACTTCCAAGAGTTGCCCGCGATGTCGGGTAGAACCATCGAACACCACGATCTTGTTGCAGCGCGTCCGGCCCGTCAGGCGGGCCGAGTTTCTCTTGCTCGGCCCCTCCACGAGAATCTGCACTGACTGACCCACGAGCGCATGGTACCTGCGTCCGCCAATCTCGTTCACGAGCTGAAGCAGACGGGCGTGCCGTTCCTCAATGACTTCCTCCGCGAGCTGGCCGGGCATTGCGTCCGCCGGTGTGTCTTTGCGCGGCGAGTACTTGAACAGAAACGCATTGTCGAATTCCGTTTCGCGAGCGAACGAAAGGGTGGCCTCGAAGTCCGCCTCGGTCTCGCCGGGAAAGCCGACGATGATATCACTGGTGAGACCGATGCGGGGCTGCACTTGCCGTAGCTTGCGGACGATGCCAGCGAAGTGTTCACGGGTGTAGCCTCGATGCATGAGTTTGAGGACGCGGTCGCTGCCACTCTGGACCGGCAGATGAGCACTCTCGACCAGCTTTGGCAACCGGGCATACGCCTCCACCAGATCATCGCCGTAGCCTTTCGGGTGGGGCGCGGTGAACCGGATGCGCTCCAGGCCCTCCAGGTCATGGACCGCCTCCAGCAGTTGGACAAACGCGGACTTGCCGTCCTGCTTCGGGAGATCGCGCTTGCCGTAGCTCGTCACGATCTGTCCAAGCAAAGTGATCTCTTTCACACCTCGCGCCACGAGTTGACGGCTTTCAGCCACGATGTCATCAATCCTGCGGCTGCGCTCTTCACCCCGCGTGTAGGGAACGATGCAAAAGGTGCAGCGTTGGTTGCACCCTTGCATGATGCTGACGTAGGCCGAAACGGCGCGAGCGGCCTTGCCATTGAGCAGGTGTTCCCGGATTGCCGCCTCGCTCCCCTGCTCTTCCGCCACGTCCACGATCGCCTCGCGCCGGCCAGACAACAGGTCCTCGAGATACTCCGCCGCTCGATGGAACTTTTGGGTACCCAGGACGAGGTCCACATCCGGCAACCGATCCACCAACTCGCGCCCGCGACTTTGGGCCATGCACCCCATGAACCCGAGCACGACGTTCTGCCGACGGCGGCGAGATTCGGCCGCCAGATTGACCATCTTGTTGAGGGCGGTCTGCTCGGCATTGTCCCGAACGCTGCACGTGTTGAGCAGGATGACATCCGCCACGGCTTCCGAAGGTGCGAGCGTATAGCCCTTGGCTACGAGCTGCGCGGCGACCGCTTCGCTGTCGCGCTCGTTCATCTGGCAACCGTAGGTTTTGATGTAAACACTCGGCATCTTCTGGCGAGGGCGCGAAAACGTAGGCCACAAACCACATCCTGCAAAGCGCAATCCCGCGGAGTCCGCGCAAACCAATCCGCTTGCGACTGTGCGAGGCTGCTGCCATGTTCAAAGCAAACCCGGAGACGCGTGACGTCCCTGGCACGAATAGAAGCATACATGGAACAGGAACGGCTCAAGGTATTGCTCATCGAACACGACGCGTCGCTGGCGGGCGCCATCAGCAGCATGTTGGAACAAGCGCCCGACACCGTGGGCGAGGTGGCCATCGTTTCAACCCTGGAGGCCGGCCTGGCCTGCTTGAAGGAGGCCAACGCCGACGTGGTGTTGCTGGAGTTCTTCCTTCCCGATGGCGCCGGTCTGGCGAATCTGCCCCTGCTCCGGGCCGCCGCGCCGCACGTGCCGATTGTCGTGCTCGGGTCGGTGGATGACGAGGCCATGGCGCTCGAATCCGTCCACGCCGGGGCGCAGGATTATCTGGTCAAGAACCAGTTGGACACCCGCTGGCTGCTGCGCACGTTGCGCTATGCCATCGAGCGCAACCAGGCAGAGTTGGCGCTCCAGGCCGCCGAGGAACAATATCGGGGGATCTTCGATCACCTGACGGAAGGAATCTTCCGCACCACGCCCGACGGTCGGTATCTGCTGGCAAACGCCGCCCTGGCGCGGATTTACGGCTACGAGTCGCCGGCCGAGTTGATGACCGGCATCACCAACATTGGCGACACCCTCTATGTCCAACCCGGGCGACGGGAGGAGTTCATGCGCTTGATGGCAGAACACGACACTCTGGCGGCGTTTGAATCGCCCATCTTTCGCAAGGAGGGCAGCATCATCTGGATCTCCGAGAGCTGCCGGGCGATCCGTGATGCCAGCGGACGGTTGCTTTATTTCGAGGGCACCGTTCAGGACATCACGGCCCGGCGGGCGGCGGAGGAGAAGGTTCGGAACTCCGAGGTCCTCTACCATTCGCTGGTGGAAACGCTTCCGCAGAACATCTTCCGCAAAGACCTGCGCGGACATTTTACCTTCGCCAACCAGCAGTTCTGCCAGACCCTGAACCGGCCCCTGCAAGACATCTTGGGCAAGACCGACTCCGACTTCTTCCCGCCCGAGTTGGCCGAGAAATACAAGCAGGACGATTCCCGCGTCATGGCCACGGGCCAAAACTACGAGACGGTGGAGGAACACCAATTACCGGATGGCCGCACCATCTACGTGCAGGTGGTCAAGACGCCTTTGCGCGGCGCCTACAGCCAGATCAGCGGACTCCAAGGCATCTTCTGGGATATCACCGCGCAGCGCCTGGCCGATGAGCGAGTCCGCAAGGCCAACGAGGAGATTGCCCGCAGCCGGGAAGAACTGCGGAAGAAAAACGCGCAGATGGAAGAAGACCTGAGGATGGCCCAGGAAATCCAGCTCACCATGCTGCCGCAGCAGTACCCGGTGTTCCCGCCGGCCGCCCAACCAGCCGACAGTCTCTTCCGCTTCACCCAGCGATATCTCCCCACGGGTGCGGTAGGGGGCGATTTCTTCAGTGTATCGGCGCTTTCCGACACCCAGACGGCAGTGTTCCTTTGCGACGTGGCCGGGCACGGTGTTCGGTCAGCCTTGGTGACTGCCATGATCCGCGCGTTGGTCGAGGAACTCCGCTCCCTGGCCCCCGATCCCGGCGTGTTCATGACCAAGCTCAATTCCGAATTGGGCGCAATCCTTAAGCACACCGGCACGCCGGTGATGACCACCGCCTTTTACCTGGTGGCCGACGCCGTCGCTGGACGCATGAGCTATACCAACGCAGGACACCCCAAACCGCTACTGATCCGCCGCAGCGCCGATCGGGTGGAACCACTCCAGAACGTAGCGAACAAGGCCCAACCCGCGCTTGGCCTGTTCGACAAGGCCCTCTACAAAGCCGCGGAAACCACCCTCACCCCCGGAGACCTGGTCATGCTTTACACCGACGGCCTTTACGAAGTCCATGCCCGGGATGAAACGCTCTATTCACTCGAGTTGCTTCAAGCCACCGTAACCGAGAGCCGGCAACTCGACACCCCCGTTCTGTTTGACGCCGTGCTCGCCAAGGTCCGCCAGTTTGCTGAAGATCAGGCATTTGAAGACGACGTCTGCCTGCTCGGGATCGACTTCACCGGGCTCCACCAAGGCTAGAAGCCACCACCGGCAAGCGGCTGCTCTAAAAAAAGCTCGTGCTCGACCAAAGAATCGCTTGCCTCGCCCGTTTTCATTCGTAGCATCATGCCCAGTTGAACCGTCCGAATATGCGTAGCTAGCGAAATGGACCTGCATCATCCGATTCTAAGAGAGTTTCCGGAATTCCGCGAATCCATCCGCCGCTTGAAAGGCAGCAACGATCACTTCCGTAACATGTACGACGAGTATCATCGTCTCGACGATGCCATTTACCGCATCGAAGAGGAGATTGATTTCGCCACGGATCAGGAGATCGATGAACTCAAGATGCGCCGGGCCAAGCTGAAGGATTACATTTATCACGTTCTTCGGCACGCCCCCGCACCTTGTCCGGTTTGCCAGGGCAGCGGCGTAATCGCCCACTAGGACTCTCGTCCGATGCTCGCCCACCGCGGTACGTCACCGCGCTGGGCTGCGACCCTTTTTCCCTGACTCAGTTTGCAGCGACTACCCTTAAACCCGCCGTCTTGGTCCTCAGATTCTCCCCGCGTCGGCAACGCGTTTCGCCAAAATAGCCGCACCCAACGCGCCGGTGAATTGAGGGTGCGGTGAGGCTTGAACCGGACAACCCAAGGCAGCTTCCAATGCTCGCACCATACCCGGCTGCAGCGCTACGCCGCCGGTAAACACGATCGGGGTCTCCAACGCCCGGCCGGCCATGGCCGTTACGCGCGTGGCGATGGAATTTTGCACCCCCGCAGCGATGTCGGCCGCCGGCACTCCCTCGGCGAGCAGGCCGATGATCTCAGTTTCGGCAAACACCACACAGGTGTTGCTGATCATCGCCGGCTGGCGGCTCTGACGGCTGAGTTCGCTCAGGGCGGACCAATCCACGCCCAACCGCACGGCCAGCATCTCCAAGAACCGGCCCGTTCCGGCGGCGCAACGGTCGTTCATGGCAAAGTCCCGCACCCGTCCGCCGTCCTCCAACCGGATGACCTTGCTGTCCTGACCGCCGATCTCGACGATTGAGCGGGTCTCCGGCGCGAGCTGATACACGCCGCGGGCATGGCAAGTGATCTCCGTGATAGTGGTGCTGGCCAGGGCCACGCGGTTCCGCCCATAACCCGTGGCGACGACCACGCGGACTCGTGACCGATCCAAGCCGGCCTTCCGCAAAGACTCGTCGTAAATTGTCTCGGCCAATCGCGGTTGCTCGACGCCTTGATCCGTGATTCCAGTCCCCACCACCCGCGCCTTGGCGTGGTCGAACAGCACCACCTTGATGGCGCGCGATCCGGCGTCTATGCCTGCGCAAATCATGCTTCTCTTCCAGCTCGGGCGATTTCCATCAGGGCCTGCAGCCGCGTTCGCAACGCCGGTAACAGCGCGTCGCATACGGGCGGGATTTCCACTTCCACCACCGGCAAATCCAGTTCAACGGCCACGTGCTCGCGAATGATCGCGCCTTCCCACGGGCAATGGCTCGCGCCCGGAATCCGCGATACCACCACGGCTTCCACACGCAGTTGCCGGCACTCGGACACAATCCGCTGCGCGCGGTCCAGCGCCGGGCCGACCATCGGGTCCGCCAACGCTGTTCGGGCGAGTGCTTCGAAAGATGGCAGGTCTTCCGGGATCAAGTCCAGTGTATGCGAGAACATGAAATCGCTTCCGCACAAGCGTCCGCCGCAAGCCTCGAGCAAGTTCATCGCCCGCAAATCGGCAACCGGGTTGACCCAGAACACGCGCACCGCATCTTCCCCAACCAGGAACTGACCTGCCGCGACGCGCGCCTGCGCTTCCGCCGTGAGTTCGGCCAGCACGCGCAAGCTCTCCTCGCGATCCGAACAGAAGTGGATGGCCAGCATCTCGGCGATGAGCATTTCCAGTGCGGGCAGCGGCGCCCCCGGCGCGGAATAGACGGTGTCCCGTAAAGCCCGGAGTTGTTGGCGCACCCGGTTGGCCGACTGGATGCCCGACCGGAGTCGTTTCTCATCCAGGGCGCAACCTGCGAGCTCGCCCAGTTTGACACCGATCCGCTGAAGCTCATCGCGCACGCAATCCACCTGAACCCGCGGCGCGCAGAGTCCGCCCGGAAGATCGCACGCTGCTTCGTCAGCTTCCGGCACGCGGCGGCGCGGCATTTCCCACCAGCAGATCGAGTGGCCCAGCCGTTCGAGTCGTTGCGCGATGGCGGAGAAGTCATCGCAGACCGCACCGGCGCTGCACACGAGCAAGTCGGGCCGCGGGAAGTGCTCCTGGTTCTGGAATGCAGGCAACATCGCTCGCACGGGACAGAACGTGGCGTCCACTCCGAGCGCCTCGGCTTGGTTCAGTAGCTGGTCACTGCACTCCATCAGGCACGGCGTCCACCACGCGCCGTCCGGATAGAACGCGCGCACGTTCGGCAGCGCGTAAGCCATCACCGGCACTGTGCCCAGGTCTTTCATGGCCCCCACCAGTGGATCGCCTTGGGCGCGAGCCTCGCGCAACCGCTGGTTTTCGGTGAGCAGGAAATTCCACAACCGTAGCGCCGCCGCCGAGTTGTCGAACCGCAGGTGCCGCAGGCGCAAATCGCCCTCGCGCTCGACGTGCCGGGCGAGCGATCCGCCGTACCATGGCTCGCGCAGACCCTCGCGAAGCAGTTCAGCCCGGCGCTGTTCCCACTCGTCCAAGCTGAGTTGACGTGGAGCGGCGGTCATTGGAGCGACTCGATGAAGGCCGCCAGCCGGTTGCTATCGCGCAAACCGCCGGCGTGGACTTCGTGAGTATCGAGGACGAGCACAGGGAGTCCAAAGGCCTCGCGGAAACTCGCCGCCTCCGCCCGCCAGAGATCGCAGCCGACGTGAATCCACAGCACGATGCCCCGCACGCGACGCTCGGTGAGTCGCGTGCCCAGCCATTCGTAGAGCCGCGAGTTCGGCCGGTGGAAAACGTCCACGGCGTGCTCGCAGTAATGATCCGCCAGCGCTTCGAGCGGGCTTCGGGCTGAAGGCTGCGGTAGGGGCGGCAAAAGCGTACGCTCTCCGGGCTCGGTCGCATTCAGAACCACGCTCCCGCCGGCGGATTCAATTGCATCGAATAACGGCCACTGCCATGGGAGCAAGGGGCCGCCCACAATCGCGAGGGGGACGCCAGCCAAGCCGCCGCCACGCTCTGACGGCTCCTGGCCAAGCGAATTCCCATAGCCGAAGTAGCCCCTCACCGCCTCAGCGGCTTGCCGGGCGGAGTGATGCTGGATGAAATGTCGCAACGCGGCGCGGCGTGCCTCGTAGTCGCGGATGACGGCCACCAAACGTTCGGCGGTTGGCGCTTGCCCACCGAGTTTTTCCAGGAACTTACCGAGCCTCGTCATCTCGGCATGGTAGAGCCGTCGGGCCGCAGGCGATTGCCAGGTGGCCGGGAGGTTGAAGATGAACTGTCGCGAACTGGCTTCAGCCGCCACTGCATCCGCCGCACGGCGCATCTGGTCGCAGGCGGTGGTGAAGACCACGGCGGCTTCCACATGCGCTCTGGCCACGCTCGCCATTTCCTGCGCGAAGGCGCAAACGCCCTCCGGCAGGGCGGTGGGCTGGTCGGGCTTCCTCCCAAACCAAGCCCCCCGGGGTTGCAGACCGTGCGCCTCGATCCACTCCACCGGCACCCACGCGCTGGTAACGAAGACTTCCAAGCGTTCGGTTACTTGCCTTTCTTTGCCACGATGAGGCCCTGAATGATCTTGCCCGCCTCGGCAAGCGATTGCAGGAAACGCATCTCGCCAATGAGCGCACCGGCGAGTGCCTGGTCAAAGCCAATGATCTTGAGCGCGTCGTAAGTGAGTTGTTTCTCGATCATATCGAGGTAGAGCGGCACGTATTGGGGGAAGCGACCGCTGTCGAACGCCAGGCGGACCTCGCAACCATTCTGCTGGAGCAACGTGCTGTATTCGGCGAGGCTGAGGACGTTTGGGAACTTCATGAACATGAGGTAACGCTTCGCCTCGCCGGGTGTCATCGGTGTCGGGCCTTCCATCCAATCGGTGAACGCCACCGTGCCACCGGGTCTTAGCAGACGCGTGGCCTCGGCGATCAACGCCGGCTTGTCTTCGACGTAGCACCACGCGTCTTCGCCCCAAACCAAGTCAAACGTGCTGCCCGGCAATCCAGTCTCGCAGACGTTCGCTTCCACGAAAGCCGTGCGCTCGGTGACGCCTTCGTCCGCGGCGCGCTCGCGAGCGAGCGCCAGCATCGCGGGCGTGGCATCCACGCCGGTCATATGGGCGACGTTCCGGAAGCGCAGGAGAAAGCGCATACCCGCGCCGGTGCAGCAGCAGAGATCCACGCCGCGCCAGCTCGCGCCAACGGCCGCGCGCTCAGCCAAATCGAGCGAAGACTGGAGACCGCCGAGGTGTATCTGTTCGCCCATGAGCAGTTCCCAGAGCCGGCCCTCCGGGCCGGAATAGACCGCCTGAACGTTGGCGAGGTGGATGTCGCTGAGTGTTTGCATGCGTGGCGGCTTTCTAGTTCTCGAACTCAGTTCCGGTCTTGCGGCGCATGTGCGTCTGACTTTAGGCGCTGCGGCGGGCGCGCACGGTTTCGAAGAGGGCCTCGACTCGCGCCGTGATCCGCGCCGAATCGGAAGGCGAGTAGTCGGTGGTAATTTTCAAATAGGGCAGCCGAAGCTCCGCTTCCGCCAGCTTGCGAACGTGACAGGCTTCGATGTCGTAGGTGAGGCAGGCTTGCCAGATCAGTTCGATGACGCAGTCCGGACGGAACTTCACCGCCAGCTCGCGCAACACGCGAAAACGCTCCGTGTTGGGCGTCATTACCGAACACGGCAGGTGATAGTATTTCCGTGCGATGGCGGCGAGCGGATCGGGGTCGTGCTCGTCCACGTCGTCGAGGATCGGTTTGAGCCCCGTGCAATTCTCCATCGCCACCACCACTGCGCCGGCGTTTTCGATCAACTCCAGCACGCGCTCCGCGCCGTGGACCAGCGGCACGCCGGTCAAGAGAACTCGAACGGGGCCGCCGTTCCTGCTGGACGCTGGGAACGGTTTACCGGACAGCGAACGCCACGTCTTCTCGTATTGCTCCAGATCGACTTCGATACCCGAGATGATGCTCTTGAACTCGATCAGTTGCCGGCCGGTGAGCGGTGGCGGTTCTTGCGCCATGAGTTCCGCCAGTTGCCGGCGCAAGCCGCGCTCGCGATTCATCAGCCGGATGGCCTGGCGCAATGCCTCATTCGTGATGCAAACTCGAAACCGTTCCTCCAGTGCCGTCTTGAACTTGCGAACCTCGGCGGTCCAGCGTTCGAGCGCATCGGCGTCATCCGCTTTCTGCGGCAGCTCGAGGACATACATCGGTTTCGTCGCGCCCAGCAGCTCGAACATCTTCTTCTTCCCGTCGCACGTCGTCTCCGCCACGATGAGGTCCGCCCAGTTCAGGAACGGATTCTTGCCGGTGACGTGATATCCAAAAGTGGACTTGATGAGCGGGCAGAGGTTGGAAGGCAGAACCTGTTCCGCCGCTGAAATCGTCGCCGCCGAACCGCCGCAGAGGCACACCGGCACACCATCAGCCGCCAAGATGATCTCGCGCGGGGTGAACTCACACATGATGCCCACGACCGGACGTCCCGCTGCCTTGGCCGCCTCCGCATAGTCGTAGCAGCGGTCAATCATCCCGCCAAAGTGGGCCAGGCCCTCGCCCGTGCCGCCGGGGGACACCGCTTCAGGGGGTTCGGACGCAGCGATGGCCCCGCCGCAGGCGCAAACAGACGGAACCCTTCCGTGTTGGTTGCCCGACTTGTTGCCACAATGCCCGTTCATGCTATTCCGCTTTCGACGCTGGGTGCTGGCTTGTCGCCCTCAGGCATTTGAGCAACTTCGAGCTGGGGCGACAACATCAATTCACCCGCGCGCGAGCGGACGACCGCGTGCTCAGGGCGAGAATCCGCGCAGCTTGGCCGCGATGATGGCTACGTGCCTGCCTTGATACCGGGCCTGCGCCAGTTCCTTCGCACTTGGCTGCCTGGACCCGTCCGCCCCGGCAATGGTGGCCGCGCCCCACGGTGAGCCGCCTTTCACTTCGCTGATGTCGGCGAGCTCTGGACAAGCGTACGGGAGGCCGACGTAAACCATACCGTGGTGCATGAGCGTGGTGACGAAGTTGATGATGGTGCTTTCGTTGCCACCACCCGTGCCGGTACTGGTGAAAACGCTGCCGACTTTGCCGACCAGCCCGCCCTTGACCCAAAGTCCGCCGGTTTGATCGAGGAAATTGCGCATCCGCGCGGCCATATTGCCGAAGCGGGTGGGCGTACCAAAGATGATGGCGTCGTACTCACCCAGTTCC
>CAYJNU010000119.1:0-18487 GCA_964371005.1 uncultured Verrucomicrobiota bacterium | reverse complement strand
GCACAATGTGGGGCCGACCTGTTCCTGAGCCTGCATTTCAACTCGTTTGGCGGCAACGGCAATGGCACGGAACAGACCGGGGTGGAAACCTATTGCCTCACGCCAGCGGGCATGCCTTCGACCCTGACCCGCGGTTATCCCGATGACACGAGCCTGGTTTTCCCGGGCAACACTCTCGATGAAGGGAATGTCCAGTTCGCCCTGCACCTGCATCGGGCGCTGCTCCGGACCACCGGGTTGCCGGATCGGGGCGTGCGCCGCGCGCGGTTCATGACCGTGCTTCAAGGACAGCGTTGTCCGGCAGCGCTGATTGAGGGTGGTTTTCTCTCCAACCCGAAAGAGGCGGAGCGCATCGCCGACTGGAATTTCCGAAAGCAAATTGCCGAGGCGCTAGCGGATGCCCTGAAATGAAAAGAACGAAACACACTTTGGTCACCGGGGGCGCAGGCTTCATCGGGTCGCATTTGGTGGAACGCCTCTTGGTCGAAGGCAGAACCGTCGTCGCCATTGATGACCTGTCCACCGGCAGTCGGGCCAATCTCCGCGCGGTCGCGAAAAACCGGAACCTGCGCTTCATCCAATCGAAGATTTCGGATTGTCGTGAGTTGCCGAAACTGGCGGCGCAAGCGGAAGCCATCTACCACCTCGCCGCCGCCGTGGGCGTGGACTTGGTGGTGAAACAGCCCATCCACGTTTGCGCGACGAACCTGCGTGAAACGGAGGTTTTGCTCGAAGCCGCCGCGCCGCACGGGGTGCCGGTGCTTTTGACTTCGACTTCGGAGGTTTATGGCAAGAGTGTGAAGCACGAGTTCTGCGAGGAGGACGATTTGCTCATCGGCCCGCCGACCCACGCCCGCTGGAGTTACGCCTGCTCGAAGCTGATGGACGAGTTTCTCGCGCTGGCTTACGCACAGGAGCGCGGTTTGCCGGTGGTGATCGCGCGTCTCTTCAACACCGTCGGGCCACGACAGACTGGACGCTACGGCATGGTGCTGCCGCGGTTCATCGCGGCAGCCAAAGCCGGCGAACCCTTGCAAGTATATGGCGACGGACGCCAGACCCGCTGTTTCTGCTTCGTGACCGATACGGTGGAGGCGCTCGTGCGGCTGCAAGGCTGCGCGAAAGCGCGTGGACAGGTGTTCAACATCGGCGGGACGGAGGAAATCTCGATGCGCGACTTGGGCAAACAGGTCATTGTGGCGGTCGGCTCAAAGTCGAAGCTGCAGTTTGTGCCTTACGCGAAAGCCTATGCGCCGGGTTTCGAGGACATGCGTCGCCGCAAGCCACGCGTGACCAGGTTGGTGAAGTTCACCGGCTTCCGGCCGAAAACGCCCCTGCGCGAGATCATCCAACTCACCGCGGCGGCGAACGGTTGATTGCGCAACACGTGCTGCCCTTCGCGAGCTCACGGTCCTGCGGTCGGCGACGAAAGAAGAAAAGTCGATTGGCGCCAAGCCACCAATGTATAGACTCGCGGCCCATGAACGCGAAACGGAAGCACTCTTCCATGAATTGCGCAGCGTCCTAACGTTGAATGGAGCCTGCGACTTGAATTACCACGAGGCAAACGCCCAGCGACATGACGGCATCTCAGATTGAGTTTCCGCTGCGCGTGGCTGTCTGCGCCTGGTGCAAGCCGCGAGATCGCGGCAGTGAGTTCGCCGCGGTTTCACACGGCATCTGCCCGCGGCATCTGAAGAAGCTGACACTGGGAGCGTCGGGGAACCCGCCAAAACGGTCCCGCCGTTCCGGCCGGCGCGAGCCTCCCGACTTGGATGCACCCCACTTCTCCTTTTGACTCCTTTTGACTTCTTGACGCTGGCTCAGGGTCCGGCTTGAGCCACTCGTGAACCCAGAACTGGCTGGCTGCTTCGACACATCTGTGCTCAAACGCTTCACTCCCATCCTCGCGCTCGTGGCCCTCTGCTGGCTGGTGTTCGTCGTGAACAACCTGCTGTGGAGCGGCCACCTCAACCAATACGGCATCATCCCCCGGCGACTCGGCAGCCTGCCGGGAGCCATTTGGTCACCCTTCCTGCACGGCTCCCTCACCCACTTGGTCGCCAACACCGTCTCGCTGCTCATCCTGGGAGGCATCCTCTGTGGTCGCAGCAAGTCCGAGTTCACAAACGTGGTGTTGACGGGAATCCTGCTGGGAGGGGGACTCACCTGGGTGTTTGCCCGGGACGCCTGTCATATTGGCGCCAGCGGGCTGGTCTTTTGCTGCTTCGGCTACCTCGCTTCGCTGGCGTATTTTCGGCGCACGTTCGGCACTCTGGTTTTGTCGGCCGTCTGCCTCTTGGGGTACGGCGGCATGCTCAGGGGGATCTTGCCGACCTCGGCCTCCGTTTCCTGGGAGAGCCATCTTGCCGGGCTGGGAGCTGGAATCGCGCTGGCCTGGGCAACCTCAAGACCGAAGCCTCGGCGCTGAGAGGCGGGATTCAGACCAGCGGGTGGACCGTAATTGGCACCTCTGGAATCCCTCTCCGCGGTCCCGCAGCCAAGTCATGGAGGAACCGACGAGAGCAGCTTGCGAATCGCCGCCATGAGTTCAGCCTCGACTTCGGGCGCAACGTTGGAGGCATCCGGGCCGGTCTCGTAGCCGCCTTGCGCATAGGCGATTTCAGTGCCGACGTACCAAGGCGCGTAATCCCCATACGCCGCCAGCGCCACGAACCGGTCGGAGCGCAGGGCCTTGGCGGCCAGTTGGTATTCGACAAACAGCTCACCGGGCAGGTGCAGGATGCGCGCCCGACCCACTCCCAGGCATTGCACATCGAGTGGGTGTCCCGCCTGGCAACGGCGCAACCAAGCAAGACGAGATGCACTTCCGTTCGCAGCGAATGCCTCAGGCCGTTCCTTCAGGTCGGCTTCAAGCTGCTCCAGGTTGAGCTGCTTGGCGGGTGGCAACGCGGCGGGGGCCACCGTCCAACTCACGTCGGCGGCACTGATTGGCTGGCGTTTCGTGCTGTCCCAAGCGCGGCGCATTCCCGCCTCCAGCCGTCGCGCCAACACCAGCCGGTTCTCCAGCGAGCCGTCGTTGTACTTGCCCGCGCCGATGTTCCCACCTGCACCTGTGAAATGAACGTGCAAGGCGCCGGGAACAGCCAATTGCCGGAGGAAACGAGCCAGCCCCGGAAAGTCGGGATTGGGCAAGCCGGTGCGATAGTAACTCTGTGGGTGCGTGGCGTAGTAGCTCAGGACGGCGACCGGCTGCTCGCCGTTCCAGAGGCTGACCAAGGAAACCACAGGATCAATTGTGCCCTCCGGCTCAGCGCGAATCGCAGGGTCTTTGGTTGCCGTCCAGCGAGTGACCCGGACCTTGCCGTCCGTCCCCAGGATGCGCCGGTTGGAGGCGACCTGTTCCACACGAGCTTCGCCCAAGCCAAGGTGCGTCACAGGTTGTGCCCTTGGAATCGATTCACGCACGGCCCTCTCCAAATCGGCGATCACCTGACGCTGGAAACGACCCTCGTACTGGCGCGGCTCGAGGCCTGCTTCCTTCAGGATCCGCTCCGCCGAGAAATCACAGTCTGGCGCATCATGCTGATGCAAGGTATGCACGGCCACCCGGCGAGGCGACGTGGTGGCGGCTCGGGCCAGCGCACCGCAAAAGACATCGTGGCCTTCGTTCGCGATGCCGATCCAGTCCACGGCGCAGAGCACGATTGGTTTGCCTGCACCCAGCAAGACGATGCCCCGTGCCCGCAGGCCAAGCTCCCAGTGGTTGGTTACAGGATCGTAGGCCATCATTGAGCCGACAGGCGGGGTGGCGTCCACGTCAAAGGTGGCCACACGCAGGACAGATGTAGGCGGGTCGGTTGGAACTGAAGAGTCAGCGGCGCGGAGCAAGCCGTCGCCCCCGCACAAAGTGCCAAGGATGAGCGCTAGCCGGATAAGCATGCCAGCAGCGTAACCGGGCCGACGGACAAAAGCCACTGCTGCCGCCAGCGAGCAGAGCTGTTCGCGGCTAGATGATCGAAGCGCGCTGAAGCAGTGGTTGAAGCTGGAGCTCCTCTGAGAGGGTTACGAACGACGCTCAGTCTTGGGCCGAGGAATCGCGGGGCGAGAGCAGGCGGATGGCCCTGTCCGCGAAGCGGAACAACCGTCCATCCCCGGGGTCGAGTTGGAGCTTCATCGTGCGACTTCCATCCAGGGTGTAGTCCTCCCGCCACTTGCCGCTCTGCCGATCCAATTCCTGGAGTCGGCGGCCGGCGAGCGCGACGTTCACCGTCGCCTCCGCGCTGTGACTGTAATCGCGATTGACGATCATGAACGCCGTGGGCCGGCCCCCGTTGCCGAACAAACCCAGCACGAACCCGCCCGGACTAGTGATCCACACTGGCGCGTGATCGGGGATGGCTTCCGCGCCCAGAGGAAGCGGAGCCGTCTGGTAAACGCCAATCGAGTCCAATTCCATCAGAGCCGGACCAAGTCCATTGATTTCCCGGTTCAACGCGATGACTGGTTCGAGCAATGGTGCAGGCTTGCCGTCCTGGTAGAGGCCGTTGTACGCGGACGGCCCCCAGTACGTGAAGTAGCTGATGCCGCGGCCACCATAGGCCAGGGTCGTGAAAACCAGGAATCGCAACTCCTGGGCGTTGGGCAGCCGCCAACTCTTCTCGATCGTGTTCGCCTGGATGATGTTGAGGAACGGCTGGTGGGCTTCGAGCGCGACCAGCCGGATGAGGGCGAGGTTGAGGAAATACTGCTGGCCATCCACCGGCTTGCCGTCCTGATCCGGCTTGAGGAAGTGGTAATGGTCGTAGCTGATCAGGTCGGGCTTGACGGTTTCGACGAATCGCTTTAGGTGCTCGCGGTATCGGAGCACGGTTTTGTCATCGGCGCCCACGCCGGCGAAGTTCTGGGGGTAACCGACGCGGGCGCGTTCGGCGGCGTCGGCGCTGACGCCAAGCTGTTGCTCGTTGGCGTAAGTCGGGAACAGGTTGATGTAAGCGAGATGGGCTGGATCGCGCTCGCGCAAGTACGCCACGAGTCTGCCCAGCCCGGGAAACGCTCCAGCCCCAGGTTCATCAGTAAGGTAGTAGGCCTCCAGCGCGGGATGGTGTTTCACCCGCGCGATGAGGGTGTCGAGCTCGGCGCGCTTCGCCGGATCGTCGAGCACCTCGGGCCGGAGCAGGTCACTCGTGAGCATCGCTCGCAGGTGATGACGGGCCGCGACCTCCAGCCCCTCTGCCGGCGCCCAAGTCAGATTGAAACCCTCTGCCGCCACCCGGGCCAACGCTTCGTCGGTGGCAGGTGGCGGGCACCAAAACGTGACGAGGAACTGTTTCTGTACCCAGCGTCCCGCGCTCGATGACGGCGCGCCGTGGGCGGAGCCGCAGAAGCTTGTGAGCAGGAGGGAAAGGAGAACCCAGAGCGGCGTCACCGTCACCGCCTGCTGCGCGCTGATCGTCTTCATCTCGGCCAACAGTGCCGCGCGGGCCCCAAAGCGTCAAGCCGCGGACGCGCTGGTCCCCAACGACCTCCGCAAGGCAAGCGGGGAAAACTCGCCGAGGGCGAACAACCTCGGTCTGCCTCGCACCATTCTGTTCGACGACAAAAGAAGCTGGCGCGACTTTCGCCCGTCCGCGCAACCGGAAGAGGCTGGGCGGCGGAGGCTGATGGTTCTGGAGAGGTGCGAGTATGGGACTTTCAGGCGACCAGGGAATCGTCTCGCGGAGGACGAACCACACCTTGGAGCACAGCCCAGAAACGAAGCGAGGGCGGATGACTCCGCCCCCGCTGCTTTCAAATGTGGTTGAGGATCCTTACTTCCTGCGCACGCGGAAGAGGGCCAAACCGCCCAGAAGGAACAAGGCCAGGGACGACGGTTCGGGAATAACATTCAAGGTGACATCCAGAAACTCGGTGCCGATCTTGATTTCGTCCACTTCGATCGAGCCGTAATTGTCCACCGTTGTGTTGACGTTGCCGGCGAAAATGCGGAAAACGTTGAACGCGAGATCCCGGTCGGTATCCGCCCAGTCTCCCGGCGCCAAAGTGAGGGTAGCCGCGCCGAGTAGGCTTTCGTCGTCCAATCGTGGATTGATCCACATGGAAAGTGAATCGTCATACGGATTCGAGACGCCGTTCACGTGGTCCACCCGGACGAGGATAAAATCGGCGGTCGAATTCGCCTTCGTCGCGGCGAGGAAATCGTCCGTGCTCGCTACCGTGTCGGCCACATTCCCGTGGTAAACCAAGCCCCATGTGTCGTTGGCCGTGCCTGCGGGTTCACTGGTACCGGCCGTCGCACGCCCAAAACTGACCAACTCGGTTCCCTGCGTCGTGCTCGTAGCGCTGGCATTGTAAAACAACTGCACGCCTGTGGCACGTCCGTAGTAATTATTGCCTTCGGCATCAACGTACGGCGTCGTGGCGGGGAGCCCGGTGCGCAACGCCAGGAAACTGACCCATGTCGTGCTGTTGCCGACGGTGCCAAGGTCCGTGGCAAGCCGCCGGTAGGGCGACTGGCCGCTGTTGGCATTCGGCGTACCCGGCAGTCCATCAGCAACGCCATTCCCGGTGCTGTGAAGGCGGTTACCGGTGGCGGTGATGACATTGCCGAAGCCGTCATCGTAACTGAAGCTACCAGCCACGATCTGACTGTTATCCAGCGTGCCGCCTGAACGCCAGTAGTCTCCAGCCGCCCAGCCGTAACCGCCAGCGAGCAGATTGAGTTGAGAACCGGTCGCATAGTCAAAGCCCTCGTAGGCAACGAGCGACGCACGCGAAAGCGAGGCCGAACCGAGGGTGAGAACCAATCCGGTGGCAAGGGTGACTATCTTCAGGTTGTTGTACATTTTAGTGTCCGATCTGTTTTGTGAACCTAGGCTGATTGATTTGCTGGCAAGTCTACCACAGGAATTCCAGTCGTTAATCCCATTAGTGCCAAAACCGTTAAGAAAAGTGACAGCACGGGGCGAGGGGAATGAGGCGGAAGACTCACTATAGTGGCGCTGTTGGACTCCAACGCTCCGACGTTGCATCTGAAGGCGCGCGGACAGCAGCGCCCACCGGCTGCGCGGGTGCGAAGCCCACGCACGCGGACGATCTCAGGCCAGTGCGAAGCTTGTCCAGCAGATTTGCACCGCCGCTAAAGAAAGCGCGGGTACTGCTGGGACCAGGACCTGCGCGAACGGGAACCGATCGCACGCCGTCTGAATTGCCATGACCTACGCCCCACCCGATGATCTCAAAATGCGGGCGCGGGTGAGCGGATCGGCATCCACGCGGCCCGTGTTAATCGCCTGCCAGATGTGCTGGAACACCAGACCCGGCGTGGTGCTGTCCTCGCTGTACAGGAAATAGGAATGGCCCTTCGGATTGTCGTAACGGGTATTCAGGTCGTCGCAGTCAATGGCATAGACGTTCTTGGGGGCTTTCTCCAAATTCTCTGGCCCGGAGTGGCCGAGGCGGCGGGAGGCTTCGGTCTTGAGGTTGGCCACCTTGCTGGCGCGCAACGCCAGGTCGTCCGAGGCGAAATAGACGGAGACGTTCCGGGAGCTATCGCAGATGTATTTGCCCGGCTGACCGTATTCGAGCGACTCGTTGACAATGTCGGCGGCGACGAGGAACACGTTGCGGAAGAGCAGCGGTAGATCGCCCGCGAGATCGTAGTCCGCCCACGTTTGGAGGGTCTGGCGCAGCACGCGATTGCCCATCGAATGCGCGAGCACATTGATGCGCTTGAGGCAGGGCACGTCGAACTGCTTCTTCTCCGAGCGCCACGCGAGAAACTTCTGCAACACGCGTGCGAAGGCGAACCCGCTGGCATCGGCGGCTTTCTCGTCGTCCCAGTAGTCTTGCACGATACCCAGATCATCGTCGCACGGCCAGATCAGCGGCACGACGAGGACCTTGCCCAGCGCGTTCTGGTCGCAGAGCGCCTGGAGCTTCTCGGTGCGGGGGAAGATGTCCGGCTCGGGCAGATTCGAGTAACCGTGGATGAAGATCAGAATCTGCTCGACCTTGGCTTTCTTCAACTCGGCGAGAAACGGCCGGCTCGTGATCTCGACGTAGTCGTTCTTGCCTTCGCGCCGGCAGAAATAGACGTAGTGCTGCGCGGAGTTGTCGGCAAGGTTGAACTCAATCTTGCGACCGGGTTCAGACTGGAGACTGCCTTTGATGGCGCGGTTGGTGATGAACAGGATGGGGTTGGACATAGGTTTAACGGGATTGACGGGTTAGGGACTGTTGAATGCGGTCGAGGTTTTCGAGGTTTTTCTCAAACTTGGCCCGAGGCAAGGACTTCGTGGCGGTATGGAGGGCGTTGCTGACGAAAACCAATTGTGTGCGCACTGCGGGGCTGTCGCTCTGAAGCTGCTGGAGGCGCACCTCCAGATTCGACTTCATCGTCAGCAACTCCTGGTTCTGCGCTTGCAGTTGTTCGAGCTGGCTCTTCGTGTCGGCGACGATCCCGGCGACCTCGATCTTGTCGTTGGCATACTACACCTTGGCGTCCGCGAACTCCACGGACACGGAACTGGCGCGGTAGGCCAACAGCAACAAGCCCGCGGTGAGGAGCGACGCACTCAAAGCGGCCCAGAAGAACTTGGGGGCGTTTTCGAGGCTCATGGTCTTGTGTGCTGTGGGTCAGCCCTGGGTGGCGTGGATGACCCAGCGGCGGCTGCGAATCTCGTAAAGGAGGTCCGGATTGTCCGGGTCCTCCTGGTCGTACACCTGACAGGTGTCCACTTCGTCAATCTCGGTTTCCCAGCCATTCTCCTCCAGTTCCTCGGCGAAAGCCTGGGCCGCCTTGTTCGACTTGAAAATGTGAATCTGTGTTTTCATGGTGAGTTACTCAATCTTGCAGAAGGTTCTTGGTGAAGAAGTCGAGGCCCGACCAGCGGAGGATGTTGGCCGGCCAGATCAGACAGAAGTGGGCGTCCGGCGCGCGAATCACCGCGCGGGAGCGCGCATCCCAGCCGGCGGCGACCCCGCTGAAATCCTCGCCGAAGCCCAGATTCAAACCGCGGGTGCGAAAGTCGGTCACGAAGGCGATGGCAAGGTTGGTCGCGGAAGGTCCGGCGGCAGGCCGAGCCGCCGCACGCTTATTGAGGTGGCCGAGGCCCCACAGGTGCCCGGCGTGGGTTTCGTGGTTGAAGTAATGCACAGCGCAGCCGCTGCCGAGGACCAGGGCAAGCAAGGTCATTACGAGCCGTCCTTTGCCCGCGTCAGTCCCGGTCGAAATGGCGTGCTTCGTTGGCACGATTTGCCTGCTGGTGACCGTTGGGATTCGCCGGGGACTCTCTAGCCCAACTTTGCGAGAGGCGCAAGGGTGTTTCCGTTTTGGTCCGGAGACAGACTCGCGCAACATCGCCACAACATGACGGGACTCATCCGTCAAAATCCGGGTTTGGGCAACACGCCCTTGACACCCGTCCACCGTCTCACCGAACATCGGCGCGATGCACACACCATCGGACAGCAGCAGACCAGAATCCCGGAGTGTCTCCCCCACCCTCTCCACCACCGCAGCGAACGAGAAGGTCACGTTCTACCACTGGCTGGTCGTGATCATCGCATCGTGCGGGTGGCTGTTCGACTGTATGGACCAGCGGTTGTTCGTGCTGGCGCGGGAATCCGCGCTGAAGGAACTGCTAGGGAGCGACGCTGCGGCCCAAGCGGCGTTGAAGTCTTACATCGGCTACGCCACCACGGCGATGATCTTGGGCTGGGCCACTGGCGGCATCTTCTTCGGGATGATGAGCGACAAATGGGGGCGGGTGAAAACCATGGTGGCCACGCTGCTGGTCTATTCGGGCTTTACGGGCCTGTGCGGGCTGGCCCAAGGCTGGGCGGATTTCACGATCTACCGTTTCCTCGTCGGGCTCGGCGTAGGCGGTATGTTCGGCGCGGCCACCACGCTCGTGGCCGAAAGCGTGCCCGGGCGAATGCGGGCAGTGGCGCTTGGGTCGTTGCAGGCCCTCTCGGCGTGCGGCAACATGCTTGGCTCAATCATCAGCCTGCAAGTCCAACCGGGTGCGGTCAACCTGCTGGGCGATTACTCAGGCTGGCGGGTGCTGTTCTTCGTCGGAATCTTGCCCTCGCTGCTAATCGTACCCATCATCTTCGTTCTGCGGGAGCCGGAACCGTGGAAGCAGGCTCGCGCCGCCGCCCGCAGCGGGGAAGCCCACAAGCAAGTGGGCTCCGTCAAGGAGTTGTTTACCAACCCACGCTGGCGGCGCAATAGCATCGTCGGCCTACTGCTGGGGGTATCGGGCATGATCGGCCTTTGGGGCATCGGCTTCTTCTCTCCTGAGTTGATCTCCACCGCCCTCAAGGATGCTCCGCAGACGACGGTGGACACGGTGCGCGGCTGGGGCACTTTTTACCAAGACGTGGGATCCTTTGCCGGAATGGTCGTGTTCACGTTTGTGGCTTCCTGGATGAGCCGGCGGCTGGCGTTTCTGGGCGCGTTTGTGCTCTGCCTGTTCACCACGGCCTACGTGTTCTACAACCTGCGCTCGGCCGCGGATGCCTACTGGATGCTGCCGATGATGGGTTTCGCCCAGCTCGCCGTTTTCGCCGGTTATTCGATCTATTTCCCGGAGATCTTTCCCACGCGGCTGCGAGGTACCGGGGTGGGGTTCTGCTACAACACCGTCCGGTATCTCGCCGCGCCCGCCCCGATCCTCTTGGGGCAGCTCAGTCTGGGGCTGAAAGATCATGGGGTGACCGAGCCTTTCCGCGTGGCCGCCGTGATCATGTGTTCGGTTTATGTCCTCGGCATCATCGCGCTGATCTGGGCACCGGAAACGAAGGGCCAGCCCTTGCCCGAAGATTGACGTCAGCGCACTTCTGACCGCCCTCTATTCAGGACGAGCAAAGCACGCCACCGTAAGGCGCGACTCGCCACGGACTGTCCGAACAAAAAAGCCCGTCCTGGCGGACGGGCTTCGTACTTTCAAAGTCAAGTGGTGCCTACTGCTTCTCGCTCTTTACTTCTTCCGCCTTGACGTCCTCGGGTTTCGTTTCCGCCGGGACAACGTCCACGGGCAGTTCCACCCACTCAAGGATGGCGAGTTGCGCGGCATCGCCCTGACGCTGATCCATCTGGATGATGCGAGTGTAGCCCCCGGGACGCGACTTGAACGTCGGCGCGAGTTCTTTGAAGAGAATGCGGCAGGCCACTTCGTCCTGATGCAGTCGCGCGCTGATCAGGCGGCGGTGGTGCAACGTGCCGGTCTTACCCAAGGTGACCAATTTCTCGGCCACGGATCGGGCCGCCTTGGCCTTCGCGAGAGTGGTGATGACGCGTTTGTGAATGATGAGGCTGCAAACCAGGTTCGCGAGCATACGGTTGCGATGCTCGGAGGTGCGTCCCAGTTTGGCCGTGCGTTTACGATGTCGCATAAGCCGGTGCGGTTCAGGTCAACAAGGGTTTCGGTTCTTCCTTCGGCGCGTCGAGCAGGCCGGGTTCGAAGGTCATGCCCAGCGCGAGCCCCAAGGCCGTGAGTTTGTCCTTGATCTCGTTCAGAGACTTCTTGCCGAAGTTGCGGTACTTGAGCATCTCGGACTCGCTCTTCATGGCAAGCTGGCCGACGGTGGTAATGTTGGCGTTGTTCAGACAGTTCGCGGCGCGCACACTGAGCTCGATCTCGTTCACGCTCATGTTGAGGAGTTTCTTCATCTTGGTCTTCTCCTCGTCCTGCTTGTCCACGACCTCTTCAAACTCAATCGCGTTCTTGTCGTAACCGACGAACACGTCGAGGTGATGCTGCAAGATGGCGGAAGCCTGGGTCAACGCGTCATCCGGTGAGACACGGCCATCGGTCCAAAGCTCCAGAATCAGGCGGTCATAATCGGTGCGCTGCCCCACGCGGGCGGCCTCGACGGCGTAACGGACGCGGCTGACGGGCGAGAACAGCGAGTCAATGGCGATGACGCCAATGGCCTGGCCAGGCTTCTTGTTTTCATCGCCCGGGCAGAAACCGCGACCGACCTTGACCTCCAACTCCATCTCGAACTTCTTCTTCTTGTCAATCGTGCAAATATGCTGGTCGGGATTGACGAGCTCGATATTCTGGTTGACCTGGATGTCCGCCGCGGTCACGGCACCTTCCTTGTTGACGGAGAGGAGCAGCACCTGAGGCTCCCGGGAGTGCGCCTTGAATTTGATCTTTTTCAGGTTCAACACGATGTCGGTGACATCTTCCACCACGCCCTCAATGGCAGCGAACTCGTGCATCGCGCCGTCAATCTTGACGGAGGTGATGGCCGCGCCTTCCAGAGAGGAGAGCAGCACGCGGCGAAGCGAGTTGCCGATGGTGTGCCCGTAGCCGGTCTCAAACGGCTCGGCGGTGAACTTGGCATAGGTATCCGTAGCGGTTGATTCACTCTTGGTCAACCGCTTGGGCATTTCGAAGCGACCCAGACGTACTGGCATATTTCCTTTCGTGCAATTGTAATCTGGCAGCCCCGCTGGATTCCCGCCGGCGGCGCGGCCCGTGTAATTGCGTTGGGCCCCGCTCGCGCGGGGCCGGGTTTGACTTAGCGGGAATAAAATTCGACGACCGACTGTTCGTTGGCGATGGGCTGAATCTCGTCGCGCGTCGGAATGCGCATGATGACACCCTTCAGGGCTTCTTTGTTCAACGACAGCCAGTCCGGCACCGCGCGACTGGTGGCGGATTCCAGGTTCTTGTTGGCCAGTTGCCGGGCCACATTGGAATCCTTCACCTCGACGAGATCGTTCACCCGCAGCGCGTAACTGGGGATGCTGACTTTCCGGCCGTTGACTTTAACGTGGCCGTGCGAAACCATCTGGCGCGCCGCCGGGCGCGTGTTGGCAAAACCAAGGTGGAACACCACGTTGTCCAGCCGCGTCTCCAGAATCTGAAGCATCTGCTCGCCGGTCACACCGCGCCGCTTGCGGGCCTTCTCATAGACCCCGCGAAACTGGCGCTCCATCAGGCCGTAGTAATATCGCAGCTTCTGTTTCTCGATCAGACCCAGACCGTATTCCGTCACCTTGCTGCGACGACTCTTCGGGCCATGCATGCCCGGGGCGTAGTTACGCCGTTCGAGATACTTCGACGGGCCAAAGATCGGCAGCCCAAAACGGCGGCTGATGCGAACGCGGGGACCAGTGTAACGAGCCATACTTTAAGATTTCAAACTTGGAATGTGGGATTCGCTAGACGCGGCGCTTCTTGCGCGGGCGACAGCCGTTGTGCGGCACCGGCGTGACATCCTTGATGAGGGTGATCTCCATGCCAATGGCTTGCAGCGCACGGATCGCGGATTCCCGACCAGAGCCCGGACCTTTGACACGGACCTCGACCTCTTTCATGCCGTGGGCCATGGCCTGGCGGGCGGCATCCTGAGCAACCTGCTGGGCCGCGTAGGCCGTACTCTTGCGAGAACCCTTGAAGCCGACGCGACCGGCGGTGGACCAGCCAATGAGGTTGCCATGCAGATCGGTGATCGTCACTTGCGTGTTGTTGAACGTGGCCAGAATGTTGGCGATGCCGCTAACAATGTTCTTCGAGCCCTTCGCCTTGACGATCTTCTTGCCGGCGGAATCGTCCGCGAGCAATTCGGCCGCCGTGGGCGCGGCCCCCGCAACCGGCACTTCGGGAGTCTTGGGGGCAGATGCTGCCGGTTTTCCCTCAGCGGGCTTGGCAGTCGTCACACCCTCGACCGGCTTGGGCGACTTCGCCTCTTTCGCCGCCTTGGGAGCTTTCGCTTCCTTGGCCGGCTTCTCCGCCGGAGCGGGCGCCGCGGCTTTGGGTTTTACTTCTGGCTGCGGGTCAGCGCTTTTGTTGGTCTCTTCGGACATAACAGGAGATTAGTGAATGCCGGTCTTGGCGTTCGGATTGCGTTGGACGCCGACCGTCTTGCGTGGGCCCTTGCGCGTGCGGGCATTGGTCTGGGTGCGCTGGCCGCGAACCGGCAACCCGCGCAAATGGCGGATGCCGCGGTAGCACTTGATGCCCTGGAGGCGCTTGAGATTCATGCCGACCTCGCGGCGCAGATCGCCCTCGATGACGTACTTGCCATCCTGGATGGCATGAACGATTTGCGAGAGTTGCTGCTCGGTCAGGTCCTTGGCGCGAACGCCAGGGTTGATGCCGGCGCGGGCGCAGATCTCAACCGCATTGGTGGGCCCGATGCCGTAGATGTAGCGGAGCGCGATGTCAATGCGCTTTTCGCCCGGGATTTCGACTCCGATGATACGTGCCATAGTCTGGTCAAAGCTTCGGTACTAACCCTGCCGCTGCTTGTGGCGCGGGTTGCTGCAAATCACACGAATGACGCCCTTGCGCCGCACTACTTTGCAGTGCTCGCAGAGCCTTTTCACTGACGCACGGACTTTCATATTCTAAAATTGTGTTCCCGTCACTACGATGCGTCCTTCCGACAGGTCGTAGGACGACACTACTACATCCACCCGATCACCCGGCAGCCACTGCGGCGCGGTGTGTTTGCCCCGTCCGGCCACGAAGGCCGTCAACTCGTGTCCGTTGGCCAATCGCGCGCGATACGTGCCGTTCGGCCGGGCGGCCACGATCAACCCTTCGACTTTGAAGGTGCCAACTCCGGGCATGTCAGAATTTCCGGCTCGCCATCCGTGATCAACACGGTGTGCTCAAAATGAGCGGATAGTGAACCATCTTGCGTGACCGCTGTCCAGCCGTCACTCAGAACTTTCACGGCCGCGCCGCCTGCGTTCACCATCGGTTCGATGGCAATCGTCATACCGGACCGCAAACGCGCCGACGCCTTGCTATCCACGTAGTTCGGCACTTCGGGCTTTTCATGCACCGCGCGTCCAACACCATGACCCACGAACTCGCGGACGACGCTGTAGCCGTTCCGTTCGACGTAGGCCTGAATCGCACGCGAGACATCCGTCACGCGGTTGCCGGCCACGGCCTTCCCGATGCCCTCGGCCAGCGCACCCTCCGTCACATCCATCAATCGCTGCGCGTCCAAGCCACAACCACCTACGGCCAGCGTCTTCGCGGTATCGCCGACAAAGCCCCGGTGATACACCCCGACGTCGAGGCTCACGATGTCCCCAAAACGCAACTGCCGCGGTCCCGCCAGACCATGCACCACTTCATCGTTGACCGAAATACAGATGTTGCATGGGTACTTTCGGTAGCCAAGGAACGCACTTTTCGCGCCATATTCCTTGATGCAAGCCGCCGCAAACTGATCCACATCACGGGTCGTCACCCCGGGGCGGACAAACCCCGCCACTTCATTCAAGACGGCCCGAGCAATGCCACAGGCAGGCCGCATGGCCTCAAGGTCCCGTTCATTCTTGAGAATGATCATGGTCTTCTCGCCGCGGGCTGCCCTCACCGCCGGCGGATGACTGGCGATCCGCCCGGTCAGAACCGGCCGCGGAGACGCCCTTTCTTCATAAATCCATCGTAGTGGCGCATCAACAGGTGCGACTCCATCTGCCGCATCGTGTCCAGCATGACCCCCACGGCGATCAACATACTGGTGCCACCGAAGAACGTCGCCACCGCGTAAGGCACCTGCATCATCCGATACATCATGATCGGAATGATCGCGATGATCGTCAGGAAGATGGCGCCCGCCAGCGTGATCCGGTGCATCGCGTTGTGCAAATAGTCACTCGTCGCCTGACCTGGCCGCACACCCGGTATGTAGCCGCCATTCTTTTTCAAATCGTCGGAAATCTGCAGTTCGTTGAATTGCGTCGCTACCCAGAAATACGAGAAGAACAGAATCATCAGCGAGTAGAGGAGCATATAAAGGAACGCCCCTTCGTCGAGCGCGCGGGCTATATCGCCAAAAAACTTCACGTTGAGAGCCTGGCCCAGGAAGAGGAAAATCTTCTGCGGGAACATCAGGATCGCCTGCGCAAAGATGATGGGCATGACGCCCGCGTAGTTGACGCGCAGCGGCATGAAAGAGGTGCCACCTGAATACACCTTGCGGCCCACGGCCCGTTGTGCGTACTGGACCGGGACTTTTCGCTGAGCCTGGGTCACGGCAATGACCCCGGCTATCACCGCAGCCAACAGCAGCACCAGGGCGACAGCATGGCCAAGATTGAAACTGGCTTCCATGCCCTCTGCCGGGAAGAACATGTCTTTCAAGGAGATCCCGGCCGCCGGCAAGCGCGCCAGAATGCCAATGGTGATGACCAGAGATACGCCGTTGCCAATGCCACGATCGGTAATCTGCTCACCCAACCACATCAACAGCATGGTCCCGGTTGTCAGGATCAACGTGGTTTGGATGCGGTACCACCAGATCCAACCGTCGCTATAACTGACGAGCCGCCCGATGCCCGGACCGAAGATCTTCTCGGGATTTTCCCAGCCCAACGCCATGACAAACCCCTGCCCAAGGCAGAGCGCCACAGTAAGGTAACGGCCGTATTGGATGATCTTGGTCCGACCGCCTTCCTCGCGTGCAAGCTTGCTGAGGTGCGGGACGACTGCGGTGAGCAACTGGATGATGATCGTGGCGCTGATATAGGGCATGATGCCCAGCGCGCCGACGGCGCAATTCTCCAGCGCACCGCCTGTGAACATGCTGTAGAGCCCAAGCACACCACCGGAAGGATCCTGTTGCTTCGCCGCTTCCCGAAAGAATGCCGCGAGGGCGTTGCCATCCAGCCCGGGACAATGGATGTAGGCGGCCAGACGGCAGACCGCCAACAACAGCATCGTGAACAGGATGCGCGACTTCAGTTCGGGAATCCGGAAACAGTTGCTGAAAGTGGTGGCGATGGCGGCAAACATGGCTCAGTCGGGCTTAGACGGCGGGAGCGGAAGCTTTTTTCAGAGCGATCACCTGACAGGTGCCACCCTTGGCCTCAATCTTCGTCTTGGCTGAAGCGCTGAAGGCGTGGGCATTGACGGACAGCTTCTTCGTCAACTCTCCGTCGCCAAGAATCTTGATGCCATCGAATTGTCCGTTGGCAAGCCCGGCCGCGCAGATGGCGGCCGCATCCACCGTGGCGCCATCCTCAAACCGATTCAGCGATTCCACGTTCACACCGAGGTAAGAAGTGCCGAAGCGTTTATTGCTGAACCCACGCTTGGGCATGCGCCGGAACAAAGGCATCTGGCCACCCTCGAAGGTTGCGCGGATGGAACTGCCCGAACGGGCGCTCTGACCCTTGCCACCGCGACCGCTGGTCTTGCCGCGACCGCTGGATTCGCCCTGCCCCAACCGCTTGCGGCGGTGCTTGGCCCCTGGACGGGGTTTCAAATCATGTAAACGCATAACTTCAAGCAGTTGTCGTCACGGCCTCGGCAGCCACCGGAGCCTCCGGTTTCTTCAAGGCCAGGCCGCGACTCCGATAAATAGCCTCCCGCAAACGCAGGTTCAACAATGCCTTCAGCGTGGCCTTGACCACGTTCGCAGCGTTCTTGGAGCCGAGCGACTTGCTCAGGATGTCACGCACACCAACGGACTCCAGGACGGAGCGAACGGTCTTGCCAGCGATGACGCCGGTACCCGGTGAGGCCGGGCGCAGCAGCACACGAGCGCCGCCGTAATGAGCAAACACTTCATGGGGTATCGTCGGTCCCTTCAGGGAGACGCCAACCATGTTGACGCGGGCGGACTCGCCGCCGCGACGAATGGCGTCGGCGACTTCGCTCGCCTTGCCCAACCCAATTCCCACACGCCCTTTCCGATCCCCAGCCACCACGAGCGCGCTGAAGGAAAAGCGACGACCGCCCTTCACCACTTTGGACGAGCGGTTGATGAATACTACTTTTTCGACCAACTCGGGCTGGCCTTCGCCGCCAAATCTCATCGCAGGTGCTTCAGAAATCGGGCGACCGCGCCGTCCTCGGCCCGGTCCACGTCCATCGCCACGTCCATCGCCACGCGGCTCCGGAGCGGGAGTCGGAACTGCAGTCGGGGCCGGAGTCGGCGCCGCGACCGGTGCGGATTGCTGCTGGTTCTCTTCCGGAAGGTTGGTTTCGTTGTCAGCCACAGTCATTTCTCCGTTTCGTTAAAACTTCAGGCCGGCCTCCCGCGCCGCCAAAGCGAGCGCGGCAACCTTGCCATACACCGGCTTCACATCCTTGCCGTTGCCCTTGGACCAGTGGTAACGGGCGCCACCGCGGTCGAAAACGACTTCTTTGATGCCCTTCTCCAGTGCAGTCTGGGCGGCCAGCTTACCGATGACGCCGGCGCTCTTCACGTTGGCGGCCAGATTCGCCCGATCCGTCACCGTCTTTCCGAGAGTGGACACGGCGGCCAGGGTCACCCCCTTGGTGTCATCAATGAACTGAACGTAAATGTTCTGACCAGTAAAGCAGACAGCCATGCGCGGCCGCTCGGCGGTGCCCGACACCTTCTGGCGCACGCGCCAACGGCGGCGTTGCGCAAGTTTCAGTTTCTTTTCGACTCTCATTTAAATGCGTCACGGATTTTGCCGTGAACTGTATTCAGCCCTCGTTATTGAACCGTCTTGCCTTCCTTACGAATAATCCGCTCGCCGGCGTAGCGCACCCCCTTGCCCTTATAC
>CAYJNU010000118.1:0-18599 GCA_964371005.1 uncultured Verrucomicrobiota bacterium | reverse complement strand
TGGTGGACTTGCCCGCGCCGTTCGGCCCAAGGAAGCCGTAGAACGTGCCGCGCTCGACGCGCAAGTTGAGCGCATCCACGGCGCACACGCTGCCGAAGTGTCGGGTCAAACCCACCGTTTCAATCGCAAGGCTCATGGTTCAAAAGGCCAACCCGGCGTCGCATAAAACCGCACGCCGCCGGTCTGCTGGCGGCGTTTATACGCGGGTCGTGCCGTCGCCGTCAATGAAACGTCGGTCGCATGAAACACACCTGCTGCGGGAACTGCGCCTGGAACGTCAATGGCAGGGCCTTGGCAGCACTCTCACCGCTCCAGTTCAAGCCGGCGGCGGCAATCGCAGCAACCCCCAGCCGCGGGTGAACACCGCCGACTCAATGCCGATCGCCCGCTTCAACTGGTAATCCCGCTCCAGCGGATTCGGCTCCCGCGCACATCGCTGGAAGGACTGCCGACTGATCAAGCCCAACATCCAGGCATAGACTCCGGAGATCAGCACTGGATAATCGCTCCCGTGGACCAATCGTTGCGCCACGCCCGGCTCAAGACAGCGCCGCAACAACCGGCTGCGCAGCGGGATGTTCAGCGCGCTGATGTCCGCGTAGCAATTCGGGAATCTCCCCATCAACTCTGCGAGCGCCGGGAAATACTCCGGGTCGGTGATCCCGCTCTTGCCGGCACAGTGTGCGGCGATGACCGGCACGCCGATCTCCAGCGGTCGCAACAATGTGCGCGGGTCGGAGAACTCCGCCCGCACCACCGGCAGCGTGTGTTCGCCGCCGGTGTGCGCCAACAACGGCAATCGCGCCTCTGCCATGTGTTCCCAAAACCGCGTGAACCGTCGATCCGCGCAGTCAATGTTCTGGCAGTTCGGCAGGCACTTCATCAGCACCGCGCCCGCGGCCAGGCAACGGTCCAGTTCCTCCAGCGCATCCGCTCGCGCCGGGTGGATGGAAACGCCCGGCAGAAACTCCGCGTGCTCGCGCGCCAGCTTCAAGACGTAATCGTTCGGCACGTAATGCGAGCCACCCTGACCTAACACGCGGCCTCTTGAATCATAGACCTCGTCCTGCGCCAGAATCACCGCGGCGCCGAGCGAAGACGCACGCACCCAGCGCAGCAGTTGCTCCACGTAGAGCCGGTCGAAATCCCCGCGCAACGCATCTGCCGGCAGGCCGATCCCGCGCAGCATAAATCCCGACATCACCCGCTGCCACGAGCGCAGCCGCAGCCGGCAGCCCGTGCCGCCCGCGCCCGTTCCAACGATGTGGACGTGGATGTCGAGGGGTTTCGCGGTAACAAGATTCGAGTTCATGACGGCATTATCTAGTCACCGCTTCGGAGAACTGGAGGTGGTCGCAGAAGAAGATTCAATCTTGCCCAAAGCCCTTGCTACTGCAGCACCGAGTTCAGGATCCGTGTTGGTTGCGAGTTCCCGTAGAAGCGGCAGCGCTTCCCTGGCTGATGGGCCGAGTTCCCCGAGAGCAAACAACGCCAGTCGCTGTTGATTCCCCGGCTTCCCGGCGAGCCACTTGAGGGCCGCGATGGCTTCTGGATTGCCGGGATCAATCCGACACATTTGCGACGCCGTATTCAGGCGTATCCACTCGTCGTTTGTCGCCAGCTTGCCGGCCAGTTTCGAGGTGATGGTCGCCTTGGGTACACCGGCTTTGTGCAAACCATCCGCAGCAGTCGTCCAAACGTCAAAGCTCCGAGAGGACAGGAAGGAGTAAAGAGCCGGAATCACCGGCGGTGCGTTCGTACCCAGGTCGCGATAGACCGACGAGCGAAGTGCCTCGGCTGCCGGCCGCCACAGGGTTTCGTCTTGGTCCGCCAACACGTTGTCCAGCGTGGTTTCCAGCGCCCCGCACTCGTTCCTGTCAATCTGGCAGAGGGTCAATTCGAGAACGAGCCTCCCGATGGGCGTGACTTCCTCCGCCAATCTGGCTTTGAGCACAGGGATTGCCGCTGCGGACTCCGAGCCGAAGCCGCCCAGCACCCGCAGGATGCGATAGGTCAGTGCATCGCGCTGTCCCGGTTGCTGGAGCAATCCGATGAGTTCCGGCACCACACCGCTCATACGCGCGTGCATGGTTTCAACCGCCTGCCAAGCAAACGTCCGTTCCCACTTGTTGGTGCTCTTCAAGGCGGTCTTGAGGAACGGCTCCGCGGCCTCCGCGCCATCGCCAAGCGCTGGGAACAAGTCAAGGGCAGCGCCACGGCGCGAAGCGTCCGTCGAGGCGAGGGAGTTGGTCAGACAAGGCAGCAACACACCCGCTGGCGGCATGATCTCCCGAAGGAGCTTGGACGCATTGTCTGGGATGTAGCTTGCGGGCACGGAGGGCTGGAGTCTGAGCGATCGAGGCAGGAGACTCAGCAGCTTGCGCCAGCTTGTTGTGAACGCGGTGTCTGGCGGAGTGTTGAAGTAAATCCCCACCAGATACGGAACGGCGTTTGTGCCAATAGCCCTGAGGGTGGCAGCCGCCTCGGCATTCTTCGTGTCGTTTGCGTTGCGCGACCCATCGCCCGATTGGCAATACTGCCGAAACCAGGAACTGAGCTGCCTGCCTTGGTAGCACGGCTCGGATGGGGTGAGCCACGCATAGACCAGCCAGCCGATGCCGGCGATCAACAGCAGCCCGCCCAGAATCTTCCACGACTTTCTCACGTTTCCGTCATTCAAGAGACTGCACCCATATCCTCAAACCGCTAGCGGTTGGCTCGGTTACGCTCCGCTTCGTAGCGCCGCCGCACCGTAACCCAGTAGCGCAGAATTGGGCTCTGCCGTATCGCAGAATTGTATTCTGCGGCGCGTGACTGCATCCGCACCGCCCAAACGCTTCCATCACCTCGCCGACTGCAAGTCGGCGATACAGCAGAGTGCAACTCTGCGCTACCTCTGGGTTTCGTTCGCCGACTCGTTGCGCAGCTTCTTCGCCGTTGCCTCCACCTCGCGCATCACACGCAGCAAGTTCAGCCCGGCGATCTTCTTCAACTCGTCTTTGCGGTAACCCCGCCGCGCCAGTTCCGCCAACAGTGCCGGGTACTTCGACACGTCCTCCAGCCCCGCCACCCAACCGTGGAAACCGTCGAAGTCCGAGCCGATGCCCACGTGGTCCACACCCATGATCTTGCGCAAATGATCCACATGATCCGCCACGTCGCGAACTGTCGGCACGGCGGTGTCCGGATGCGCCTTGCGCCACTGGTCCATCTCGACTTCCGCTTTAACCGTGTCGTTCGGATACAACTCCGCAAGCCGCGCCTTCTCCGCCATCGCCGCCCGAAACGCGTCACAGGCGGGGTTCGTCACGTAGCCAGGGAGGAAACACACCATCGCGATGCCGCGCTTCTGCGCCGTTTCGCGGAGAATGTCGTCCGGCACATTGCGCTCGTGATCGCAAATCGCCCGGGCCGACGAATGCGAAAACATCACCGGCGCCCGGCTCACACGCAACGCCGCGCGCATCGTGTCGTCGCTCACATGTGACAAGTCCACCATCATCCCGAGGCGGTTCAACTCGCATACGACGTTCTCGCCGAACGGCGTGAGCCCGCCGTGCTGCGGCTTGTCGCCCGCGGCGTCGGCCCAGTCGGTGTTCTTTGTGTGTGTTAGTGTCAGGTAACGTGCGCCCAACTCATATTCCATGCGCAGCACCGCGAGCGAATTGCCGAGGGAATGCCCACCCTCGATGCCAATCAGCGACGCAATCTTACCCTGACGATGAATCCGCTCCACGTCGTCCGCTGTGCGTGCCAGTTCGAACGTGTCCGCGTAGCGCGCCACCAGCCGATGCACCAGATCGATCTGTTCGAGCGTCATGTGAACGGCTTCGGCGCTCGGAAGCTTCGGCGGCACATAGACCGCCCAGAACTGCCCGCCCACGCCGCCCGCGCGCAACCGCGGAATGTCCGTAACCCACGGGTCCGCGAGCTTGCTGGTGTTGCCTCGCAGGTCCACAGCGAAAAGGTCGTTGTGCAGCTTGCGGAATTGCCAGGGCAGGTCGTTGTGGCCATCAATCAGCGGCACTTCGCGTAACACCTCACGCACGAGGGCGACGTGTTCGGCGCTGGGATCTGGGAGTGAGGATTTCTCGACGGCTGTGGTGGCGATCAGGCTCATGAGAAGGAGGCTGGAGGTGAGGCGACCGGCTCGGATCGCGCCGGACAAAGACAATGTGGCTTTCATCGAATTCAGGTCGCCCTGGCCCGCGATGACGGCACAACGCGCCTTAACGACGTTGCATCATCCCGTCATGGGGCCGGTTTTGCAAGAACGCACGCAACTCCGCGCGCTCGCGGTTGTCCGGGCACAGACTAATGCGCGCGACTGCGCTGAACCGTGTCCATGCAATCGGACCGCGACCGGTCCCCGGTCGCAGCACGGCCAAACGGGCTTTCGCCCCGGAACCGGTGGCGATGTCCGCGGTCACTGTTCAACGGTGCGCCTTGCAGGTGTTCGCCGCGAATGAAAGTGGGCGCCTCTCGGGTGTGCGGACCTGCTGCGACCGGGGACCGGTCGCGCTCCGGCTGAATTGTGACGGCTCAGGAGACTCGATCCACCGCCGCTTCCAGCAGGAGGTCCGGGCCCAACCGTCGCCACCGCAGGTCGCGCAACCGGACGGCTCCAGCGAGACTCTGCGCCCCTTCCCCCGCCACGGCCTTGCGCGCGTCTCGTCCGCCCAGAATCTTCGGCGCGTAGAAGAACGCCACGCGGTGCGCCAGCCCAGCCATCAGGAAAGACGCGTTCACTTCACCGCCGCCTTCGACCAACAGGCTGGTGACATTCTCTGAACCGAGTTTCCGGAGCAGCCAACGCAAATTGATCGCGGTTGTCGGATGGCGGACTGAGGACTTGGACGTTGGCGCCACGAGCACGTTGACCCGTTTCGCCAGAGCCGCCACGCGCGCCCTCGGAGCGCGCCGGCTGACCACGATGGTCGTCAAAGCCGCCTGCTCGTCGCTCACCACCTTCGCGGTCAGCGGCGTCCGCGCCCGCGAATCAAGAACGATGCGCCGGAGGCTTGGATGTTGGATGTTGGCTGTTGAATGTTGGGTGTTTCCTCGAACGGCGTTCATCGTTCGCACCGTCAGGCTCGGATCATCTGCCAGAATCGTATTGATGCCGACGAGGATCGCGTCGCTGCCTTGCCGAAGCTTCATGCCGTGGGCGCGGGCGCACTCGCCGGTGATCCACTTCGATTCGCCGCCGGCGGTGGCGATCTTGCCGTCGAGCGTCATCGCCGCCTTCACGGTGACAAACGGCGTGCCGTGGACGATCCAGTGATTGAAGGCTTCGTTCACGCGCGTGCATTCATCGGCCAGCACGCCACGCGTCACCGCGATGCCGGCACGCTGCAACACCGAGAAGCCCTTGCCGGAGTGTTTTGGATTCGGATCTGTCGCGCCCACCACGACGCGCTTGATGTGAGCGGCGATGATGGCGTCCGTGCAGGGCGGTGTGCGCCCGTGGGTGCAACACGGTTCCAGGGTGACGTAAAGCGTCGCGCCGCGCGAATTGCTGCCGTGCTTCCCGGCGTCGCGCAGCGCCTCGATTTCTGCGTGTGGCCCGCCCGCCCGCCGATGCCACCCGCGACCAATGACCTGGCCTTTCTTCACCAACACCGCTCCCACCATGGGATTCGGAGAGGTTGTGCCGTAGCCGCGCGCGGCGAGGCGAAGCGCGAGGCGCATCATCTTCGCGTCGCTGGGATGCTGGGGAGTCACGGACTTCAGCGTTTGACCGCCGCGTGCTGTTGTACGAGAAAATCCAGCCACGCCGTCACACCTTCGCCCGTCTTGGCCGACAGCTCAAAGACCCGCGCGTGATGACTGATGCGCTGCAGATTCGCCAGCGCCGCCGTCCGGTCGAAACCGGCTGGTGCGGCCAGATCGGACTTGGTGATGACCGCCACGCTGGCCGAGTGAAACATGGGCGGATATTTTAACGGCTTGTCCTCGCCTTCGGTCACCGAAAGCAACACCACACGCAGGTCTTCGCCCAGGTCGTAATCCGCCGGGCAGACGAGGTTGCCGACATTTTCGATGACCAGCACGTCGAGTGCGCCGAGGTCCAGCTTTTCCGCGGCGCGGGCGACCATCTCGGCTTCGAGGTGGCAGACCGTGCCGGTGGTGATCTGCACAACGGGCACGCCCGCCGAGCGGAGGCGCGCGGCGTCGTTATCCGTGGCAAGGTCGCCCACGATGACGCCGAGGCGCAGCCGCCCGCGCAAGCCGGTGGCGGTTTGCTGGATCAGGGTGGTTTTGCCCGAGCCGGGCGAGGAAAGCACGTTCAGCACGAGCAGCTTCTTGGCGCGGAAGAAGCCGCGGTTGCGCTCCGCCAGCCGATCGTTTTTCTCCAGCAACGAGCGTTGGATGGCGACCGTCTCGCGGGCGGGCTCGGGCGGATGTTCGTGGCTGGGGCCATGTTCATCGTGGTGATGGCCGCTGCCGTGGGCATGATGATCTTCTTCTCCGTGGCTGTGGCCGCAGATGTTCACGTTGCCACCCAATCCGCATCCGCATTCTTTGCACATATCACTCGATCTCGATTGAAGCGATGTTCAACTCACGTCCGCTACGCAGTTCGTGGCTCCACGCGCCGCATCGCGGGCATTCGACCAGCGGACTGTCACCACCAAATTCCGACGCGCACGATGCGCACCACCACGTGGCGGGTACGGCTTCGATGGCGAGCGTCGCGCCTTGCGCCATCGTGCCTTCGGTCACTGCTTCGAACGCGAACTGCAACGCATCCGGCACCGCGCCGCTCATCGCCCCGACGCGCAGCCGCATCTGGCAAATCCGGCTCGCGCCCTGCGCCCGGGCCGTTTCGACCGCCATCCGGACGGCTTCGGTCATGATGCTGACTTCATGCATCGCGCGTTGGAACATAGCCGAGTGCCGTTGCGGGCAGAAGCAAATATGCCCGTCCGGGACACCACGAAGTTCTTGCTGGGTTCAGAACGTGCTTCCGGCGTCGCGCAGGAAGCTCACTATTTGGCAAGCTGGGCAGCCAGATGTAGCCGCCGCCGAGAGTGCCAGCAGCACGTTGGGACGAGAAGCCGATGCTTCTCCCGCGCCACGATCTGCGTGACGCTGCAACCGCCGGATCGCGACCGATTCCCAGGTCGGAGCAGCCACGAATGCAAGAGTCGCTGACGGTTTATCCGAGGGTTCGTGTGCGTCCATCATTGCTGCGCGTCGAGAACACCGCGCGATCCGGCGAACAGGGTGGGGACCAAACGCGCTCCGATTGGGGCGCGGAAGAAAACGCTCGACGGACGGGCACGGATGCCGGAAGCATGGAGTATGCAGCGAGTCCTATCCGCCCTCTTTGTGGTCGCCGCGCTCGTATTGAATGCCGCGCCCGAGCCGCCGCCGAATCTCATCATCATCTTCTGCGACGATCTTGCTTACGCTGACGTCGGTTGTTTCGGCGCGAAAGGCTACACGACGCCGAACATTGATCGGCTTGCTTCCGAGGGCATCCGCTTCACACGGTTCTACGACGCCCAGCCGGTTTGCTCGGCCTCACGCTCGGCATTGATGACCGGCTGCTATCCGAGCCGCGTGGGAATCCAGGGCGCGCTGGGGCCGAATTCGCGGATTGGCCTAAACAGCAACGAGGTCACGCTGGCGGAGATCGCGAAGCAGCGCGGTTACGCCACGGCGATCTTCGGCAAGTGGCATCTCGGCCGCGAGCCGCAGTTCCTGCCCATTCACCAGGGCTTCGACGAGTATTTCGGCCTGCCCTACTCGAACGACATGTGGCCGTGGCATCCTGATTTAGTGAGCAAGCCCCTCGACGAACGCAAACGCCGGCCTGGGTATCCAGACCTGCCAATGATCGAGGGCGACCAGGTCGTGATCCCGTGCGTCACGTCCAACGAGCAAAGCCAGCTCACGACCCGGTACACCGAACACGCGGTGAAGTTCATCGAAAAGAACAAGGCGCGGCCGTTCTTCCTCTACGTGCCGCACAGCATGCCGCACGTGCCACTGTACGTGAGCGACAAGTTCCGAGGCAAGTCGGAGCGCGGCCTCTTCGGCGACGTGATCATGGAGATTGACTGGTCGGTGGGCGAAATCCTGGCCGCGCTTCGGAAGAACGGGCTGGAGGATAACACGCTGGTGATCTTCTCGTCGGACAACGGTCCCTGGCTTTCCTACGGCAACCACGCCGGCTCGGCGCTACCGTTACGCGAAGGCAAAGGCACGTGCTGGGACGGCGGCGTGCGCGTGCCGTTCATCGCGCGGTGGCCGGGCAAGATTCCGAAGGGCAGGGTCTGCAAGGAACCAGCGATGACGATTGATGTTCTGCCGACCTTCGCCAAGCTCATCGGCGCGGACTTGCCGAACCATAAGATTGACGGACTGGACATCTGGCCGCTGCTCGCCGGAAAGCGGAACGCGAAGAACCCGCACGACGCCTATTTCTTCTACTACGAGAACAACCAGCTTCAGGCGGTGCTGAGCGGGAAATGGAAGCTCCAACTCCCGCACACCTACCGCACGCTCGGCGGCCAGCCCGGCGGACGCGACGGCAAGCCCGCGCCCTACGAGCAACGCAAGATCGAACAGGCGGAGCTTTACGATTTGGCCAGCGACGTCGGCGAAACGAAGGACGTGGCGACGCAGCATCCCGATATCGTGAAGCGCCTGGAAGCGCTGGCGGAACAGGCGCGGGAGGACTTGGGCGATTCGCTCACCAAGCGCAAAGGCAAAGGCGTGCGCGAGCCAGGGCGCCTTGCCGACAGCCAGTGAAGCGACGGACGACGGCCATGACACGGATGCTCCAAACACTCCTTCTGGGCTGGCTGGCTCTTGGCTCGCCAAGGCTCACGTTCGCCGCTGAAATCGTCAGCCAACCTAACATCATCTTCATCCTGGTGGATGACATGGGCTGGACGGATTTGGGCTGCCAGGGCTCGAAGTTCTACGAGACGCCGAACATTGACCGGCTGGCCCGCGAGAGTATGAGGTTCACGCAGGCTTACGCCGCCTGCACGGTTTGTTCGCCCACGCGCGCCGCGCTCATGACCGGCAAGTATCCCGCCCGCCTGCACGTCACCGACTGGATCGCCGGGCATGTGCGCCCGAAGGCGAAGCTGAAGGTGCCGGACTGGATGATGCACCTGCCGCTGGAGGAACGGACCATCGCCGAAGCGTTGAGGGAAGGCGGCTACGCGACTGCCAGCATGGGCAAGTGGCATCTCGGCGGGCCGGAGTATTATCCGGACAAGCAAGGCTTTGACCAGAATGTCGGTGGCTGCGACAAAGGCCAGCCGCCGACCTATTTCTCGCCCTACGGCATCCCGACGCTGGCGGACGGGCCGAAGGGCGAGTTCCTCTCCGATCGGCTCACCGACGAGGCGCTGAAGTTCATCGAGCAAAACAAGACGAAGCCGTTCTTCGTCTATCTCCCGCACTACGCCGTTCACACGCCGCTCATGGGCAAGGCGGAAGTCATTGCCAAGTACACCGCCAAAGCTGACCCGAAGCACCCGCAGCGCAACGCGAAATACGCCGCGCTCGTTGAAAGCGTGGACGACAGCGTGGGCCGCATTTTGCGGAAGCTGGACGAGTCGAAGCTCGCGGAGAACACGATCGTCTTCTTCACGTCCGACAATGGTGGGCTCGTGCTCAACAACGCCACGAGCAATCTGCCGCTCCGCGCAGGCAAGGGTTCGGTTTACGAAGGCGGCGTGCGCGTGCCGCTGTTCGTCAAGTGGCCCGGGGTCACGAAAGCCGGCAGCGTTTGCGACGCGCCCGTGATCACGCCGGACTATTACCCGACGATGCTCGACATGGTAGGACTCAAGCCGGCGAACCAGCAGATCATGGATGGCGAAAGCGTCGTCCCGCTGCTCCGGCAGGTTGGCCAACTCAACCGGAGCGCGATCTATTGGCATTACCCCCATTACCATCCCGGCGGCGCGACGCCGTACAGCGCAATCCGCGACGGTGACTGGAAGCTCATCGAGTTCTTCGAGGACAATCACGTCGAGCTCTACAACCTCAAGGAGGATCTTGGCGAGAAGACGGACCTCGCGGCAAAGTCGCCAGACCAGGCCCAGCAGTTGCGCGAGAAACTGCACGCGTGGCGCGAGGACGTCGGCGCACAGATGCCGTCGCCCAATCCCGACTTCGCGCCCGTACGGGTCTCTCCCAAACGACCGTAACCCCCCTCCGTCGCGTGACCACAATGCCATTCACGCAGGCAGACGGGGCTAAAAGCCCGCGCTTCACCACCTGATGGTAGCCAAGGTCCGCCCGTCCCCTTCGAGTCCTATCACTGGACGAGAACCCGATAATAACTGGAGGCATTGCTCCGCCCGCCCACATGCAAGAGGGTCACGAGGTGGTTAGAGCCGAGAACGATGGGGCCAACGTTCTCCCATGCGGTTGCCAAAATGAGGTCACCACGTCGTTGGAGTTGATAATTGCGGTTGTAGACCGCATCGCAGTTGACCCTCACATCCGAACCGTCAGCCGAGATTGTGATGGTGGGACGAACAACCGCGGCGGAGGCCGTCCGGAACCGCGTTTCGAAGGCTCCGTGGAGATGGTTGCTCGCCATATCTTGTGCAGCTTCTGCGAGGCGCGCGGTCACCAACGTGAGCCCCGGCCAGTTGGTGACCGGCGTGAAAGTCAGTATATCGCGCGCTGCCGACCAGACGAAGCTGCCGCTCACGGCTGGCACGGTCGAAAACGCCGCCCGAACACTGTTCGTGTCCATCGCCCGGCTGAATTGCACAACCAGTGGCGCAAGCACGGACATCCCGCTGGCATCATGCCCGGGCGAAACGCTGGTTACCACCGGATCGAGCGGCAATTGCTGTACTTGAGCGATGAAGATCTTCGCCGCCGAGCCAGGCACGTTGATCGGCGGCGTCGCCGGTCCGGTGCCGACCACGATGGTATCGGTCGGGTCGAGCAGGTTCACAAGCGTTGTGCCCACCGGGTAAGTTGAGGGGCGCGCTGGCAGCGTTTCGACTGAGCCTGCGGTATTGAACACGACGAACACTTCCTGCGTGCCAAGCCGCCGCGCGTAGGCAAAAAGGCCTGGTCCACCAGGGTCATTCCATAGGTTCGCGTGAGTACCGGTGCGGAGCGCCGGATAAAGCCGGCGGAGGTTGTTCAACTTCGCGATGAGTTGAAACAGCGGGTGCGTCATGTTGAAGTTGTCGCCCAGCGACGGCCCTTGCTCGAACGCGCCATCAAACATGTCCTCGCGATTGTTCGGGTCCGCGCCCCCATTGAACGCCTGCTCTGTGCCTTGATAGAGGCACGGGACACCACGCGCGGTGTAGAGAAACGCCAGCGCCACGGCCAAGCGATTGGTGTTGCCGTTGGCGTTCGCGGAGTTGAGAAAGCGCGTCAGGTCGTGGTTGTCGAGGAACGTGACGAGCTGGTTCTGCGCAGCGGGGTCATAGTTCGCGGCGAGGGCATCGTAGTGATCCTCGATCTGCTTCGTGTTGCCCGTCGCTTTGGCGAAGACGCGATTGGCCGCAAAGAAGAGCGGGAAGTCGAGCGTGGAATCCAACTTGAACGGCCCGCCGCCCTGAGCGCCGGTGTAGCTGCCGCACTTGGTGTCGCTGCCGTCATAAACCTCACCGAACATGAAGAAATTCGTCTTGCCGTTCGTGGCCGCAGAGGCACGGATGCGCGGACACCAGTCTTGCCAGAAACCCATTTCAACGTGCTTGACCGTGTCCACGCGGAAGCCATCGAAACCCACCGTCTGAACCCAGTAACTGAACACGGCCGCCATATTCGTCCGGATGTAAGGCAGCTCGGTGCGGAAATCGTCCAAGCCGCTGAGTTCCCCGAGCTCGACCTGCGTGGTGTTGCCATAGTCCTGAATCTCGCCGTGGTTGTGAAATAGCGCGTTGAGCGTCGGGAACGCGGCGTTGGTGTTGAACGGAGCAGCATATTGACGAGAGGCAGAGTAGTACCTGAGCACATAATTCGCGCTCGTGTTGAATGTCGGGTAGCCCGAACTGCTGCTGCCAATCAGCCCGGCGCCGTGGTTCACCACGACATCCTGGATGACCAGCAGCCCCTTCGCATGCGCCGCATTCACCAGGTTCTGAAGGTTCGACAGCGTGCCCCAGTGCGGGTCCACCTTGAAGAAGTCGCGCGCCGCGTAACCGTGGTATTCGCCGTAGCCGTTCAGAAGGATGGGCGAAATCCAGATCGCCGTCGCCCCGAGCGCCTTGACGTAATCGAGCTTCTGCTCAATGCCCTTGAAGTCGCCGCCGTGAACGCCCGTGCCGCTGTACGCGTTGAATGAACCGGACGCATTGTTGTTCGAGGCATCACCGTCGAAAAACCGGTCGGTAAAAATCTGGTAGATGCTCTGGGACTGCAGGAAGCCCGCGGCCGGTTGCGCCTCGGTGCTCAGGGCGGCAAAGACCAGGACCAGTCCTGCAGCGCAATGGGAGAACCCCAAGCACCAACCTCGGCGGCAGTCGCGTCTCGGCGGTCTTCTTGGGCAGAGATTCCGGCAGCTCGCCGGGCTAGAGAAGTTCGGGCGATTCATTGACCACCGCACTCTAGCCTGTGCCACGGCTTCGACGCAATCGCTCCGCGTAGGTCCCGCACCGCACAAAAATGCGGTAGGACCGCGCAGACGCATCACCTACGCTCCGTGGAAATTCACCGGGGCGCGGTGGTGGCCTGGTCTTCGGGCACCAATTGTCTTGCCCCGACCCGTACTGATTGCCGAACGTGACCGACAACGCGCACCAAACAACCATCCTCTCATGCACAAACCGCGTCTGAGCTTCTGGCAAATCTGGAACATGAGCTTCGGCTTTCTCGGCATCCAGTTCGGCTGGGGCCTCCAGATGGCCAACATGAGCCCCATTTACAAATACCTTGGGGCGTCCGACGAACAAATTCCCCTGCTGTGGTTGGCCGCGCCGCTCACCGGCTTCATTGTGCAGCCGATCATCGGCGCGATGAGCGACCGGACATGGGGACCGCTCGGCCGCCGGCGACCGTATTTTCTCGTCGGCGCGATCCTGAGTTCACTGGCGCTGGTCGCGATGCCGAATTGCAGCGCGCTCTGGATGGCGGCGGGCCTGCTTTGGATTCTTGACGCCTCCATCAACGTGAGCATGGAGCCATTCCGCGCCTTCGTGGCAGACAAGCTGCCCGAGGAACAGCACGGCACCGGCTTCGCCATGCAAAGCTTCTTCATCGGCGTCGGCGCGGTGGTGGCGGGTCTGCTGCCGTACATCCTGAGAAGTTGGTTTAACGTGAGCAGCGACACGAGCGGGGGCAACGCCATTCCTCCGAACGTGAGGATCTCGTTCTACGTTGGGGCGGCGGCGTTCTTTGCTGCGGTGCTGTGGACAATTCTGTCCAGCAAAGAGTATCCGCCTGAAGACATGGAGGCCTTTCGGCGGAGACGGACTCAAAATGGCGGCTTGGCGCATTTGCTGAAGGAAATCCCGGACGCGCTGGCCAAGATGCCTGGGACGATGAAGCGCCTGGCGTTGGTGCAATTCTTCACCTGGCTGGGCCTGTTCTGCATGTGGTTGCATTTCTCGAACGCCGTGCCGGTGGTCTTCGGCAGCAGCGATCCGACGTCCGACTTGTTCAAGCGCGGGGCGGAGTGGGCGGGCGTTTGTTACGCGACAAAGGACGCGGTGACGTTCGTGGCGGCGTTCGCGCTGATGGCCGCGGCGCGCAAACTGGACCGACGGCGTATCCACGGCGTTTGTCTCGCGTTGGGCGGGTTGGGTCTGCTGGCGGTGGGCTTCATTCACGGTGAGGAGCATAAAAACTTGCTGCTGCTGGCGCTGGCGCTGGGCGGCATCGCGTGGGCGTCCATCCTCTCAATGCCTTACGCAATTCTGGCCGGCTCACTACCGCCAGAGCGGATGGGCGTTTACATGGGCATCTTCAATTTCTTCATCGTTCTGCCGGAAATCCTGGCCGCGCTGACGTTCGGCCCGCTGGTGAAGAATCTGCTCGGCGGGAATCTTGTTTACGCGGTGATGGCGGGCGGAGTCTGCATGCTGATCGCCGCGTTGCTGGCGCAGTGGGTCAAGCCGTCTGCAGCGACGAGTCCAACTTAGCGGTGGCCCGGCCCAATCTCGAACCGCCTGCACATTCGTCGCCCTGTCGTCAAAACGAATGACACGTCAGCACCCCGCCGGACTTGACCCCGAACGCGCCGGGGACTAAATCGCACATGTGAGCCTCAAACTGTATTTCGCATTGCTGCTCGTCGGCCTTGCGCTGGGATGCCAGAAGCAGGAGTCCGCACCCAGCGGCCAGGGCGCCGGCCAAACGGGCGACGCCCCACCACCTGCGTCGCCGCGCGGATTGGGCCGCTCGGAAGAATCGCCCGGGAAGGCGGCGATCATCGCTGAGAGCGGCGATGCGAATGCCACGCTGCAGCAGTTGACGCAGGCCCTGCGCGATTACGTGGTGCGCACCCGCAGCGTGCCAAAGGACTTCGATGACTTCGCGGCCAAGTCGCAGGTGCGCTTTCCGCCCGCGCCGGACGGGAAGAAGTACGCCATCGAGGATCAGAAGGTGGTGCTCGTCAAACGGTAAGCGGCGTGCGGTGAAGTTGGAGTGGAATATGAAACCGGATAGGTCCAGGACAAGCAGGACAGGATTCACTCTGATCGAGTTGCTTGTGGTGATCGCCATCATCGCCATTCTGGCGGGCATGCTCCTGCCGGCGCTGAGTTCCGCGCGCAACAAAGCCTGGCGCATCCAGTGCGCGTCCCAGCAACGCCAGCTCGGTCTCGGCTTCACGCTGTTTGCCAACGACAACGGCGACCGCTTCCCGCCCGCGGCGCACTACGTCAGTGATACGCGGCAACTGGCGTGGGACACCTGGATCTATCGTTACGTCGGCGGCACGGCGCCGGACAGCAGCTTGAATGTCGCCCTCGTGCCAACGGCGTTCGCGCCGAAGATCGAGAAGTGTCCGGCCGACCGCATGCCGACGCTGGAGAGCGATCCGCAATGGGGCTGGGTCAAGTGGGGGTTGCGCCGCAGTTACGCGATGAACAGTGTCGGGGCCAACTGGGGCACCGAATGGATGGTGGACATCAGCAAACCGCTGCCCGACCTCAGCGCGCCCGGTCGTCATGGCGTGGGCATTTCGTGGACCGGCGGCGGCGTGGGTGGATATCCCAATTGGGACGCCAAGGGTTACAACGTTTCTGTAGTGAAAGCCCACGCGTCCACGGTTCTGCTGGTCGAGCAGCCGAACATTCAGAACGCGGTCGGCAATGCCTGGCCGGCGTTCTGCAATGGCCCATCCGGGAGCGGCGACCTGTTCCAGGTGGACCCGTCGCCCAACGCCAAGAATTTTGGGAACAATCAGTACGGCATCCACAGCCGCCGCTTCAACTATCTCTTTCACGACAACCACGTCCAAGCCATGAAGCTCCAGGAAACCGTCGGGCAAGGGACATTGAACAATCCCAAGGGCATCTGGACCGTGGCGGCGGGGGATTGAGAGGCGATCGTTGTGCCCCGTCTCATCTGGGGCAGCAGTCTCCGACTCTCCGACTTTGAGAGGTTGCCAAGGGCGGCGGCTTGCGCTACAACCGCTTTCGTCAAGCCAGACCAACTATGGCCGACGGATTCCAATACGACGTCTTCCTGAGCCACAGCGCGAAGGACAAGGCGGTGGTGCGCCCGCTGGCGGGGCGGTTGCCGATGGCCGTGCGCAAGCACGTGGCGGTGTGGTTCGATGAATGGGAATATCCCTCGCCCGCGGGAGCGGGAGAGGGTGGCCGAAGGCCGGGTGAGGGTCGTGGGGCAAAAGCCGACAGCATCCCGACGAAGATCGAGGAAGGGCTGGAGCACTCGCGCGTGCTGGTGCTCTGCATGTCGTCCAATGCGTTCGGCTCGGACTGGGCGCAGTTGCTGACAGACCCTCAACCATCAACTCTCAACCCTCAACCAACAAGCGCCCCGCTGCACAAGGAGCGGCGCTTCATTCCCCTGCGGCTCGACGACGCCCCCATCAAAGGCTCCCTGGCGCAATTTCTGTACATCAATTGGCTACCGAAAGACCGCAAGCAGGAGCCCGACTTGTACTCGCGCGGGTTGGCCACGATTTGTAGGGATTCCTGCCGTCTAACTGAACGGGTTTATGAACTGCAAACCAAAGGCCTTCACAATTGAGGAGATAGTCAACGCTTGGAACGACACTTCACTGAAAGCGAATCCTGAGTACCAGCGGGGAGCCGCTTGGAAGGGGCATCAGCAGCAGGCGCTCATTGACTCCGTCTTCCGCCTGTATCCAATCCCGCCGTTGTTCTTGCACGAGATTACGGCCAAAGGCTTGGGGGGCCACACGTCCGTGCGCTATGAAGTCGTCGATGGACAGCAGCGCATTCGAGCGTTTGCCGACTATCTTGGCGACAAGTACCAACTTCTAAGCCCCGATGACAGAAAACTGCGTCTCCCTACAAGCTTCGCGACGTGGACGCCTGCGTGCCCGGGCGCATCGTGCCGGACAACGGCGGGCGGGACTTCTTCGGCCAACCGGTCGCACCGGACCAACCGCCCTGTGTCGGCGCGGCACAGTCTGGACCGTAGAATGCCTGGTTACATGAAACGAAGAACTTCGTTGCTTTCTGAAACTCCAGGAGCACTATCGGGGTATTGAAGGAAACGAGCATTACTGCGCACGCTGCATCGCCATGAACAAAGCCATTCCGCCTGTCCTCTCGAAACTCCCCAAGCGAAGCCGCCTGGCCATTTGGAGCCTCGTGCTGGGCATTCTGAGCCCGGCCTGCCTGTTTGTCGTCGCCGGGATTCCAGCGGTGGTCTGCGGGCACCTCGCTCGCAAGCGCATCCAGGATGCGGATGGGGCTTTGACCGGCAACGGCCTTGCGATGGGCGGTCTGGTCCTGGGCTACCTCGGGATCGCGCTGTCCGTCCTCATCCCGTTGTACGTGGTGCAGTCCATCCCCAAGCAAGTGAAGGCGCGTGAGGCCTTCATGCGGAACGTCTGCACCAACAACCTGCAGGTCATCCAGACCGCCAAGCAAACGTGGGCGCGCGAAAACAAGAAGGCAGAATCCGAGGTTCCGACCAAAGCGGACCTGCTCCCGTACTTGCCGAATCAGCAGTTTCCCCGTTGCCCTGGACGGGGCGATTACTCAATCAAGCCCGTCGCCCAGCCCCCCGAGTGCCCGATCCCGAGCCACAAACTGGCGCCCCAGTAACGCCGTCGGACCTCTCCCCGACCCCTTCACGGTCGCACGGCTTTGGCGCTTCGGTTTTCGGTTCAACTCCCAAGCCGTACGTCTGAGCAGCGTCAGGGGCTAACTACGAAATCACGGACCCACTCCGTCGAGCCGCTGCCTGTCCTGTTGAGGAAGAATGCCTGACCGACGCCCACCACAGGCTCGGCTGGACTCCACGATCCACCCGGCGACTGGAAAGTGTGGGTCTGCCACATGCCGCTCAACCAGAGTTGGACCTGGTCCCCAATGCTCGGGGGATATCCCAAGTCTGACGCCGCCAAGCCGTTCTGCGGGACCATGGAACTGCGGACTGAATAGCCTGCCGGTATCGGATTCACCAGATGTCCTTCCTTCACCGCGCCGATGAAGGTCACGGTCAACGGTTCGGTTGTGTTGTTGCACAGGAAAGCGCCTTCGCCAGGTGACAGCGTGGCGTTACCGTTGGGCACCCATCCTCCCTCAAGAACATCCCATATGTAAGAAACCCACTGCGAACCGGTCCATTTCACAACTTGGCAGCCATCCGGCATCACTGGCATCAACGAAGACAGCGTGTTCGGCGGCGCATCCAACTGATTCGCAATCAATGCCTGCACACCATTTCCTGGCACGGTTACTCGCGTGTACCCAATCCCGCCCGAGCAGAACGAACCCGACCGCGCCCGATAGAAGCGGTAGGTGTAACCGGAAGCAGCCGCATCGGTGAAAGTCGCCGTGCCACCTGTCAGCGTTATTTCGCTCAGCTTGCTCCAGCTCGACAGATTGTGTGATGCGTCAATCTCAACCTCCAGCCCGCTGAGGCCGTTCACTTGGAACTGAAAGTCCTGATCTCCCAGCATCGTGCCAGAAGCCAGCGTCAGCGCCGCAGGATTCCCCGTATGCCACGGATCACGACGGAACATCGGCCAGACGCTGCGGGCCGCGCCCCGAAGGCTCGCCAGGGCGTACAACTTTCCGTTACCAGAACCAACGTACACCGTGCCATTTGTCCCTATGGCTGGCGATGAGAATACCTGCCCGCCGGTTTGGAACGGCCAGGGGGTGCCGGCGGCGGTGCCATCTGGATTCAGGGCATACACCTTCCCGTCGTCTGATCCAATGAAGATGGTGCCGTCAGCGGCAACGGCTGGAGACGACCGCACGGCATAGCCGGTGGTATAGGGCCAGCCCGGTTTGATCTGCCCTGTGACGGGATTCACGGCATAGACCCTGTAATCCCAACACCCGACGTAGATCGTTCCATCCGGCCCAATCGCCGGCGAGGAGTCCACCCCGCTTCCGAGACTCAGCGTGAGGGGCGACCATTTGAGAGGGTGTTTCAAGTTTCGATAGAGCGAGATGTGGAAAATGGGGCGTTTCTTC
>CAYJNU010000117.1:5754-18622 GCA_964371005.1 uncultured Verrucomicrobiota bacterium | reverse complement strand
AGCCCATCGCGCTGGCCACGCTCCTGACCGGTCTGGGTTTGCCGTTGCTCCTGGTGCTCGATCTGGTTGCGCCGCGACTTTGGTGCCAGCGAATCTGTCCGCTGGGTGCTACACAAGACCAGTTGGCTTGGCCACGGCGACGGTTCCGAGCACAGTCCCGGTGTGCGAAGCCGGATCGGGTAGCTGGTGCGGTGGAGGCCAATCGGGGACGGCGCTGGTTTCTCGCGGCCTTCGCCGGTGCGGCGGGCGCTTCCGCGGTGAAGGCGGTCCGAGGGCAAGCCGCCGTGCCGCTGCGCCCGCCGGGCTCGTTGGACGAGCAGCGTTTCACGGGCGTTTGCGTGCGGTGCGGCAACTGCGCCCAAGTTTGCCCGTCCAGGATTATTCAACCCGACTTCGGCACGAGCGGCGTGGCGGGTTTTCTCACGCCGCAGTTGTGCTTCAACACCGATTACTGCCGGGAAGATTGCCACAGGTGCAACGAAGTTTGCCCGAGCGGCGCCATTGCGCGTCTGTCCCTGGCGAACAAACGGCGGCGCGTCATCGGCCAGGCCGGCGTGGACCTCGACCTTTGTCTTCTGGCGCAAGGACGCGAATGCACCGCCTGCATCCAGAAATGTCCCTACCAGGCCATCGCGATGCACAGCGCCGACGGCGGTTTCTCCAACGAACCACGCGTGGTGCTGGACCGTTGCAACGGCTGCGGTGCGTGTGAGGCGGTCTGCCCAACGCAGCCCATTTGCGCCATCCGCATCCATGCATTGCCGGCAGCATGAGCGTGGCGCATCTCAGGGAACTGAGCACTTCGCATGAAAAGTCCCCTTGGTTGACGCTGATCGGATTCCACCGCGGTCGCCGGTTCTAGGTTGAATCCGCCGCATGCACTCGTATGCTCCGCGCCATGAACAACGAAGCCCAGCATTTCATCAAGGAAGACCCGTGGCGCATCTTTCGCATCATGGCCGAGTTCGTGGACTCGTTTGAGACCATGTCCCGGGTCGGCCCGGCGGTCACGGTTTTTGGCTCGGCGCGCATGAAGCCATCCGACCCTTACTACAAATCCGCCGTGGCGCTGGGACGCGAACTGGCCAGGCACCACTTCGCGGTCATCACCGGCGGCGGGCCGGGCATCATGGAGGCGGCGAACAAGGGTGCGGCGAAGGCGAAGGGAAAGTCCGTTGGGCTGAACATCGAGTTGCCGCACGAGCAGAAGGGCAATCCCTACGCAAACGTGCCCGTCAACTTCCACTACTTCTTTTCGCGCAAGGTCTGCTTCGCCAAGTACAGTTGCGCGTTCGTCTTCATGCCCGGCGGCTTCGGCACGCTTGACGAGTTCGCCGAGATCGCCACGCTCGTCCAGACCCAGCGCATCCCGCGGTTTCCGCTGATCTGCTTTGGCACGAAGTTCTGGCGCGGACTCCTTGATTGGATGCGCCAGCAGATGCAGGCGCGCAATCAGTTCATCAGCCCCGGCGATTTGGACCTGTTGACCGTGACCGACAATGTGGACGAAGCCGTCCGCGTGATCATTGATTACGAACGCCGTGTCGGCCCGCCGGACATGGTGCCCAAGGCATTTGCCTGAGCCGCGGTGGGTTGGCGGCGCCACCAATGCAAACGCTGATTCAAGAGGTCACGACCGCGCATTCACCGGAGTCGCTCGCCGGGCAATTCGCCGGGGAACCGGGCTTGGTTCTGCTGCGGAGCGGGATGCCGGACTCCGACCAATCCCGCTGCTCGTTCGTCACCGTGCGCCCGTTTCTGACTTTCCGCTCGTTCGGCTCGCGATGTGAAATCGAAATGGCCAGTGACGGGCCGCGCGGACGAAGCGGCGGTTTCCAGTCGGCTTTTGGCCCAACGTCTGCCCAAAGCCGGTTGGAAACCGGCGCTCCAGTCCGGCCAATGGCGCGCATCCAGTTCGGCGACCCGTGGCGCGTGCTGGACGAACTGGTCGGACGCTACGAGCTGCTGGAGGAAGTTGACTTCCCGTTCCCGCTCGGCGGTTGTTTCGGTTTCTGGGGTTACGACCTGAAGAACTTCGTCGAGCCCAAGCTGCCACGCCGGGCGATCCATGATCTCGAACTGCCGGATTGCCACGTCGGTTTCTACGACAGCCTGGTGGCGTTTGATCACCAACTGGGCAAGGCGTGGGTGATTTCGACCGGACTTGCAGCGGACGGTTCGCGGAGTGAAAGGCGGGCGCGGGGAGGACTTGCGTTCTGGCGGGATCGCCTGGCAGGAGATTGCAAAACGCTGGCGGGTCACCGGAAGCCTGGCAGCTCACCGGACGAGGGATTGCCGAATGCGTGCCTCTGGACCAGGGAAGAAAACAGGATCGGAGAGGTGGTTCCCTCCAACCTGTCCCGCGCAGATTTCCTTGACCGCGTCGAGCGGGTGCAGCGTTACATCCGGGCCGGCGACATCTATCAGGTGAACCTCTCGCAGCGACTCGTCGCGCCGTTGCCGGGTTCAAGCTGGGGGTTCTTTCAGTGCCTCAATGCGGTTTCACCGGCGCCCTTCGCGGCGTTTCTGGACTGCGGCGATTTCCAACTGGTGTCCTCTTCGCCGGAATCCTTCCTGCGGTTGAGCGGTTCGCGCATTGTTACGCGGCCCATCAAAGGGACTCGTCCGCGCTCGCTGGACGCGAACGAGGACGCGCGGCTGAGCCATGAACTCCAGAGCAGCGCCAAGGAAAACGCCGAACTGGTCATGATCACCGACCTGTTGCGCAACGATCTCGGGCGCGTTTGTGAATACGGCTCCGTGCAGGTACCGGACCTGATGCGGCTGGAACGCTACGCGCAAGTGCAACATCTCGTCTCCACGGTGGAAGGCTGCCTGCGGCCCGATGTGACGCATCTGGCGGCGTTGGCCGCATGTTTCCCCGGCGGCAGCATCACCGGCGCTCCGAAGTTCCGCGCGATGGAGATCATTGACGAGTTGGAGCCGACGGCGCGCGGTCCGTTCACCGGCGCACTGGGCTATCTGGGTTTCAACCGCGAAAGCCAGCTTAGCATCATCATTCGCACGGCGATCTGCAAAGACAACATGGCGTTCTTCCCGGTCGGCGCCGGGATCGTGGCGGACTCGCAGCCGGAAGCGGAATACGAGGAAACGCTGGCCAAGGCGGCCGGTTTTCGCGCCGCGCTCGCCCTTGTCCAGGCTGAAGCAGTCCCATCATTGACCTCACGCGACTCGCAACTCGCGACCCGCAGCGCATCTACATGATCGTCTTCCTGAACGGCCAGTTCGTGTCCGAAGAACGCGCCACCGTGTCCGTGTTCGACCGCGGGTTCCTATACGGCGATGGCTTGTTCGAGACGATCCGGGTTGCCAACGGGCGACCGTTTCGCTGGGCGCAACACTTCGACCGCTTGAAGCGTGGCGCTGACTTCCTGGGCATCCGCCTGCCCGTTGCCAGCGATGTGCTGCCCAGCTTCGTGAATGAGTTGATCCGGCAGAATGGGCATCAGGAGGCGTTGCTCCGATTGACTTTGAGCCGTGGCATCGGCCCGCGCGGCTATTCGCCCACAGGTGCGAACGAGCCGACTCTGGTGATGACGCTGCATCCGTTTCCTGGCTGGAGTTCGCCGGAACCTCCGCGATGGAAATTGGCGACCGCCTCGTTTCGCCTGCCCGCGCGCGACCCGCTGGCGCAATTTAAGACCTGCAACAAGCTTGCTCAGGTGCTCGCTCGCGCCGAGGTCGAGGCCAGAGGCGCTGACGAGGCTTTGCTCTTGAACACCGACGGACACGTGGTCGAAGCCGCGAGCAGCAATCTGTTTTGGATCGAGGGAGAGGTGGTTTGCACGCCGCCGGTCGCCAGCGGGGTTTTGGCCGGCGTGACGCGCAGCATTATCTTGGACATTTGCCAGACCTTGGGGTTGCCCACGCGCGAAGGGTCTCCGCGGCCGGAGGAATTGCTGCGAGCCAGCGGCATCTGCTTGTCCCTGAGCAGTTGGGGCGTCGTTGGCGCTCGTGAATTGGATGGGCAAGCGTTGCCGCAATCGGCTTTGGTTCATGAGCTTTCCCAACGCTACGCGCACTTGCTGGAAGCCGAAATCACGGAAGGCACCAAGTCCTGAGCGGAGGTGTCTGGCGAGAGTCTCCCGAGCGGCGGGTTCGCGCTTGTGAGTTTGGGTGCGTTGGCCTAATTTGCCGTCATGCAAACAACTATTGCCCAGCCGGCTGCTGGGCAAGAGCGTAAAGCCGAAGCTGCCCGCCCGACCCGGAGTTCCAATCGCCGAGGGCAGGTGGCTGGCGTTTGCAACCCACCGAAGCCCGATGAGAACGAGAGTCGGACCAAGGTTTCTTTGATGCCGGCCGCTGAGAGCCGCAGCCTGATCGAGGCGCTCGCGAACTCCCGGGTTTATCAAGATTACGAGCGTGCGTTCTCGGAAGCCACGGGTTTGCTGGTTTCGCTCCGACCGGTCGAGTCGTGGCGGCTGGCCCACCATGGCAAGCGCAATGAAAGCCCGTTTTGCGAAATCATGTCGGAGAAGAGCCGGTCGTGCGCCGCGTGTTTGCAGATTCAGGAACGGCTGGCCGACTCGGCGGTCGTCGGTGCCCACACGATGAATTGCTTCGCCGGGTTGAGTGACACCGCCGTGCCCGTGCGATTGGGAGATCAAGTGGTGGGCTTTCTGCAGACGGGCCAGGTCTTCCGCAAGCCGCCGACCCAGGCGCAGTTTGATCGCGCGGCGACGCTGCTGGAAGGCTGGGGCTTGCCCCTGGATCGCAACAGACTCAAGCAGGCTTTTTTCAAGACGAGGGTCATCTCTCCCCGGCAACACGAGTCCGTCGTCAAGCTTTTGACCATCTTCGCACAGCACCTTTCCATGATCAGCAATCAGGTGCTGGTGCAGCACCGGAACACCGAGCCACCGGTGATCACGCGGGCCAAGGAATACATTATCGAACACCAAGCCGAGGATCTCTCGTTGGGCCAGGTCGCGAAGGCCGTTAACACGAGCACGTTTTACTTCTGCAAGATGTTCAAGAAGATCACGGGAATCAACTTTACGGATTACCTCTCGCGCGTGCGCATCGAGAAATCCAAGAATCTGCTCCTGAATCCGAACCTGCGCATCAGCGAAATCGCGTTCGAAGTTGGCTTCCAGTCGCTGACCCATTTCAACCGTGTCTTCAAGAAGATTCTTGGGCACTCGCCGACTCAGTATCGTTCGCAGTTGTTGGGCAAGTGACTTGGGTCGCCGCTGCGAGTGTGGCAGCTACTCGGGCAACCGTTTTGGCGAAGGAGCAGATGGCGTTCACGATATCGGAAGTCGCCGTCCCGCCGCTTTTCGCAAAAAAGGGTGAACCTTTGCCAAAGAGGGGCAAGGCATGACTGGGGCGAAAATCCAAATTGGGCCACAGACTTTTGTGAGCATGAGGCGAGGCTGGATTCCGAAGCGCTGGAATGCACCGCTCCAGGGTGTGCCAAAAATGCTGCTGCGGAGCGGAAACGGTTTGTGAGCGTCTTTGAAAACTCACTGGCGAGTTTTGTGCGTCGAGTGAAGAGTCTGAATTTCGATTGATGGTTATGCTTGAGTCGTTGCTTTATCCAAACACGGTGGCCGTCATCGGGGCTTCACGCAGTCCCGACAAGGTGGGCCACGCCGTTGTCGCCAATCTCATCAACGGCGGATACAAGGGCACGGTCGTTCCGGTGAATCCGGCCGCGGCCGACGTGCTGGGTTTGAAGTGCTACGCCAGCCTGGAAGCCTACGGGGGCAGCATTGATATGGCGGTGGTCGTCGTACCCCCACCCGCAGTGAAAGCGGGCATTGAGAGTGCCATCCGTGCTGGCGCAAAAGCGGTCGTGGTCATCACCGCTGGCTTCAAAGAAGTCAGCGCTGCGGGCGCCGCATTAGAACAGGATTTGGTGGATTTGTGCAGCAACGCCGGCGTGCGGCTGATGGGACCGAATTGCCTCGGCGTGCTGAACATGCACCACCGGATGAACGCCACGTTCACCGCCTCCCAACCGCCCGTGGGCAACATCTCGGTCATCTCCCAATCCGGCGCCCTGTGCGTCGCGATTCTCGATTGGGCGGTGAAGGAGAAGCTCGGTCTCGGCAAGGTCATCAGCATTGGGAACAAAGCCGACCTCAACGAAGCGGATTTCTTGCAGGCTCTCGCGGAAGACAAAGACACCAACGTCATCGCGAGCTATCTCGAAAACATCAAGGATGGAAACAAGTTTCTCCAGGTGGCCGAGGAAGCCGCCGCCATCAAGCCGGTCGTCATTCTGAAAGTGGGTGTCACGCAGGCGGGCGCCAAGGCAGCTTCGTCCCACACGGGCAGCTTGGCGGGCGCGGATATGGCGTACGGCGCCGCCTTCAAGCGCGCGGGCGTGATCCGGGCAGAGAACTTTGAGCAACTGTTTGACTTTGCGCGCGCCTTCGCCGCGCAACCGCTGCCGCGTGGAAGTCGAGTCTGCGTCATCACCAACGCCGGCGGGCCGGGCATCATGGCCGCCGACGCCGCCGAAATCATCGGCCTGCGCATGGTGCCGCCGTCCGAGGAAATCCGGCAGCAGCTTCGCGAGGTCTTGCCCGCCGCGGCCTCCGTGGGCAATCCGGTGGACGTCATCGGCGACGCCGACCCGGATCGTTACATGAAGGCGTTCGAGTTGGTGCAGGAGGATGACACGATTGACGCCATCATTGTGCTGGTCACGCCGCAGAACATGACCCAACCGTTGGCGTTGGCGAAGCGCCTGACCGCCGCGCACAAGGGCACGAAACCCGTGCTCGCGGCCTTCATGGGTGGCGAGCTGGTTTCCGAGGCAACGGACCATCTCATGGCGTCCGGGGTTCCGAACTACCCGTCGCCCGAGCGCGCTGTAGCCTCGCTGATGGCGATGTGCGATTACTCGGCCTGGCGCAGCCGTCCGCCACGTGTGGTCACCCGTTTCGGCGTCAACCGGCGCCGGGTGGAGCGTGTCATCCAATGGCACGTCCGCAGCGGCAACAAGCAGGTCGGCGAAGTCGAGGCCAAGGAAATCCTGCGCGCTTACGATTTCAACATTCTGGACGGCCAGATCGCGCGCAACGCGGACGAGGCGGTGGAAATCGCCGAACGCATCGGCTACCCGGTGGTGCTGAAGATCTCGTCGCCGGACATCATCCACAAGTCCGACTTCGGCGGCGTGCGGATCAACCTCGCCAACGCCGAGCAGGTCCGGGACGCCTTCGACCTCATGATGGTGCGCATCCAGCGCCGTGCGCCCAACGCGCATTTGCGCGGCGCATTCGTGGAGAAGATGGGCACGCGCGGACGCGAAGTGATCCTGGGCATGACGCGCGATCCGAATTTCGGTCCGCTCCTGATGTTCGGCTTGGGCGGCATCTTCGTCGAAGTGATGAAGGACGTGACCTTTTACCTCGCGCCCATCACGCAGGACGAAGCGATGCAGATGCTCAAGGGCACGCGTTCCTACGCTTTGCTCCAGGGCGCGCGCGGACAGGCGCCGGTGGACCTCGAAGCCATCGCCAGCGCGCTCCAACGCATCAGCCAGCTTGCCACGGATTATCCGCGGATTCTGGAGTTGGACATCAATCCCTTTATCGTCGGCCCCGTGGGCATGCAGGCGTACGTCGCAGACGCCCGCATGAGCCTGGCCGGCATTGGCACTAACGACCATGACGAAGTCTCTCATTAAGTACGATCCGGCCTGGAAGCAGAAGTATGCTTCACAGGTCATGACCGCCGCTCAAGCGGTGAAGAAGATCCGGCCGGGCCAGCGCGTGTTCGTCGGCACCGGCTGTGCCGAACCGCTGGAACTTGTCCACGCTCTGGCTCAGCGCGCGCGCGAGTTACCCGACACGGAGATCGTCCACCTGCTCACGTTCGGCGACGCACCTTACGCCCACCGCGAATTGACGCAGTATTTCCGGATCAACTCGTTCTTCATCGCCGAGAACGTGCGCGACATCATTCAGGAAGGCCTGGGCGACTACACGCCGATCCATCTCTCGGATATTCCGCGCCTGTTCAACTCGGGCCAGTTGCCGCTGGACGCCGTGTTGATCCAGGTCACGCCGCCGGACGAGAACGGCCAGTGCAGCCTGGGCGTGTCGGTGGACATCGTGAAGAGCGCCGCCGAGAACGCCTCGCTCGTCATTGCCCAAATCAATCCCAACATGCCTTGGACGCACGGCGATTCGCTGATTGACGTGTTCGAGATTGACGCCCTCGTGCCAAGTGAGGACCCAATCCTCGAAGTCCCCTCCGCGGAGGTTACGGACGTGACGCGCCAGATCGGGGAATACATTTCGGCGCTCGTGGACGACGGGGCGACGCTCGAACTGGGCATCGGCAAGATTCCCCATTCGCTGCTCAGTTTCCTGACGAACAAGAAGGACCTGGGCATCCACACCGAGATGATCACGGACGACATCATCCCGCTGATCGAAGCCGGCGTCGTCACCGGTAAGCGCAAGACGCTCGACCGTGGCAAGATCGTGGCCAGTTTCTGTCTGGGAACCAAGCGGCTGTACGACTACGTGGACAACAATCCGATCTTTTCGTTCCAGCCGACCGAGTACGTCAACAACCCCTACATCATCAGCCAACAGTATAAGATGGTGGCCGTGAACGTCGCGCTCGAGGTGGACCTGACCGGCCAGGTTTGCTCGGACTCCCTCGGCACGAAATTCTTCTCCGGTGTGGGCGGCCAGGTGGACTTCAACCGTGGCGCCGCCAAAGCGCACGGGGGCAAAGCGATCATCGCCATTCCCTCCACGGCGCAGGACGGCAAGGTTTCGCGGATCGTGACACGGCTCAGCCCTGGGGCGGGCGTCGTCACCACGCGGGCCGGCGTCAACTACATCGTGACCGAGTACGGCGTGGCGTATCTGCACGGCAAGAGCGTGGCGGAACGCGCGCTGGCGCTGATCAGCATCGCGCATCCCAAGTTCCGCGCGCAACTCCTGCGCGAAGGCATCGAGGCCAAGTACCTCGCCGCCGAGCTCGCCGAGAAGGAAGGCAAGATCATCGTCGGCCCGAAAGAGCTGCGCACCACGTTCCTCACGAACGACGGCAACCAGATTCTGTTTCGCCCGATTCATCCGACCGACGTGCCGCGCATGCGCGAGCATTTTTACGGACTCTCGCAACAGTCCATTTACTACCGGTTCATGCAGGCCGTCAAAGACGGCGTCGTGCCGCGCCGGCAGATCGAAGATTTCGCCTACATTGACCACCGCAACGACGTCTGCATTCTGGGCGTGCTGCCCGAGACCTATGGTGAGCAAATCATCGGGATCGGCAGCTACTATCTCGACCCGAAGACCAACCGGGCCGAGGTCGCCTTCACGGTGCATGACAAGTGGCAGCAACGCGGCATTGGCACGTTCCTCCTCAAACACCTCATGCGCATCGCCCGCCGGAATGGCATCGGCGGTTTTACGGCGGAGGTGCTCGTCGAGAACAAGCCCATGCAGGCGGTGTTCAACAAAGCGGAGTGCAAGATTGGCAGCAAGCTCGTCGGCAACGTTTACCATTACGACCTGGAATTCGCGTAGGCGCTGCTGACGGGACGGGGGCGCGGGCTCTGAACAATCCGACGCCCTCCCGTCAAGCGGATGAGCGACCGAAAACTGGCATTTGTTTATTCGCCGGAAACTGAAGCGTTCAGTTATCCGGCCGATTGCCCCTTCAAAACGCAGCGGGCCGGGAAGACCCGCGGGCGACTCGCTTCCTTTGGTCTCCTCGGCAGTCCGGATCGCCTCGAACTCCCGCCCCGCAAAGCCACCCGCGCCGAACTCGAACTCCTTCACACTCCGCACTACCTCGCCGAACTCCAGCGCGCCGCCGCCGGCGATCTCACGCCGCTCGGGTTCCAGATGGGCCTTGGCGGCATGGACACGCCGGTGTTCAGGGACATGTACGATTACAGTGCGTGGGCGTGCGGCGCCGGGTTGACCGCCGCCCGCCTCCTGCTCACCAAGCAAGCCGACATCGTTTTCAATCTCCTTGGCGGCTTTCATCACGCGCACGCCGAACACGCCGGCGGTTTCTGCTTCCTCAACGACGTCGCGCTGGCGTGCCATCGTCTTGCCGCCGCTGGCAAACGGGTCGCGTGCGTAGATGTGGACGCGCACCACGGCGACGGCACGCAGGACTTTTTCTATCGCCGCAACGACGTGCTGACGATCTCGATGCACGAGAGCGGCAAGACGCTTTACCCCTGGGGCGGCTTCGAGAACGAGATCGGCGAAGGTCCGGGCGAGGGTTTCAACGTCAACATCCCGTTGCCCGCCGAAACTTACGACGACGCCTTTCTCCGCGCGTATCGTTCCCTCGTCCCGCCGCTGCTCAAGGCGTACAACCCCGACGTCATCGTCGTCGAACTCGGCATGGACATCCTGGCGGGCGATCCGTTGACGCACCTGATGATGACCAACAACGTCGTGGCCGAGGTCGCGCAGCAGCTTCTGGCTTTTGGCAAGCCGATCCTCGTGGCCGGCGGTGGCGGTTATCACATCGAACACACCGTGCGCGGCTGGGCGCTGGCTTGGCGCACGTTTGGCGGCGAAGGTGAAGGTGATACGGACATTTACAGCCTTGGCCTCGGCGGCGTGATGCTCGGCAACTCAGATTGGGCGGGCGGCTTGCAGGACCGTCAGTTGCCCGTCACGGCCGAGCAGCGGCAGCGCGTTGAGCCTGAACTCGACGCCACGTTGCGCGCGGTGCGCCAGAACATTTTCAAGTATCATGCTCTTGAAACCCAACCGGCTGACGGAGGCAGGGCCGCCGGTTGCGGACATCACCTGCTGGATACGCAGACTCTGCAAACAACTAAACCCGAAATAGCAAACGCACACCTATGAGCGAACCCATCAAAACCGTTTCCACCAGTTCACTACAGCAAGAAGGCCGCACCTTCCCGCCGTCGGCGGAGGTCGTCCAGCGCGCCTACCTGAACGCCGAGCAATATCAGAAGATGTATGACCGCTCGGTCAACGACTCCGACAAGTTCTGGCTCGAACAGGCCGAAACGCTCGACTGGTACAAGAAGCCCACCGTCGCGCGCAAATACGTGTGGAACACCGCCTCGCGCAAAATCCAGCACACCTGGTTCGAGGACGGCGAGTTGAATGTCTCGGTGAACTGCCTGGACCGCCAGGTCAAGGCCGGCAAGGGCGACAAGATCGCGCTCATCTTCCAGGGCGAGCCGGAGAACGACGTCACCAAGATCACCTACAAGCAGTTGCTCGCCGAGGTCTGCAAGTTCGCCAACGTCCTGAAGTCCTGCGGCGTCAAGAAGGGCGACCGCGTGGCCATCTACATGCCGATGGTGCTCGAACTCCCGATCGCCATGCTGGCGTGCTCCCGCATCGGGGCGATTCACTCCATCGTGTTCGGCGGGTTCAGCGCCGACTCGCTGGCGGGCCGCATCAACGACTCGACCTGCAAGGTGCTCATCACGGCCAACTGCGGCCTGCGCGCGGGCAAGAACATCCCGCTCAAGGCCATCGCCGACGAAGCGCTCAAGTCCTGCCCCAGCATCGAGAAGGCGATTGTTTACAAGCGCAACGACAGCCCCTGCAACATGACGGCCGGACGCGACCTCTGGTGGCACGAAGTCATGGCGACCGCCTCCAGCGAATGCGCCCCGGAAGTCATGAAAGCCGAAGACATCCTCTTCATGCTCTACACCTCCGGCTCGACCGGGAAGCCGAAGGGTGTCGTTCACACCACGGCGGGCTACCTGATCCACTGCGCCCTGACTACCAAGTACGTCTTCGACATCCACGAGAACGACACCTTCTGGTGTACGGCGGACATCGGCTGGGTCACGGGCCACAGCTATATCGTCTATGGACCGCTCGCCAACGGCTTCACGAGCGTAATGTTTGAAGGCGTGCCCACGTTCCCGGACGCCGGTCGGTTCTGGCAGATGATCGAGAAATTCAAGGTCACGCAGTTCTACACCGCGCCCACGGCCATCCGCTCGCTCATTCGCCTCGGCGAAGAATGGCCGAACAAGTACGACATGAGTTCGCTCAAAACGCTCGGCTCCGTCGGCGAACCGATCAATCCCGAGGCCTGGATGTGGTACTACCGCGTCATCGGCAAGGAGAAGTGCCCCATCGTGGACACCTGGTGGCAGACCGAGACCGGCGGGCATCTCATCACGCCCATGCCCGGCGCGCACACCCTCAAGCCCGGCAGCGCCAGCCGGCCGTTCTTCGGCGTCGAACCCTGCGTCCTGCGCGACGACGGTTCGCCCGTCGGCCCGAACGAAGGCGGCAAGCTATGCATCAAGAAGCCGTGGCCCGGCATGATGCGCACCACCTGGGGCGACCACGACCGGTTCATTGACACCTACTTCACGATGTACAAGGACATCTATTTCACCGGCGACGGCTGCCGCATTGACCCGGACGGCGACTACTGGCTGATGGGCCGCATTGACGACGTGGTGAACGTGTCCGGCCACCGCATCGGCACCGCCGAAGTAGAGAGCGCGCTGGTGAGCCATCCGAAGGTGGCCGAAGCCGCCGTCGCGCCCATGCCGCACGACATCAAGGGCCAGGGCCTCTACGCCTTCGTCACGCTGAAGGACGGCGTCCATCCGAGCGACGAGCTCAAGAAGGAATTGATCATGCACGTCCGCAAGGAAATCGGGCCCATCGCCGCACCGGACAAGCTGCAGTTCGCACCCGCGCTGCCGAAGACGCGCTCGGGCAAAATCATGCGCCGCATCCTGCGCAAGATCGCCGAGAACGCCGTGGATCAAATCGGCGACGTCACCACGCTGGCCGACCCACACGTCGTCGAAGTGCTGGTGAAGGAACGGCAGTAAACCAACGTGGGCGCAACAGCGCCCAAAGCAAATCAACCGCCGCCGGGGCTGACC